>JBEICA010000352.1:0-3237 GCA_040373665.1 Burkholderiales bacterium | reverse complement strand
TCGTGCGCGCGGTGCACGGGCGCGGGGGTTACCCCGCAGGGCGGGAGGGTCAGCCAGCGAGACGTTTCACCCACTCGAGCTGTCCCGGCAGGCACTTGCGCCGGAGGTCGTAGTGCTGCACCGCGTGCAGGCGCGCGGCCTGCGCGAGGCGCGCGCGCAGCGCCTGCTGCTCCAGCAACTCCACCACACGCCGCACCAGGGCCTCGCCGTCGAAGAAGTCGACCAGCAGCCCGGTATGGTCGTCGATGACCGCCTCTCGCACCGGGGCGGTGTCGCTCGCCACGATGGCACTGCCCGCGCTCATGGCTTCGAGCAGGCTCCAGCTGAGGACGAAGGGATAGGTCAGGTAGACGTGAACCATGGACACCTGCAGCAGCGTGACGAAGCGTCCGTAGGGGATGCGGCCGAGGAAGTGCACGCGCGACAGGTCCAGTTCTCCCTGCACCTCCTGCAGCATCACCTGCCGCCATGTGCGGCTCGCACCGTCGGGCCCAGCGGGCGGCGGCGCGCCGTAGCTGACCTCGTTGCCGCCGACGATGAGCACCCGGGCGTGCGGTCGCTCCCTCAGCAGCGCCGGCAAGGCGCGGGCGAAGATGTGCCATCCACGGTAGGGCTCGAGGTTGCGGTTGACGAAGGTGATGATCTCATCGCCGGCGCGAAGCGCGATCCTCTCTCCCGCACGGGTGCCGAGCTCGAGGCTGGCGCTCGGGTCGGGCCGCACCCGCAGCGTGTCGATCCCGTCGTGCATGACGTCGATGCGCGGCTGGAAGGACTCCGGGAATACCGAGCGCTGCCACGAGGTGGGCGACAAGCCGCCCTGCGCGAGCGGGAAATGCAACTCGAAGTTGGCGTTCTTCATCCGCAGGCGGCAGGCCTGCTCGGGCTCGACGCGCTGGAACTCGGGGTCGAACCCGACATCCGCGCCTTCCATGCGGTAGTAGAACTCGCAATAGATCCCGAGCCGCGCCGCCGGCCAGACGTCCTTCAGGAACAGGCTCTCGCCCCAACCCGGATGGGCCACGATGACGTCCGGCGCAAAGCCGCCCTCCTTCAGCCCGCGCGCCGCCCGCCACGCCGCCTCGGCGCGGTGCACCTTGGTATCGAGGTCGCCCAGCCAGGGGTGGGCACCGCCCGAGCGCCGCGGCGGCTCGACCCGGTAGCGCACCATCTCCACGCCGGGCAGCGCAGGGGCCGCGTTGATGTGCAGCGCGACCACGCGATGGCCCTGGGCAGCGAGCGCCGGCGCGAGGTGCGGGAACTGACCCGGGAAGTTCTGGTGGACGAAGAGAACGTTCATCTGGACCTGGACGCTGTTCGTCAGTCCCATGATCCCACGCCGCGCGCCCCGTGGCGGAGGTCCTGGCGGCGCACGCGGGCGCCCCGGACCGCGGCCTCAGAACCAGAGCCACAGGCGACGCAGCCAGTTCGGCAGGCGCTCTGCTTCGGGGCGGTAGTGCTGGCGCAAGGTGTGGTGCTGCATGTCGGTCTCCTTCAGAACAGACGATACTGTACTCGCATACAGTACTGTGTTTCAAGCCAGCCTTGATGCCGCAGCGCCACAGTGATCGGATCGACGCGGGACGGCCCCATCTGCCGCAACAGGCCTTTGCGGCGCGCCGTCTGTCATGGACGCCCGCGCGGCTGCTCTGCTCTCAACGACACCATCACCCCGGACGGAAACAACTCCTCCTTCAGCCCGGTGCCCGTGCGCATCCAGATCACAGGGCGGGCCGGCGGGGCGGAGGGGACGGTGCCGTAGCCGTCAGTCAGGAGGCATCTGCAGGCACTCGCGCAGCCTGAAGCCCTGCTCCAGCAGCAGGTTGATGGCCAGGCCGCAGGCGACGGGCGCTCTCCGCCCGCCGACGACCGTGCACCTCGGCGCACGAACCGGAATCCCATTCGCTCATTTGACCCCCCGTACGCGACAAAACGACAGAGGCCACCTCTTGCGTCGCAGAATGTGGCGTATCGATCATCCTTGCCATGCACATCGGCCATGCCACCTCCCGACCACCCCTTTTCCGCCCGTGTCACGGACCAGAAGGTACAGACGCTGCTCACCCGCCACCGATGTCCCACCCCGATGCACGTGCTGCGCATGAGGTTCCTCGGCGCCATCGCCAGCCCGCGCATGGAGGTGTCCCCCATCCAATGGGTCACGCAGGCCTGGGGCGGCGAGTTACCCGAGTTAGCCTCCGAGGTGGAGGCCGAAGAATTGTTCCAAACGCTGCTGGGGGGCTGGTGGAACCGGTTGTCCGAACACCAGAACGCCCGCAGCCCCTTTCGCCTGCCACGCTCTGAAGTCAAGCCTACGCGGCAGGCGCTGCTGGCGTTGGCTCTTGCGCGGCAGCAGGAGCTTGCGGGGTTCGTGGACGGGCTGTTTGGCGACGACGAGCAGATGGACATGCCCGAGAAGGCGCACCATGCCCTGACCGTCCTGGCCGAGATTCACGCCATATTCGCCGGCGTTGCGGCGCTGCTGAATGACGAATCCAAGGCCGCGCCTGCACAGGAATTGACCGATCTGCTGCGCAACATCCAGAAACTGACCATCACGGCTGACGAGGCGATCAACCGCGTCATCCAATCATGCAAACTCGTGCGGGCGCGGCGCATCGAGCACCTGACCTTCGTCGAGTCGCGTCGTTTCACCGCCAGACCAGTTGCTGAAGGCGATGACGATGACGAAGACGCTTGGAGTGACGAGGGAGGATCAGACGACGACGATCGCGTCCTCATCCAGTCCCCGTTGAACCAGACAGTCACGCGCAACGGCGTGACGGTGGCGGTCCACATCTACAAGGGTGACGAGAGCGACTGGATCCTGGAGATGGTGGACGCAGCCGGCACCTCGCACGTGTGGGACAACGAATTCGAGACCGACCAAGAAGCCTTCGACGAAGCCATGAGGGCTCTCGATGAGGAGCCGCTGGCATTCATGGAGCCGACGCCGGGCAGCAAGGCGAATTGACGCGGACTGGGCGCGGCGCGGCCGCTCCAGCCTGCGTTGTCCGCGTCTTGCCCAGGATCGCCAGCGGCCGTTGGTGCCCAGCGTAGTTGTTTCAGCCACCAGCCCGAGGCTCGGGTTGGTCAGGCGGGCCCCTCGTCGTTTCGTGTGGAACCCAACAGTCAAAATTGCTTGTCGTCGTCGAGCCCGGTGGGCATGTGGGCAGGCTGCCTTTGAGCCTGTCCACATGTCCACGGGGCGGCTGTCCGGAGCAGGAACGTGAACGTTGG
>JBEICA010000040.1:0-17621 GCA_040373665.1 Burkholderiales bacterium | reverse complement strand
GAAGATGTCGGCGTAGCTGGGGGCGATGATGGCGCGGATGCCGAAGTCCATCAGCGCCCAGGGCGCGTGCTCGCGCGACGACCCGCAGCCGAAGTTCTCCCGTGCCAGCAGGACGCTGGCGCCGTGGTAGCGCGGCTGGTTGAGCACGAAATCGGGGTTCGGCACCCGGCTCGCCGGGTCCATGCCAGGCTCGCCGTGGTCCAGGTAGCGCCACTCGTCGAACAGGTTGGGGCCGAACCCGCTGCGCTTGATCGACTTCAGGAACTGCTTCGGAATGATGGCATCGGTGTCGACGTTGGGCCGGTCCAGCGGCGCCACCAGGCCCTGCAGAACGGTGAATTTTTCCATGGTGAGCCTCAGGCCTGGAGTTGGCGGACGTCGACGAAATGGCCGGCGACGGCGGCGGCAGCAGCCATCGCCGGGCTTACCAGATGGGTGCGCCCGCCTGCGCCCTGTCGTCCCTCGAAATTGCGGTTCGAGGTCGAGGCGCAGCGCTCCCCGGGCTCGAGACGGTCGTCGTTCATCGCCAGGCACATGGAACAGCCGGGCTCGCGCCATTCGAAGCCGGCATCACGGAACACCCGGTCCAGACCCTCGCTCTCGGCCTGGCGTTTCACCAGACCGGAGCCGGGTACCACCATGGCGAGCCTGACGCCGGCAGCCACGTGGCGCCCCTTGACCACCTCGGCCGCGGCACGCAGATCCTCGATGCGGGAGTTGGTGCACGAGCCGATGAACACCTTGTCGATACGGATGTCGGTGATGGGCGTGCCCGGCTGCAGATCCATGTAGCGCAGCGCGCGCTCCAGGGACTGGCGCCGCACCGGGTCGTCGATCGCGGCCGGATCGGGCACATGGGCCAGCACGCTGTCCACCATCTCGGGCGACGTGCCCCAGGTCACCTGTGGCGCGATATCCTCGGCGCGCAGGCTCACCACCTTGTCGAACACCGCGCCCTCGTCACTGTGCAGGGTGCGCCAACAGGCCACGGCGCGCTCCCACTGCTCGCCCGAGGGGGAGAAGCTGCGGCCGCGCAGGTAGTCGATGGTCTTGTCGTCGGCCGCCACCATGCCGGCGCGCGCGCCGGCCTCGATGGCCATGTTGCACAGGGTCATGCGGCCTTCCATGGACAGGCCGCGGATGGCCGACCCACGGAACTCGATGGCATGGCCGGTGCCGCCGGCGGTGCCGATACGCCCGATGACCGCCAGCACCACATCCTTGGCGGTGACGCCGCGGCCCAGCGTGCCCTCGACCTCGACCGCCATGCTGCGGGCCTTCTTCATGTTCAGGCACTGGGTGGCGAGCACGTGCTCGACTTCCGAGGTGCCGATGCCGAAGGCCAGGGCGGCGAAGGCTCCGTGGGTGCTGGTGTGGGAATCGCCGCACACCACGGTCATGCCGGGCAGCGTGGCGCCCTGCTCGGGGCCGATGACGTGCACGATGCCCTGGCGCTCATCGAGGAACGGGAAGTAGGCCTTGGCACCGAATTCGCGGATGTTGTGGTCCAGCGTCTCGACCTGGAGGCGCGAGATCGGGTCGCGGATGCCCTGGTCCCAGTCCCGGGTCGGCGTGTTGGGGTCGGCGGTGGCCACCACCGAGTCCACCCGCCAGGGCTTGCGGCCGGCGAGTTTCAGACCTTCGAAGGCCTGGGGGCTGGTCACCTCGTGCACGAGGTGACGATCAATGTAGATGAGGGCGGTGCCGTCGGCTTCCTCCCGCACCACGTGGCTCGACCAGAGCTTGTCGTAGAGGGTCTGGGGTTGCATGGGGGGTGCTCTCCAAAGAGCCCTCGATTATGGCACAAGCCCCCCACCGGCCTGGCCCGGGCCCGACCCGCCACCAGCACGGCGCAGGGCGGAATCTCACGCCCGGCGACGCCAACGCGTTCGCCTCAGTCGGGCAGCCGCAGCCAGCGCCAGGTCACCAGACAGGCGGCCACGCCGGCAAGCGCCCCGGCCGTGAAGGTCCACGGTCCGCCGACGTGGTCCCAGAGGAAACCGCTGGCCAGACCGCCCACGGCCCCGCCGGCACCGAACCCGATGCCCGAATAGAAGGCCTGGCCCTTGGACTGGTGCCGTCCGCGGAAGAACCGGTGCGTGAGAGCCACTGCGGCGCCGTGGAACAGACCGAAGGTGGCGGCGTGGGCCGCCTGGGCCAGCACGACGACCACCGGCCAGCTCGGTGCCCATCCGACGGCGAGAAAGCGCAGCGCGGCGGTGGCATGGGCGAACAGCAGCAGCGTGCGCGGGCCGTAGCGGGCCGACAGACGCGTCCAGAGGAAGAACACCGCGATTTCGCACACCACGCCGAAGGCCCACAGCATGCCGACCCCAGTCTTGGTGTAGCCATGTTCCACCAGCCAGATGGAGTAGAAGGTGTGGTACGGGCCGTGGGCGACGGACATGAGGAAGCAACCGGCGAACAGGGCGAGCACCTCGGGACGCCGCAGGATCTCGCGCAGACCACGGGCGTCGTCGTGGTGGCCGTGGCGCGGCGCCTCCGGCACGCCGAAAGCCGAGGCCGCGTGCAGGCCGAGCAGGGCGAGGATCAGCCACGGCAGCGAGCGGACCCCGGCCAGATCCAGCAGGGTGCCACCGCCGACGACGGTGGCCACGAACCCGACCGAACCCCAGGCGCGGATGCGCCCGTAGCCGCCCACCCGATCGCCGAGATGGGCCATGGTGGTGGCCTCGACAAGGGGCAGCGAGCCGCACCAGAACACGTTCATCGCCAGCATGACCGCGAACAGCCAGGCGTAGCTGCTGCCGGCGAACACCCCCGCGAACACCAGCAGCGTGGCCACCGCGGTGAGCCGGACGATGGGGGCGCGCCGTCCACGATGATCGGCCAGCCAGCCCCAGACGGCCGGGCCGGCCACGCGGGTGAGCGGCACCAGCGCGAGCAGGGTGCCGATCTGGGCCGCGCTCATTCCGACCGACTTGAGGTACAGCGGCCAGAACGGCGCGAACACGCCGAGGAAGGCGAAATAGAAGAAGTAGAAGCCGGACAGCCGCACTGCCGGCGCGCGCGCCATGCTCATGTCCGGACAGGGGTCGGCCACCGGCCGGTCGTCAGGACTGGCCCCCGGCGGCAATGACACCACCGCGGCGGCGGCCCGTCCTCGCGCCGGGCGTTCTGTCGCCCGCGCTGGCGGTGCTCATGTCCAGGACTGGCCTGCCGGAATGTCCGGGCGGGTGCGGTCACGGCGGCTCAGCGCGCGTCCTGCCAGCGGTGCACCAGCCACGTCAGGGTGGCGATCACGCCGAGCCAGCCCGCGAAACGGATCAACGAGGCCACGCCGCCGTCATGTTCCAGCAGACCCCAGCGGGACAGGATCTCGGTCCAGTCGTGCTCTCCGCCACCGACCAGCGGCAGGGCCTGGGCCCGGGCGTCGGCGGCGTAGCGGGCGATGTTCCAGAGGTTCTCGCTGAGCCAGATCAGGGCGACGGCCAAGGACGCAGCCTCGCGCCGCAGCCAGAAGGACACGGCCGCGACGGCGGGAAACACGAGCTGGCCGAGGGTGCCCCCGTAGACCGTGAAGTCGTCGCCGAACAGCAGCCCGAAGAAAGGATGGCCAGCCTCGTGGAACAGCAGATTGGCGCCGTCGAGCAGATGCACCCAGCGCTCGCCGGTGTGCGCCATCCAGGCACAAAGCAGGGCAAAGAGCGCGACTCCCCCGAGCGCCGCGCCCGACACCGGGCGCCAGGGGGTACCCGCG
The DNA here is from genome assembly GCA_040373665.1 of Burkholderiales bacterium. GTDB lineage: Bacteria > Pseudomonadota > Gammaproteobacteria > Burkholderiales. The sequence continues at coordinate 13,900 of JBEICA010000040.1, read as the reverse complement.
ATGTCCTGCAGCCGCCCCCCGAGGCTCATGCGCCCGAGGCCCGGCGACGAGGCCGCTCAGCCCTCATGCGGGTCGGTCGAGGCGCGGCTCGGCCGCAGCGGGAAGCGGGCACGCGCGCCCTCCGGCGCCTGCGCCGCGATGCGCGGCGTGGCCACGGCGACGTCCGCGTTCTGGGCGCGGTGGCGCAGCGCGTGGTCCATGAGCACGACGGCCAGCATGGCCTCGGCGATCGGCGTGGCACGGATGCCGACGCAGGGGTCGTGACGCCCGAAGGTCTCCACCGTCACCGGCTGGCCGACCTTGTCGATGGAGCGCCGCGCCAGCCGGATGCTGGAGGTCGGCTTGATGGCGACGTGGACCACGACGTCCTGGCCAGTGGAGATGCCGCCGAGGATGCCGCCGGCGTTGTTGGACAGGAAGCCCTCCGGCGTCATCTCGTCGCCGTGCTCGGTACCCAGCTGCGCCACCGAGGCGAAGCCGGCTCCGATCTCCACCCCCTTGACGGCGTTGATGCCCATCATGGCGTAGGCCACGTCGGCGTCGAGCTTGTCGTCGACCGGCTCGCCCCACCCCACCGGCACACCGGAGGCGACGACGGTGATCTTCGCGCCGACGGAGTCGCCGGACTTGCGCAGCCGGTCCATGAAGGCCTCGAGCTCGGGCACGGCCTCCGGATCGGCGCTGAAGAAGGGGTTGGTGTCCACCACGTCCCAGGAGCGGAAACCGATCGGGATCGGCCCGAGCTGGGACAGATGGCCGCGCACCTCGACACCGTGGCGCTCGCGCAGCCACTTGCGGGCGATGGCGCCGGCGGCGACGCGCACCGCGGTCTCGCGCGCCGACTGCCGCCCGCCGCCGCGGTGGTCGCGGATGCCGTACTTCTGCCAGTAGGTGTAGTCGGCGTGTCCGGGGCGGAAGGTATCGACGATGTTGCCGTAGTCCTGGCTGCGCTGGTCGGTGTTGCGGATCAGCAGGGCGATCGGGGTGCCGGTGGTACGCCCCTCGAACACCCCCGACAGGATCTCCACCGTGTCGCTCTCCTTGCGCTGGGTCACGAAGCGCGAGGTGCCGGGTTTGCGGCGATCGAGATCGACCTGGATGTCCTCCGCCGACAGCGCCATGCCCGGCGGGCAACCGTCCACCACGCAGCCGATCCCCGGCCCGTGGCTCTCGCCGAAAGAGGTGACGCAGAAGGAGCGACCCAGCGTGTTTCCCGACATCGTCTTTACCTGGACTGACAAAGCCGGCAGGGTACCACGCCGCCCCGCCGCCACCGCCCCCGGCGGGCGGCGGTGGCGGCGCCTTCGGCTACACTCCGCGTTCGACAATATCCGTCGTGGCGACAGGTTCCCACATGCAGCAGTATCACGATCTCATGCGCCAGGTGCTCGAGCACGGGACCCGCAAGACCGATCGCACCGGCACCGGCACGCTCAGCATGTTCGGCGCGCAACTGCGCTTCGACCTTGCGCGCGGGTTCCCGCTGGTGACCACCAAGAAGCTGCACCTGAAGTCCATCATCCACGAGCTGCTGTGGTTCCTGGCCGGGGACACGAACGTGCGCTACCTGAGGGAAAACGGGGTCAGCATCTGGGACGAATGGGCCGACGAGAACGGTGAACTGGGCCCGGTCTATGGCCACCAGTGGCGCTCGTGGCCGGCACCGGACGGCAGCGGCATCGACCAGATCTCGCAGGTTCTGGCCGACATCCGGCGCACGCCGGATTCGCGCCGGCTCATCGTTTCCGCCTGGAATCCGGCAGACGTCCCGCGCATGGCGCTCGCGCCCTGCCACGCGCTGTTCCAGTTCTACGTTGCCGAAGGCCGGCTGTCCTGCCAGCTCTACCAGCGCAGCGCCGACATCTTCCTGGGGGTGCCGTTCAACATCGCCTCCTATGCCCTGCTGACCCTCATGGTGGCGCAGGTGTGCGAGCTCGCCCCGGGCGAGTTCATCCACACCTTCGGCGACGCCCACCTGTATCTGAACCACCTGGATCAGGCGCGCGAGCAACTGTCGCGCGAGCCTCGGCCCCTCCCCCGCATGCACCTCAACCCGGAGGTACGCGACCTGTTCGCCTTCCGCTACGAGGACTTCACCCTGACCGGCTACGACCCGCACCCACACATCACGGCCCCGGTGGCGGTCTGAACCGGCCGCCGGTCACCCGCGAGGACACCCGATGAAGGACACTTTGAAGCCGGGTCTCCGGCACGTGATGAAATTCACCGTCCCGCCGTCGAAGACGGTGCCGGCGCTCTACCCGGAGGCGCCGTCCTTCCGGCAGATGCCCGAGGTGTTCGCCACCGGTTTCATGGTCGGACTGCTGGAGTGGGCCTGCCTGGAGACCGTGCTGCCGCACCTCGACTGGCCGGCGGAGCAGACCGTGGGCACGCACGTGGATTTCAGCCACGAGGCCGCCACGCCACCGGGGATGGAGGTCACCGTGACGGCGGAACTGGTGGCCGTCGAAGGCAGGAAACTCGTGTTCACGGTCGAGGCCCACGACGGCGTGGACGTGATCTCGCGCGGCCGTCACGAGCGCTTCGTCATCGACCGGGCGCGCTTCGACCAGAGGCTCGCCGCCAAGCAGGCGGCCGGATCGGGCGGCAGGCGCGTCTAGTGTCCTGTCCCCACGACGGACGCCAGATGCGTTGCCACCCGAAAAGTCGCGAGCCAGGCGCAAGACGAAGCCGGGGTTGGGCCCCGGCGAGGCTTTGCAACGACGCGCGCGGCTTTTCCGGTGGCAACCCGTGCGGGAATGGGCCCCAGGCTGGACGAACGGCGGTGCCATCCTTGACCATGGCGTCGGCGGCACCGGAAAATCGGGTGAAATGCGTGCGGCGGGAATACCGTCGGCGCCGTGGCATGATCCGCCGCGCCCACCCGAGAGCAAAACCATGAAATTCAGCGACTTTCCCATCTCCGCACTGATGGAGATCACCGCCCGTCCTCCCATCGTCTTCGTGCGCGGCGAGGGTTCCTGGCTGTGGGACCACACGGGGAAGCGTTACCTGGATTTCGTCCAGGGCTGGGCGGTGAACTGCCTGGGCCACTGTCCGCCGGTGATCGCCGAGGTGCTGGCCGAGCAGTCGCGCAGGCTCATCACGCCGAGCCCGGCGTTCTACAACGAGCCCTCCATCGGGCTGGCCGAGCGCATCGTGCGCAACAGCGTGTTCGACCACGTGTTCTTCGCCAATACCGGTGCGGAGGCGAACGAGGGCGCCATCAAGCTCGCACGCAAGTGGGGCGCGCTGAACCGCGGCGGCGCCTTCGAGATCATCACCTTCGAGAACTCCTTCCACGGCCGGACCCTGGCGACCATGTCGGCCTCCGGCAAGCCGCAGTTTCGTGATCTTTTCGAGCCGAAGGTGCCGGGTTTCCCCAAGGCAGTCCTCAACGACCTCGCCTCGGTGGAGCGTCTGGTGGGGGACAAGACGGTCGCCGTCATGCTGGAGCCCGTCCAGGGGGAGGCCGGCGTGATCCCGGCCACGGACGAGTTCATGCGCGCGCTGCGCGCCTTCACCCGCGAACGCGGCCTGCTGCTCATCGTCGACGAGGTGCAGACCGGCGTGGGCCGCACGGGCCGGCTCTGGGGCTACGAGCACTCCGGCGTGGCGCCGGACATCATGAGCCTGGGCAAGATGCTCGGGGGTGGCGTGCCGCTGGCCGCCCTGGTGGCCACCGACGCGGTGTCCTGCTTCTCCCACGGCGACCAGGGGGGCACCTACAACGGCAATCCCCTCATGACCGCGGTGGGCAGCGCGGTACTGGACGCGGTCACGGCCCCCGGCTTTCTTGCCTCGGTCAACGCGCTGGGCCTGCGGCTGACGCAGGGCCTGTCTGCGCTGTCGGCGAAACATGGTCTGGGCGAGGTGCGCGGACGCGGCCTGCTCATCGCCATCGACCTGAAACAGGACATCGCCGGCGCGGTGGTGGACAGGGCCCGCGACATGGGGCTGCTGCTCAACGCTCCGCGGCCCAACCTGCTGCGCCTGATGCCGGCGCTGACGGTCACACCGGACGAGATCGACACCATGCTGGGCATCACCGAGGAGGCGTTGCTGGCTGTCCACGCCGTCGCCTGAGCGCACTTCCCCGGCCCGGCAGTGCTCCCCCAACCCGGGCAGACGGTGGGTCCCGAGCGCGCGTTTGCCTGTCCCGTCGCTGCGTGGAATGATCCGCTCCCCCCACCCATTCCGGAGCCCACCGTGAAAGCACGCATCAACGCCTGTGTAGCCGCCGTCCTGTTCGCCTCCGCCACGTCCGCCCTGGCGGATGCCGATGTACTCAAGGCCGCCGCCGGCGAGCCCGGCGCGGTTGTCACCGAAAGTGGTCTCGTGTATCGATCGCTGAAGGACGGCAAAGGCGCCAGCCCCACGGCGGCGGACACCGTCAAGGTGCACTACAAGGGCATGTTCCCCGACGGCCGCGAATTCGACAGTTCCTACGCCCGCAACGCGCCGGCCGAATTTCCCCTGGGCCGCGTCATCAAGTGCTGGACCGAGGGCGTGGCGAAGATGAAGGAGGGCGGCAAGGCCAAGCTCACCTGCCCGCCCGCCATCGCCTATGGCAGCCGCGGCGCGGGAGGGGTCATCCCGCCCAACGCCGTGCTCGTTTTCGAGGTGGAACTGCTGAACGTGCTGCGCTGACAGCCCCGGTCAACGGCCCGGCGGGATGTTCCGGGCCGTCACGAGGGCAGTGGCACACAGCGTGTCGCCGTCCCCGCCGAAAACCTCCACCGCGGACACGGTGAGCAGGCGGCCTTCCTTGACCACCCTGCCTCGCGCCCGCAGCATGCCCGCCAGCGCCGGTGCCAGCAGCTTGAGCGTGCAGTCCACCGTCGACACGGAACCGCCCGGGGGCAGCAGGGTCCCTGCGGCACAGACTCCTGCAAAGTCCGCCACGGCGAACACCGGCGTCGCCTGAAACTGCCCCGGGCGGAAGCTCCAGCGCTCCTCGTACGGCATCTCCACCACCACCTCCCCCGGGCCCACGCTCGGGAAACGCAGACCCAGTTCGCGCACGATCGGCATGGCAAACACGGCAGCGAGCAGAGGTCCGCCGCCGTGATCGCAACCTGCGCCTGCCTCCGCCGCGGGCGGCGCCGAGCTCACACGGCCCCCTTCACCCTGTGCCGCGCCAGCTCGAGCTTGCCGATCTGGTTGCGGTGCACCTCGTCCGGACCATCGGCGAGACGCAGTGTGCGCGCACTGGCATAGGCGTGGGGCAGACCCGAGTCCTCGGTGACCCCGCAGCCGCCGTGGGCCTGGATGGCCCAGTCGATCACCCGGCAGGCCATGTTGGCGGCCGCGACCTTGATCATGGCGATCTCCTTGCGGGCGGCCTTGTTGCCCACGGTATCCATCATGTAGGCGGCGTTAAGCACCAGCAGCCGGGTCTGGTCGATCATGATGCGCGCCTCGGCGATGCGCTCCAGCGTGACACTCTGCTCGGCCACCGGCTTGCCGAAGGCGACCCGGTCCAGGGTGCGCAGGCACATGCGCTCGAGGGCCCGCTCCGACAGGCCGATCAGACGCATGCAGTGGTGGATCCGCCCGGGCCCGAGCCGTCCCTGCGCGATCTCGAACCCGCGCCCCTCGCCCAGCAGCAGCGAGTCGGCGACGCCGACCCGCACGTCGCGGAACTCCACCTCGGCGTGCCCATGCGGCGCATCGTCATAGCCGAACACCGGCAGGTGGCGCAGCACCTTGATGCCCGGGGTGTCGAGCGGCATCACCAGCATGGTCTGCTGCTCGTGCCGGTTGGGATGGTCGGGCGCGGTCTTGCCCATGAATATGAGCACCTTGCAGCGCGGGTCGTTGGCCCCGGAGGTCCACCATTTGCGGCCGTTGATGACGTAGGTATCACCCTCGCGGACGATACTGGCCTGGATGTTGGTGGCGTCGCTCGAGGCAACGGCAGGTTCGGTCATGGCGAAGGCGGAGCGGATCTCGCCGGCCAGCAGGGGCTGCAGCCAGCGCGCCTGCTGGGCCTCGTTGCCGTAGCGGGCGAGCACCTCCATGTTGCCGGTGTCGGGCGCGCTGCAGTTGAACACCTCCGAGGCCCACTGCACCCGGCCCATGAGTTCCGCCAAGGGCGCGTACTCGAGATTGGTCAGGCCGGCGCCGTGCCCGGACTCGGGAAGGAACAGATTCCACAGCCCCTGGGCGCGGGCCTTGACCTTGAGCTCCTCCATCACGCGGGTCGGCTGCCAGCGGTCACCCTCGGCCACCTCGGCCTCGAACCTCGCCTCGTTCGGGAAGATGTGCTCATCCATGAACGCATCGACTCTGGCCATCAGCTCCTTCACTTTCGGGGAATGCTCGAAATGCATTTGCGGCTCCTGTGGGTGCGCCCGACATGGGATTGCCCCCAGCTTAGGCCCGCGGCGACAATGGCTCCAATGCGTTCTTCGAATGGCGGGCATCCAGGCCATGCATGTCTCACGGGTCGACCTGAATCTGTTCGTGGTGTTCGACACCATCCATGCCGAGGGCGGCATCACGCGGGCGGCCGAGAAGCTGCACCTGTCGCAGCCGGCCATCAGCCACGCCCTGGCGAGACTGCGCGAGCTGTTCGGCGATCCGCTGTTCGTGCGCCAGGGGCAGGCGATGGTGCCCACGCCACTGGCGCGCAGTCTGGTCGCGCCGGTGCGCGAAGCACTGCGGGCCCTGGAGGGCACGCTGGACGGGCGCGAGCGTTTCGATGCCGCCACCAGTCATCGACGCTTCGTGCTGGGGACGCGCGCAGAGCTCGAGGCCGTTCTGCTGCCCCCGCTGGTGGCGCGGCTGGCGCTGGAGGCGCCACAGGCGGAATTGGCCGCCGTGCGCCTCGACCGGCGTCGCCTGGAGACCGATCTGGCCTCTAGTGCGCTGGACCTTGCAGTGGACGTGCTGCAGCCGGTGTCGGCCGCGATCCGCACCAAGCGCCTGGGTGCCGAGGCGCTGGTGGTGGCACTGCGGGCGGGACATCCCGCCATCGCCGCGGGCCCGGACCTCGAGGCCTATCTCGCACTGGACCACGTCCTGGTGAGCTCGCGCCGTCGCGGCGCAGGCCTGGAGGACGTGGCGCTGCAGAAGCTGGGGGCGAGCCGCCGGGTCAGGCTGCGCTGCCAGCAGTATTTCGCGGCCTTCCGCGTGGTGGCCCGCACGGATCTCGCCGTGACACTGCCGGCCAGCCACGCGGCCGTGCTGAACGAGCGCTTCGGCCACGCACTGCTGCCCCTGCCCTTCGCCACACCCGGGCTGGAACGCTACCTCTACTGGCACGAGAACGTCGACGCGAGCCCGGCACACGTCTGGCTGCGCACGCTGGCGGCGGAGGTGGTGGCATCGTCCCTGGACTGACCGGGCGGGCGTGTTCTAATCGCGGCTCGATCATCACCGCCCCGCGCCTGATCCCCTCATGTCCCCCCGCATCTCGCTCGTCGCCGCCATCGCCCGCAACGGTGTGATCGGAGACTCCGGCCGCCTGCCCTGGCACCTTCCCGAGGACCTGAAGCGATTCAAGGCGCTGACCCTGGGACACGTCATGATCATGGGTCGCCGGACGCACGAGTCCATCGGCCGCCCGCTGCCGGGCCGGCGCACCATCGTCGTGTCGCGCCAGGCAGGGCTCGCCTATCCCGGCGTCGACGTCGTGGCGTCGCTGGAGGCGGCCATCGCGCTGGCCGGGGAAGCGCCCGAGATCTTCGTGGTGGGCGGCGGCGAGATCTATGCCCAGGCACTGCCGCTGGCGCACCGCCTGCTGCTGACCGAGGTCGATGCCACCCCGGCGGGCGACGCCTTCTTCCCGGCGTTCGAACATTCCGCGTGGCGGGTCAGCGCACGCAGCGAGGGCCGCAGCGGGGACGGCCTGGCTTACGCCTTCGTCGACTACGAGCGCGCAGCCTGAGCGGCGGCGCCACCCGACCGTCTACTGAGGCACGCAGTCCACGTAGTACCGCAGGCTGCCGTCCTCGCTCTCGTCGACCAGCCCGTGGATCTCGGTCTCGAAGCCGGGGAACTGGGTGTTGAACTCGCGCGCGAACTGCAGATAGCGCACGATGGTGCGGTTGAAGCGCTCGCCGGGGATGAGCAGGGGAATCCCGGGCGGATAGGGCGTGAGCAGCACCGCGGTGACACGGCCTTCCAGTTCGTCGATCGGCACCCGGTCGATCTCGCGATGGGCCATGCGGGCGAAGGCGTCCGCCGGCTTCATGGCCGGCTCCATGTCGGACAGATACATCTCGGTGGTCAGCCGGGCGATGTCGTGTCGCCGGTAGATGTCGTGGATCCGGTTGCACAGGTCACGCAGCCCGACCCGCTCATAGCGCGGGTGCTTGGCGACGAACTCCGGCAGCACCCGCCACAGCGGCTGGTTGTTGTCGTAGTCGTCCTTGAACTGCTGCAACTCGGTCACCATGGTGTTCCAGCGGCCCTTGGTGATGCCGATGGTGAACATGATGAAGAACGAGTACAGGCCGGTCTTCTCGACGATGACGCCGTGCTCCGACAGGTACTTCGTGACGATCGCCGCCGGGATGCCGATGCCGTCGCTGAAGCTGCCCGCCATGTCGAGGCCGGGCGTGATCACGGTGGCCTTGATCGGGTCGAGCATGTTGAAGCCTGGCGCCAGCTTCTCGAAACCGTGCCAGGCGTCGTCGTCAACCAGTTGCCAGTCCTCGCGGCTGCCCAGCCCCTCGTCGGACCGGAGCTCGGGGCCCCAGACCTTGAACCACCAGTCGGCACCGAATTCCTCGTCCACCTTGCGCATGGCGCGGCGGAAATCCATCGCCTCGAGGAGGGACTCCTCGACCAGCGCGGTCCCCCCGGGCGGCTCCATCATGGCCGCGGCCACATCGCACGAGGCGATGATGGCGTACTGCGGGGAGGTAGAGGTGTGCATCAGGTAGGCTTCGTTGAACACGTCGCGGTCGAGCTTTCGGTTCTCCGACTCCTGCACCAGGATCTGCGAAGCCTGCGACAGCCCGGCGAGCAGCTTGTGGGTGGACTGGGTGGAAAACACCATGGACTCGCGGCAGCGCGGACGGTCGGCACCGATGGCGTGATAGTCACCGTAGAAGTCGTGGAACGAGGCGTGCGGCAGCCAGGCCTCGTCGAAGTGCAGGGTATCGATCTCTCCGTCGAGCATCTCCTTGATGGTCTCGACGTTGTAGATGATTCCGTCGTAGGTGCTCTGGGTGATGGTGAGGATGCGCGGCTTGTGGTCCTTGCCGCGCAGCAGCGGGTTGGCCTCGATCTTCCGGCGGATGTTCTCGATGCGGAACTCCTCCAGCGGAATGGGACCGATGATGCCGTAGTGGTTGCGCGTCGGCGTGAGGAACACGGGTACCGCGCCGGTCATGGTGATGGCGTGCAGGATCGACTTGTGACAGTTGCGGTCCACCACCACCACGTCACCCGGCGCCACGGTGGAGTGCCACACGATCTTGTTCGACGTCGACGTCCCGTTGGTCACGAAGAACAGGTGATCGCAGTGGAAGATGCGGGCCGCGTTGCGCTCCGATGCCGCCACCGGTCCGGTGTGGTCCAGCAGGGCACCGAGTTCGTCCACCGCGTTGCACACGTCGGCGCGCAGCAGGTTCTCGCCGAAGAACTGGTGAAACATCTGCCCCACCGGGCTCTTCAGGAAGGCCACGCCGCCGGAGTGCCCCGGGCAGTGCCACGAGTAGGAGCCGTCGGCGGCGTAATGGGTGAGCGCGCGGAAGAACGGTGGCGGCAGCGATTCGAGATAGGACTTGGCCTCGCGCACCACGTAGCGCGCGATGAATTCCGGCGTGTCCTCGAACATGTGGATGAAGCCGTGCAGTTCGCGCAACACATCGTTGGGCAGGTGCCGCGAGGTGCGCGTCTCACCGTGCAGGAAGATCGGGATGTCGGCGTTGCGGAAGCGGATCTCGGCGACGAAGTCTCGCAGCGCGGCAATGGCCGTGTCGGCCGCTGCGGGCGAGGAGAACTCCTCGTCGTCGATGGACAGGATGAAGGTCGAGGCGCGCGACTGCTGCTGGGCGAAGGAGGACAGATCGCCGTAGCTGGTCACGCCCAGCACCTCCATGCCCTCCTCCTCGATGGCCTTTGCGAGGGCGCGGATGCCCAGCCCGGAAGTGTTCTCGGAACGGAAATCCTCGTCGATGATGACGACCGGGAAACGGAATCTCATGCCTGCTTGCTCCTGCCGCGCCGCCGGCGCGGACGCTAGATTTTCGGTAGGGTGACGCCGCTCTGACCCTGGTACTTGCCGCCGCGGTCCCGGTAGGAGGTTTCGCAGACGTCGTCCGGGTCGGACTCGAAGAACAGCACCTGGGCCACACCTTCGTTGGCGTAGATCTTGGCCGGCAGCGGGGTGGTGTTGGAGAACTCGAGCGTCACGTAGCCTTCCCATTCGGGCTCGAACGGGGTGACGTTGACGATGATGCCGCAGCGCGCGTAAGTGCTCTTGCCGAGACAGATGGTGAGCACGTTGCGCGGGATGCGGAAGTACTCGACGGTGCGCGCCAGCGCGAAGGAATTGGGCGGAATGATGCAGTGTCCGCCCTTCACGTCGACGAAGGACTTGGGGTCGAAGTTCTTCGGGTCGACGATGGTGGAATTGAGATTGGTGAACAGCTTGAATTCGTCCGAGCAGCGGATGTCGTAGCCATAGCTCGAGGTACCGAAGGACACCACGCGCTGGCCGTCCACCTCCTTGACCTGGCGCGGCTCGAACGGCTCGATCATGCCGTGCTCCGTCGCCATGCGGCGGATCCACCTGTCGGACTTGATGCTCATGCGGCCTCCCCGGCGCCAGCGAGGGCGGAAGTGTAGCCCCGACGCCCGGGCGCCACACCCCGCCTGCGGAAAAAGATGCGGATGATCAGGTGTTCTGGATGACGATCTTCGGGAACACCGTGCTCGTGTCCCGCGCCAGTTCGGCCACCCGCACGCCGACGCGGCGGGCGATGTCGCGATAGATCTGAGCCACCCGGCTGGCGGGGTCGGCCACCACGGTGGGCTGCCCGGCATCCGCCTGCTCGCGGATGCGCCCGTCCAGCGGCAGGGCACCCAGCAGCGGCACCTCGTAGTCGGCGCTGAACGATTCGCCGCCGCCTTCACCGAAGATGTGCTCCTCGTGGCCGCACTTCGAGCACACGTGCAGACTCATGTTCTCCACCACGCCAAGGATGGGCACGTTGACCTTCTGGAACATCTTCAGGCCTTTGCGCGCATCCAGCAGGGCGATGTTCTGGGGCGTGGTGACGATCACCGCGCCGGTGACCGGCACCTTCTGCGCCAGGGTGAGCTGGATGTCTCCCGTGCCGGGCGGCATGTCCACGATGAGATAGTCGAGGTCGTTCCAGCGCGTGTCGCGCAGCAGCTGTTCCAGCGCGCCCGTGGCCATGGGCCCGCGCCAGGCGACGGCCTGGTCGGCGTCGATCAGCATGCCGATGGAGATGCCCTGCACCCCGTAGTTCTCCAGCGGCAGGAACTGCTTCCGGCCGCCCTCTTCGGCGACCCGGGGCTTCCCCGGCATGCCGAGCATGGTGGGCTGGGAGGGGCCGTAGATGTCGGCGTCCAGCACGCCGACGCGGGCGCCCTCCTGTGCCAGGGCGAGCGCCAGATTGGCGGCCACCGTGGATTTGCCGACACCGCCCTTGCCCGATGCCACGGCGATGATGTTGCGCACTCCCTCGACACGCTGGGCGCCGCGCAACCCCTGGTGGGCGGCGATCTTCATCGACACCGCGACCTCGACGCGACCCACGCCGGGCAGCGCTGCCAGGGCCGCAAGCACGCGTCCCCGGATCTCGTCCTGGACGCCGCGCGAGGGATAGCCCAGCACGATCGCCAACGACACGTCGCCGCCCTCGACGCGGATGTCGCGCGCCTCCTTCCCGGTCACGTAGTCCTTGCCGGTCCAGGGGTCGACCACCGATCGCAGGGCTTCCCGGACCATGTCGGCATTCAGCTGCATGCGTCTACCTCTATGATTTGTCGATAATTTTGAGGGCAGCGATTGTACACACTTTGCTACAATCGCGGACTCGCAAAAAGGTCACTGCTCCATGCCACGTCGCCTGCTCGTCACCTCCGCCCTGCCCTATGCCAACGGCAGCATCCACTTCGGCCACCTGGTGGAGTACATCCAGACCGACATCTGGGTGAGGTTCCAGAAGATGCAGGGCCACGAGGTGCATTACGTCTGCGCCGACGACACCCATGGCACGGCCATCATGCTGCGGGCGGAGAAGGAGGGCATCACCCCGGAGCAGCTCATCGAGCGCGTCTGGGCGGAGCACAAGAACGACTTCGACGGCTTCCTGGTGGATTTCGACAACTACCATTCCACCCACTCGCCGGAGACCCGCGCCCTGTCCGAGGACATCTACCGCCGCCTCAGGGAGGGTGGTTACATAGACGTCCGCTCGGTGGAACAGTTCTATGACCCGGTCAAGGAGATGTTCCTGCCCGACCGCTTCATCAAGGGCGAGTGTCCGAAATGCGGCACGCGCGACCAGTACGGCGACTCCTGCGAGGCCTGCGGCGCCACCTATACGCCCACCGACCTGAAGAACCCGTACTCGGTGGTGTCCGGTGCGCCCCCGGTGCGCAAGGCCTCGGACCACTACTTCTTCCGCCTGTCGCACGAGCGTTGCCGGGAGTTCCTGGAGCGCTGGACCCAGCAGGGCGACCACCTCCAGGAGGAGGCGCGCAACAAGATCCGCGAGTGGTTCGACCAGGGCCTCAACGACTGGGACATCTCGCGCGACGCGCCATATTTCGGCTTCGGGATTCCCGACGCTCCCGGCAAGTTCTTCTACGTCTGGCTCGACGCGCCCATCGGTTACCTGGGGAGCTTCCGCAATCTCGCCCAGCGTGCCGCGGTGCCATTCGATGACTTCGCCCGTCCCGGTTCGGATACGGAGATGGTGCACTTCATCGGCAAGGACATCCTCTACTTCCACGCCCTGTTCTGGCCGGCCATGCTGCAGTTCGCGGGCTACCGCACGCCGACCCGGGTGTTCGCGCACGGCTTCCTGACGGTGAACGGCGAGAAGATGTCGAAGAGCCGTGGCACCTTCATCACGGCGGGCAGCTACCTGTCCCTCGGACTGGGCCCGGAGTGGCTGCGCTACTACTACGCCGCCAAGCTCGGCCCGACCCTGGAGGACATCGACCTCAATCTCGATGACTTCATCGCCCGGGTCAACAGCGATCTGGTGGGCAAGTACGTCAACATTGCCAGCCGTGCCGCCGGTTTCATCGCCCGGCGGTTCGATGGTTCGCTGTCCGGTGGCGAGCCATGTGCGGCCGTCGAATCGCTGCGGACCCGCCTGCCGGTCATCGCCGGTCACTACGACCAGCGCGAGTTCGCGAAGGCCCTGCGCGAGGTGATGCTGGCGGCCGACGAACTGAACCAGTTCGTCGACCAGGAAAAGCCCTGGGAGCTCGCGAAGCAACCCGGCGCGGAGACGCGCCTGCAATGGGTGTGCTCCCAGGCCCTGGAGGGCTTCCGCCTGCTCACGCTCGCCCTGAAGCCGGTCCTGCCGCGGGTGGCCGCGCGGGTGGAGCAGTTTCTCGGCGTACCGCCCCTGTCCTGGAGCGATGCCGGCACGCCGCTGGCCCCGGCGCATCGCATCAACGCCTATGCGCATCTCATGACGCGGGTCGACGCCAAGGCTGTCGAAGCCCTGGTGGCGGCCAACCGCGAGAGCCTCAAACCCGCGCCGGAGACGCATTCGCCCCAGCGCCATGCACAGCAACAGGAGAATCGAGTGGAGAAGGATACGACGGCGGCCACCACGACCACGGACACGACCCCGGCGGACGCCGCGCCTGCCGCCGGCGCCGCGGGCGGGTTCGTGCCCGCGCCGGTGGCGCCGACCATCGGCATCGACGACTTCATGAAGGTCGACCTGCG
>JBEICA010000308.1:0-4206 GCA_040373665.1 Burkholderiales bacterium | reverse complement strand
TACACCATCGATCGCGGCTGGCGGGGCGAACTGCCCCGCACCTATCTCTTCGATGCCCAGGGACGGGTGGAGGTGGTCACCGGGCGCGTCGAGGCGCGCTGGCTCGAGGAGTGGCTGGCGCGCCGCGCGCGGCGCTGAGGGCTTTGGCAGGGCCCTGATCCCGGAGTCCGCCACACCTGTGTCCGGGTTTCGAGCGGCGGCCCGCCCTCCGGTAGACTCGCGCCATGCCGCCGCGATCCCTCTGCCGTTCCTTGCCTGTTCTCTGCTTCCTTGACAGTCGACTGCCGCGGTCGCGCGAGGTGACGGCATGAACGTCGAGTGGCGTCTGGGCCTGCGCTACACCCGGCCGCGTCGCGCGAGCCGTTTCGTTGCCTTTCTCTCGGTCATCTCCATGGCGGGCGTGGCGCTCGGGGTGGCGGCGCTGGTGGTGGTGCTGTCGGTGGTGAACGGCTTCGAGCACGAGTTCCGCAAGGGGGTGCTCGGCGCGACGCCGCATGTGCAGATCACCGGTTTCGGCGGCGCCCTGGGCGGCTGGCGTGAGGCGGCCGAGGCGGCCCGGGCGGTGCCCGGGGTGCGCAGCGTGACGCCGTTCGTGCAGGCGCAGGTGCTGCTGTCGGTTGGCGGCAAGGTGAAGGGCGCCATCATCCGGGGCATCGACCCGGCACTGGAGCGCGCCGCCAGCGACCTCGACCGCCAGATGCAGTCGGGACGGCTCGACGACCTGCGCGCCGGCTCGATGGCCATCCTGCTGGGGGCGGAGCTGGCGCGCGGTCTGGACGTGCGGCCGGGCGCCCGGCTGGCGCTGATCGCGCCGCGCGGCGACGGCGGATCCACGGACGGGCGGCTGCCGCTGATGCGGCCGGCGCAGCTGGCGGGCACCTTCTCGGTGGGCATGTACGACTACGACAACATGCTCGCCCTGATGCACATCGACGATCTGCGGACGCTGTACCGCCTCGGGGACCGCATCTCCGGCCTGCGGGTGCAGCTCGACGACCCGCTGCGCTCGGTCGAGGTGGCGGGGCAGCTGGCCGATCGCCTGCCCGATCTGTTCGTCACCGAGTGGACGCGCAGCAATGCCAACCTGTTCCACGCCGTCCATACGTCCAAGCGCATGGTGGTGCTGGTGGTGTCGCTGCTCATCGCCATCGCGACCTTCAACATCGTCGCCTCGCTGGTGATGGCGGTGACCGAGAAGGCCGCGGCCATCGCCATCCTGCGCACCCTGGGCGCCACCCCCGGGACGATCATGCGCGTGTTCATGATCCAGGGCGCGCTGATCGGCGTGATCGGCACCGCGATCGGGGTGGTGGTGGGTGTGCTCATCGCCTGGAATGTTCCGGCGCTGGCCCTGTGGGTCGAGCACACCTTCGGCTTCAAGGCCATCTCCGCCGAGGTCTACCGCATCGACAACCTGCCTTCGCGGCTGCAGTGGGACGACGTCCTGCTCACCGCCGCCGTGGCCCTGTCCCTGTCGCTGCTCGCGACGCTCTACCCCAGCTGGCGCGCCGCCCGCACCCGTCCCGCCGACGCATTGCGCTACGAGTAGCTGTGTCGTCCGGGAGCCTCCCGGACGGCACGGCGATCTCTCGTAGGGGGCCGGCCGACGCCGCTGCATCCCGCTGCCTCGAACGCCCCACCGACCAAAGTCGGTATCCGTACCGACCTTGGACCGATGGTGGCGCGACATACGCGCGAGTACATTGAACTCAATAAAAAAAAATTGTCTCGTCATCGACCGTCGGCGCTGTCCGGACGGTTCGGTTTGAACCGAGCGCGTTGCACCCACCGGCGGCCAAACCGGTGTCCGATCGACACACAGGAGACCGTCGTGGACCATGCCTTCCAAGAAAAAGCCGTCCGTCGCGGCGCCCGCACTGCGGTAGCGCCGCTGTTCCGGAAACATCCTCTTGCCGCGGCCGTGCTGCTGGCCTGTGCCGCACTGCCGCCGCATGTGGGCGAGGCTGCCATCGTCGACCTCACCGGCAACGCCCCGGTCTATCTCGCGGCGTGGTTCAACGGCATATCCACCGAACGGCACGAGTTCCAGTTCGCACTCGACTGGGCGGGCTATTGCAATGCCCACCCAGGCGCGGAATGCGCCAGTTCTGTGTATTGGGGTGCAGCGGGCAACTGGAGCCCGGTGGGTGTGCCAGGAACCGCAGACGAGGCGCGGACGCCGACAGGGTCGGTGGTCACGATCAGTTCGTTCAACAGCATCTATCGCGGCTTCATCTCGGGTTTTGCGAGCCCCGGACTCATCGGCGCCCTTGGGCAGGTCAGAGTCCAGACCAGCGCGGCGCTGATGGCGGATGCCGGATTCATCGCCGACCTTTATCTGGAGCAGGGGGGGATCGTCGAAACGCAGGGCACGTTGCAGGTCCAGAGCCTGAGTGCGGCACGCGGTGAGTTCCGGGGCGGTGGCACGACCCGGATCATGGGTATCGGCAGCGGCGTCACATTCGACCCGTTCATCAGGGCAGGCCATACGGTCGAGTTCCACGGGACCTTCGGCGGCCCCTACGGTATCGGCGGGCCGCGCCTGGAGGTGGGCCCCGGGACGGTTTGGGACCCGTCGCCCGGAGCGCGGTTCCTCAATTACGGGACGCTCAATGACGCCGCCTTCATGTTTCAAGGCACAGCCAACGTGTTCACGCTGCCGCGGCTGGTGAACCATGGAATGCTCGGCGGTGGTCTGTTGTCCGGTGTCGCCGTGGACAACTTGGGGGATGCGAATGTCTCGGCCGGCGCCGGTATGGCTTTCGGACCGGCGGGAGTTCACTCGGGGCGTTTTCGGGGCGCCGCCGGCTCAGTCCTTACCTTCGGCGGGCCCTGGGGACATACCCTTCAGAACGCCAGCAGCCTCAGCTCGGCTGGCAAGGTGGTGTTTCAGCGCGGCGTGCACCTTGTCGAAGGCGCCTACAACGCGTTCGAGACCGAACTGGTCGGCGGCAGCTTCAATGCCTACCTGGACTTCAAGGGGAACAGTGCCCAGCCGGGCCGGCTGCGCGTGGATGCAGCCTCCGGCGAGCTGCGCTTCCTGACTGCGTCCCCCGTGCAGCTCGATCGGCTCACACTCGTCAGCGGCGACGTGATCTTCGACACGCAGACGAAGACCACGGCGTCGTCCATCCAGACGCTGGAGATGCTCGGCCAGGGCAGCGTCGTGGCGGATTCGCCCGTGACCGTGCTCGACACGATCGCCTGGGTGCACGGCAACTTCAGGGGCATCGCCGGTGTGACGGCGATGGGTGGCATCGAGATCGAAGCCACGACGGCCCTTGACCGCGGCCTCTACGGCCGTCTGCGCAGCCCGGGGCTGACGCGCTGGCACGGCGGCGTGATCAACTGGGGCGGGGGCGGCACCTTCGAAAACCTCGCCGGCGCTGAATTCCGTATCCTCGGCGATTTCAGTGCTGGCACCGGCTACGGCCGCCTCGTCAATGAAGGCACCGTCGTCAAGACCGCGGGCAGCGGAACGGCCGTGCTCGGCATGCGCGTCGACAACCTGGGTGTCGTCCGGTCCGAGTCGGGGGTGTTGAAACTGTCGGCTGGCGGGGCGCACGACGGCGGGCATTTCGATGCGCGCCCCGGAGCATTCATCGAACTGGGGGGCGACCACGTCATACAGGGAGGCACCGTCACCATCGCGGGTCGGCTCGACGTCACCGGCGGCACACTGTCTCTGCGTTCGGGCGGGCGTTTCACCAACGAGACCGGTAACAGCGTGGCCGTCTCGGCGCTGGACATCGACGCCGCGGGGATCTTCACGAACCGGAGCCTGGCAAACACCGGCGCCTTGACCAACCAGGGCAGCTTCGTGAACCTGGGTGTGGCGAGCGGCACGGCGCTCTCGAACGCGGGCATCTTCCAGAACCATGGCGAGCTCACGATCTCGGGGGCCGTCTCCACGACCGGCAGCTTCCTGAACAACGGCGTGAACTCCCGCGCCTTCTTCACCGGCGTCGGGTCTTCGGCGCCCGCGATCGTCTCCGGGCAACTCCACAACGAGGGTCACCTCCAGTTCAACGGTGCCGACTTCAGCGGAACGGCCGTGAACACCGGTCGCATCGACAACGTCGCCGGCCGGTTCAAGATGCTGCCCGGTGGCACGCTGGACAACAGCGGCGTGTTCTCGAACCAGGGCGGCGAGGTGATCATTTCCGACGGGGCCGTGCTCGGCGGTTCGGGACGGTACGAGCAGCC
>JBEICA010000150.1:0-8471 GCA_040373665.1 Burkholderiales bacterium | reverse complement strand
GGTGGCAGAGTGGTCATGCAGCGGCCTGCAAAGCCGTCTACGCCGGTTCGATTCCGACCCCCGCCTCCACCATTTCGAAGATCCTCAAAGGCTTCCGTTTTTGGCGCGGGAGGCTGTCGCTCTCACTTGGTCCCGGTCCTTGCGGACCTGAGCGGTGGCGTCATGCGGCGGATTGTCTGAACCTCTGAGCCGCTTCCAGCGCGGTTTCGAACAAATCGGCTGGCATCGGTCTGGCGAACAGGAAGCCCTGCTGCAGCGGGCAGCCGAGTTCCAGCAGCAGCGCGGACTGCTCCGGGGTCTCGACCCCTTCCGCCACGACCTCGAGCCCGAATCGCCGGCCCAGGTCGATGATGACGTTGGCAATGGCCGACTTTGGTCCACCCTTGGTCATGTCGCGGATGAACGAGCGATCGATCTTGAGTTCGTCGATGGGGAAGGCGTTGAGGTAGCCCAACGACGAGAAGCCGGTGCCGAAGTCGTCCAGGGACAGGCTGAAGCCGCGCTGCTTGATCTCGGCCAGGCGCGCCGTGGTGCGCTCGAGGTCAGTCATGAGCAGCGTCTCCGTGATCTCCAGCATGATCGAAGCCGGGTCGACACCGGAGCCCCGCGTGATCTCCTCGAGTCGATCCACGAAGTCACGTTGCATCACCAGCGGGCTGGCGAGGTTGACCGCGATCGGCACCGTGGCGAGACCGGATGCCTGCCAGCGCCGCAGGTTCTGGACGCTGGTACTCAGCACCCAGTCGCTCAGCGGCACGATGAGGCCGGTTTCCTCGGCCAGGGGGATGAAGTCACCGGGCGGCACGAGGCCGCGCTCGGGATGGTGCCAGCGCACCAGCGCTTCGGCGCCCACCATGGTGCCGCGCAGGGCATCGATCTTGGGCTGGAAATGCAGGCGCAACTCGCCGCCGCCGATGGCGCGCCGCAATTCGTGTTCAAGCGACACGCGCAGGCTCGCGGCCCGGCTCATGGCCGCATCGAAGAACCGGTACTGCGCACCACCACCGGATTTCGCGGTGAACATGGCGCGCTCCGCGCGTTGCAGCAGCGATTCGGCAAGATCTGTGGTCGCTGACCGAGCCCGCTCGACATCCGCGTGCGGCTCATGAACAGCCACCCCGATGCTGGCGCTCACCCCCAGGTCGTACTCCCCGACCTTCATCGGTTCCGCCACCGCCCGGAGGACAGACTCGCAGAACTGCCCGATCTCCTCCGTGCCCGCAAAGCCGCTTCGCTGGATCGCAAACGCGTTGGCATCCGCGCGGGCCAGCACGTCGGAGGCGCCCACCTGGCCGTTCTGCCACGTCATGCTGGCGGATGCCGGGAGCAGGACACGCAGAAGCTCGGCGATCAGGCGCAGCACGGCGTCTCCGCCCTTGCGGCCGAGAACGTCGTTGATGGTGCGGAAGCGGTCGAGATCCAGGTACAGGGTCGCATCGAACCGGTCTCGCGGCTCCGTCTGTTGCAGCCGCGCCGTGACCTCGTCGAGAAAGCACTGCCGGTTGGGCAGCCCGGTGAGGGCATCCCGGAAGGCCAGTTCGTTGATGCGATCCTCGGCGACAACCCGGTCGGTGATGTCCTGGATGACGGCCGCCACGGTGACCACATCCCCCCCGTTGTTGCGCCGTGGATCGGCCTTCTCCTGGACCACGAGACGCCGACCATCCGCCGCCTTGATGGAGAAACGCAATTCGTAAGGTTGCCCGGATCGCGCCGTGGCCTCACGATGCTCGCGGACGCGATCCCGGTCGGCCGGGCTGACGTGCGCCAGGAATGCGCCCATGTCCAGGTCCGGTGTGCCGGTTCTGTCCCGCCCCAGGATGCGCAGCAGTTCCTGGGAGCAGGTGAGCGTGTCCGTGGCGGGTGTCCATTCCCAGCTGCCGATCCCCGCGAGCCGCTGGGCGGCGGCCAGCTGCACGCTGGTGCGCATGGCGGCATCCGAGACGTCGTTCGCGCGCAGATTGAAGCGGATGCGGTACCCGAGCAGCGTCCAGTTCACGGGCTTCGTCACGAAATCCGTGGCACCACACTCGAAGGCCTTGTCGATGGACGCGGTATCGTCCAGCCCGGTCAGCATCAGGATCGGTACCGTGGCGCCCCGAGGCGCGGCCCGCATGCGGCGACATACCTCGAAGCCGTCCACATCGGGCATCATCACGTCCAAAAGGATGAGGTCGAAGCCCTGGGTCTGGAGCAGTTCGACCGCTTCCATACCGTGCTGCATCACGGTGGTGCGATAGCCTGCGCGCGACAACACCAGGGACGCTGTCGTCCGCAGGAAGTTGTCGTCGTCGACGATGAGCAGGTGCCGGGGACCCTCGGTAGAGGCCAAGTCAACCCTTCCAATAACAGGGGATAAACCAGCGGGTCGAGGGAGCCGCGGGCCAAAACACGGCGCTTCCCGCCGTGGGCTGAAGATCGCGAGCGAGCAAGTGATTCAAGGGTTTGTCAGGCGCCGGTTGCTTTTGTGAAATCCCTGTCGGGAGCGCTGTTTTTTTCACGCGTTCAGTGATTAAAGCACGTCCGGTGCCATAGACAAGTTACATATAAATGTCAGCCGCCTGCTGCCTTTGTTTGACCGCGGTCGGCGCCGGCGCGGGGACGCTTCCCCGCTGGACATTTCGTCGCGAGACGACCGCTTTCCCCGCGGTCGCTGGAGCGCCTGTGGGTTAGGGGTGACCCGGGGCGCGGCATGCGCCCGGCGCCCCGGGGCCGACCTCGTGAAACCTCCGTGACAACTGCAACAGGAGAGCGTCCCGATGACTTGGAAGCCAGTTCGGCTGGAACACGCCAGCCGACTCATCAACCATGGACCGACGGTGCTCGTCACCAGTACGGCCGGAAATGGGCGCAACGTGATGGCTGCTGCATGGTCGATGCCGGTGGAATTCACGCCGCCTCGCGTGGCCGTGGTGATCGACAAAAAAACCCACACGCGGGAACTGGTGGAGGCCACGGGGGCCTTCGCCCTGTGCATCCCGGGGAGGGTGCTGGCCGACCTCACCTGGACCGTGGGCAGTGTCAGCGGCCGGGACGGCGACAAGTTCGAGCGCTACGGCATCGCTGCCGGCTGGAGTCCGAATCTGCGGGTTCCGGTGATCGAAACCGGCTGCTGTGCCTGGCTCGAGTGCCGGCTCATTCCCGAGCCCCATGCGGAACAGGCCTACGACACCTGTTTCGCCGAGGTGATCGCTGCGGCAGCCGACTCGCGCATATTCGACAACGGACGCTGGGACTTCCGCGACGACAACCGGGACCTCCATACCCTGCACCATCTCGGGGCCGGGCGGTTCGCGGTTGCCGGCGATCCGGTGCAGGGGCGGTCACCCTGATTCAGGCAGACGCGGCGCTCTCCACCGGCAGGTTGGCCTGCCTTCCCCACTCGTCCCAGGAGCCGTCGTAGACCTGCCAGTCGTCGTGTCCGGTCAGGTGCAGGGCCAGCGCAAGGATGCAGGCGGTGAGGCCGGAGCCGCAGGTGGCCGTAACCGGTCGGGCGCCGGTGATGCCCGCCGCGGTGAGCTTGCGGCGGAGTTCCTCGACAGGAAGCAGAGTACGCGTCCCCGAGTCGAGAAGATCGGCCCAGTACAGGTTGAGGCTGTTGGGAATGTGGCCGGGTCGGGTCCCGGGGTAGCGGTCCAGTTCCGTTCCGGCGAATCGGCCCGGGGTTCGGGCATCGAGAATCTGGGCTGTGCCAGAGCGGGATGCCTCGAGCACATCGGCCCAGCGGGCGAGCAGACCGCGCTCAACTCCGGGGGCGAAGGGCACTGGCGTGCGGTCCACCTCGCCGGACTCCAGGGGAAGCCCGGCCGCCTTCCAGGCCTTGAGACCACCGTCGAGGACGCATACCTGGTCGCATCCGTATTGCCGGAACAGCCACCACACCCGCGCAGCGCTGTAGAGACCGGGGGTATCGTAGGCCACGACCAGCGTGTCATTGCCAATGCCCAGAGCCCCGACCTCGCGCGCGAACACATCGCGGGGCGGGTATTTGCGCGGTAACGGATTGGCAGGATCGGAAACGCGTTGGAAGTCTAAGAAGCCGGCGCCGGGAATGTGTTCCGCCCGATGCTCGGCGCGGGCGTCACGACCGGTATCGGGCAGGTGAACTGTGGCATCGACGACGCAAAGGCCTGGGTCCTGGAGGTGCTGGCGGAGCCAGTCGACACTGACGACGGAGCCTGGGGGAGTCATGGAATCATCCTCTCATGTACGGGTGGTCTGTGCGGCCTGCGGGCTGCAGCGTCACACCGCCCGACCGGGCTGGCCGGGTGCCGTAGCAGCGATTCCGTCGGCACAACACATCTCTTCGCCCCGCCGATGCTGCCTCGTCGGGTCGGACTCAGACCAGCGCCTGCAGGTTGCCGTCGATGCTGATGGCCTGTCCGGAAATCGTGCCGCCGCGAGGGGAGGCGAGCAGGAGCATCACGTCGGCCAGTTGCTCGGGCTGGATCAGCTCCTTGATCGACGCGTGGGCCAGCCAGGCCGTCTGGATCTCCGCCGCAGACTTCCCGGCGATCTCCGCCTTGGCTTCGATCACTTTGCGGATTCGCTCGCCTTCCACGACACCGGGGAGAATGGCGTTGCAGCGGATGCCGAACTGCCCCAGTTCCATGGCGATCGACTTGGTGAATCCGACCACGGCCCACTTGGCGGCGGAATAAGGCGACCGGTTCGGGAAACCGAACTTGCCGGCGGCGGACGACAGGTTGATGATCGAAGCGTTGGTCGACTGGCGCAGGGGCTCGACCGCCAGACGGGTACAGTTGAACTGGCCGGTGATGCACACGTCGAGGCAGCGGTCCCAGTCCTCGGGTGCGATCTCGTGCACCGGGCCGGTCGGTCCGGCGATGCCGGCATTGTTGACCAGACAGTCCAGACCTCCCTGGAACGCCAGCGCCTCCGCGAACATCTGCTTCACCGAGCTGCGGTCGGCGACGTCGCATGCGCTGCGTCCGACACCGGGGTGCGCCACCGCCAGGCGGGCCAGGGCCTGGGTGTCGACGTCGCACACATGAACGCGCGCCCCCTCGGCCACAAACGCCTCCACCACCTTCAGGCCGATGCCCGCCGCGCCTGCGGTGACGAGCACGCGCAAGCCCTTGATGCCGAGATCCATGGTGATTCCCCTTCCGGTGGGTCGCTGCCGGGTGATCGGCCGCAGGCCAATGGGCCGCGTGCGTCGGCAGTTCCAAACCGCTGGACTATAGTTTGGGTTCATGGCGCCGGGCAACGCCCGCTCGCCTTCCGAGGGGGTTGCGGGGGCCGCTTTTGCCGCCGTGCGTTGCCCGCGTGGTTGGTCGGGCGGCCTGGCGGGGGCGAAGCGGCATCCCGCGATGGCGTCATTGCATCGACACGATGGAGGACACAGCAGTGATCACGCTGGATCTGACGGGCAGGGTGGTGGCGGTCACGGGCGGCTTTGGTGCCCTGGGCCAGGCCGTTGGGAGGGGGCTGCTCGCCGCTGGTGCGCGGGTGGCTCTGGTGGACCGCGTCGCTGCCGCCCCGGCGGAGGGAGGGCTGGAGGCAGCCCTTGCCGTCGCTCAGGTCGACGTCGGCACACCCGAAGGGGCCGTGAATGCCCTGGCGCAGGTGGTCGCGCATTTCGGGCGTCTGGACGGGCTGGTCAATGTGGCCGGCGGCTTCCGCTGGGAGACCCTGGAGGGCGGGGCGGTGGAGACCTGGGATCTCATGTACGGCATGAATCTGCGCACGGCCGTGAGTGCCGCACGTGCCGCCCTGCCGCATCTGCCGGGCGACGGCACGGGGCGCATCGTCAACATCGGCGCCATGGCGGCGGCGAAGGCGGCGACCGGGATGGGCGCCTACACGGCAGCGAAGGCCGGGGTGGCGCGGCTGACCGAGGCCCTGGCGGAGGAGTTGAAGGACCGTGGGGTCACGGTCAATGCCGTGCTGCCCTCCATCATCGACACGCCTGCCAACCGTGCCGACATGCCGCAGGCGGACTTCAGCCGGTGGGTGACGCCGGCGCAGGTGGCCGAGGTGGTGGTGTTCCTCGTGTCCGCGCGCGCAGCGGCGGTCACCGGAGCCTGCATCCCCGTGGCGGGGCGGGTCTGATCCGGGTGCCGGGCGTCGCAATGAAGCGGCGGCGCGGCGAACCACACCCCGGCCCTATCCGGGTCGGGCTGCCCCCGCAGCGCCGTCACGTACCAGCAGCACTTTTCGGTGAGCCACCATGTCCATCGACGACGACACCTTCTCCCTGCTGATCGACAGTGTTCGCCGCTTCGTGCGCGAACGCCTCATCCCGGCCGAGAACGTGGTGGAGGAAAGCGACGAGGTGCCCGCAGACATCATCGACGACATGCGCACCATGGGTCTGTTCGGCCTGTCGATCCCGGAAGCCTACGGCGGCATCGGGCTCAGCCTGTTGCAGGAGGTGGACGTCGCTTATGAACTGGGCCACGCGGCGCTTGCGTTTCGCTCGGTGGTCGGGACCAACGTCGGCATCGGATCCCAGGGCATCCTGATGGATGGAACGCCGGAGCAGAAGGCGGCCTGGTTGCCGCGCATCGCCAGCGGGGAACTGATCGTCTCGTTCGCGCTGACCGAGCCGGACGCGGGGTCGGACGCCGCCTCGCTTCAGACGCGCGGCGTGCGCCAGGGGGACGAGTACCTCCTGACCGGCACCAAGCGCTACATCACGAATGCGCCACGCGCCGGCGCCTTCACCCTCATGGCGCGCACGGATGGTCCGGGTGCGGCCGGCATCTCGGCGTTCATCGTGCCGGCCGATCTGCCGGGACTGTCGCTGGGCAGGCCGGATCGCAAGATGGGCCAGCGCGGCACACAGATCTGTGACGTCCGCCTCGACGCCGTGCGGGTACCTGCTGCCAACATCATCGGCGGAGTGCCGGGCCGCGGTTTCCGCACCGCCATGGGCGTGCTGGACCGGGGACGGCTTCACATCTCGGCGGTGGCCTGCGGCATGGCCGACCGCATCCTTCAGGAAAGCGTCAGCTATGCCCGGGAGCGACGCCAGTTCGGTCAGCGCATCGGCGACTTCCAGCTGATCCAGGCGATGCTCGCCGACAGCCAGGCCGAACTGCTCGCCGCCTGGTCGCTGGTGCAGGCGGCGGCGCGCCGCTACGACGCGCGCCCCGATGGCGCGCGCGATCCGGAGGTCACCATGCAGGCGGCGTGCGCCAAGATGTTCTCCACCGAGATGGCGGGCCGGGTGGCCGACCGCGGCGTGCAGATCCACGGCGGGGCGGGGTACCTCAAGGAGTACAAGGTCGAGCGTTTCTATCGCGACGTGCGGCTGCTGCGCCTGTACGAGGGCACGACGCAGATCCAGCAGCTCATCATCGGCAGACAGCTCGTCGGACGGGAGTGAGGGCGGGGGTGTTGCCACCCCAACCTCACCAGGCCAGCGAAGTCGATGCAGGAAAAACGGCACGACAAACCGTGGTTGCCGACCGGAACCGCGGTTGTGTCGCCGGAATCATTGGGTATCGAGCTCGACCCGCCGTCTGCTCAGGCGGACGTCGTCTCCAGCGCGTCGAGAATCACGTCGACATCCTCTGTCGTGGTCCGCAGGTTCATGAAGCAGGCCCGCAGTCCCGCCTGTCCCTTCACCAGGGCCGGCCCGAGAAAGGCGGTGCCGCTGTCCAGCAAGGCCTGCAGCATGCGGCGTTGTCCCGCGGCATCCCGATCCCGCCTACGGAAACAGACGCAGTTGAAAGTGACGGGCGTCAGCAACTCGAAGGCCGGACGGGCCGAAACAGCACGCCCCATGTAAAGCGCGAGGTCGTGCATTCGCTCGATCACGTCGGCATAGGCGTCGGCTCCGAAGTGCTTGAGGGACCACCACACCTTGAGTGCCTTGAAGGCGCGCGACAGTTGCGGCCCCTGGTTGGCGAAGTCGATGAAGTCCGGGTCCTCGGCCATGGCCAGATAGCTCGGGGAGGCACTGAACGCCTGCCGCAGGTGGCGGCGATCGCGCACCAGCACGCAGCCGGCTTCGAAGGCGCAGAACAGAAACTTGTGCGGGTCCAGCGACACCGAGTCCGCCAGACCGATGGCGGACATGGGCGCGCGAAAACGCGGGCTCAGGGCCGTCAGGGCCCCATAGGCGCCATCGACGTGCAACCACAGGCCCTGCTCACGGCACAGGGTCGCGAGGTCCTCCAGGGGGTCGATCGCCCCGGTTGTGACGGTGCCGGCGTTGGCCACCACGCAAAACGGCCGCAGTCCGGACGCCCGATCCGCCGCGATGGCCGCGGCAAGCTGGGACAGATCGATGCGGAACTGCCCGTCGGTGGGCACGCGCCTGAGGTGGCGGGTGCCCAGACCGAGCATGGCCACGGCCTTCTCGACGCTGGAGTGCGTTTCCTCGGATGCGTACAGGACCAGTGGCGTGGCACCGCCCTGCAGGCCGGTGGCGCGAGCCGCGGATCCCAGGGGGGGGGCGCGCGCCGCCCGGCGCCCCCGACTGTTGGCCCGTGAGCCGC
>JBEICA010000419.1:0-2231 GCA_040373665.1 Burkholderiales bacterium | reverse complement strand
TCAGCCAGGCCCTGGTGGCCCATGGCGTGGAGGCGACTCTCTCGGGCGGAGCAGCGGTGTCGATCTACACCGACAATCGCTACCAGAGCCATGACCTTGATTTTGTCTCCACCGCTGGCATCAAGGCCCTGACGCGGGTGGTGAGCGAGCTCGGCTTTGTCGTTACACCAAGCCGTCGCCTCTTTGCCCATCCAGAGTCTCAATGGTTGCTGGAGTTCCCTTCTGGGCCACTGGGCTTCGGGAACCGGGTTGTCGACACCAGCGGCCTGCAGACCCTTGAGACCCCCTGGGGGCCGTTGCGCGTGATTCCGCCGACCCTGTGTGTGATGGATCGGCTTGCTGCCTTCGTGCACTGGCGCGATCGCCAATGCTTGGAGCAGGCCATCTGGGTCGCCCAGAGCCATGCCATCGACTGGGACGATCTCAGGAGCTGGGCCAACCAGGAGGGGATGTCAGAGGCTGATTGGCACTCGTTTCACAGCCATGCATCAGCGCAAGACGGGTGACCGCGTCCTTCGAGCTCCTTGGCGCGCTGGAGCGACTCGGTCTCGCAAAGTCAGGACGCGCTGACTTTTCTCTATCACCACCACGCCCTCTTCCCACCTGTTGCTGAGGCGGGATCGGCGCGGCAGGCCTTGCAAGCTGTCTCATGTCTCCATAATCATTCCGTGGTCAGATCGAGTATCGATTGGCGCTATCTCATTCCAGTGCAGTCGGTCTACTCAGTTTCACGGGAGCTGGCCGGGCATGAGACTGCTCGTTAAATGCGACTCAATTCCGTCTCAATCCAAGTGGGACCCAAGGCCCGATTTGGGCCGAAAAATGGGCCTTGAGGAACTTTTTGAGGAACTCTCGAAGGGCACCCATTGCGCCGCAAGGGATCTCAGCGAAAAACAGCCGGCTTTTAACCGATTGGTCCTGAGTTCGAATCTCAGGCGACCCATGGGCTTCAAGACCTTGGAATCGCCGGCAAGTCGGTTCCAGGGCAACCATTTTGGGGTTCGCGGCAGGCGTTTTCGCCAGTCCGTAGTGAGTCCGTGAAAGGCCAGGAAAACCCGTAATTGGGTCATTTCCTTGGCAGTACTGCCAAGGGCGGTCTCGACGCTCTGTCGTCTTAACGAGACAGTCCCATGAGTCCAGGGAGGACGTCGGAATCCTCTACTGCACCCAGGTCTCGACCCGGCCATGGCCACCCTGACCCCTCCTCTTGAGCGCGCCAACGGACTACTCCGACTGAACCGCCTGCCGCTGCGGATCAGGCAGCGCCGCCACAGCCAGTGGTTGAGCGTCTACGAGCTCGGAGGCAGCGGGACGAGCCGTGAGAAGGCGATGCGGGGCTATCGCGCTGCAGATCCCGAGGCTGTCGACAATCTCTGTGAGCTGGTGCTGCGCCTGGCTCGGCCGGGCCAACCCTTCCCCTGGGAGGCCCTGACGGCTGCGGCTCCAGAACCAAGCGCGACAGGCAACGCCCCCACCTGGCCAGAAATCTGCGAGGCCGTGGTGACCTTCCAGCGCGGGCAGGGCGTGAACATGAACCTGGTGGGCCCGTTCAAGGGCCAGGGCTACTTCCGCCTGCTCCCGCCCGAGCGGCCGGCGAGCCTGGAGGACGTGCGGCGCTTTGCCCTGCACACCAGCGAAAGCCTCAAGGCCCACATGGAGGACCCGAGCGAACCGCTGCTGCCAATGGCGACCCATCGCCAGGGCTTCCGGCAGAAACGGGAGGTGGTGTCGCTGCTGCGGCGGGCGGGCTTTGGGGCGATCGCGCCGGAGGAGCTGAGCGCGGAGCTCAAGGGCATGGTGAACCGCAAGAAACAGGCCCTGGTGGCGGCGGGCCAATCGCGCCGACGGATCCCGAGCACCGAGGCGATCGAGGAGTGGCTGGATCGGGTGATGGAGGAGGACCCCTTGTGGGGCTGGGTGTTCGCGATGATCGCCACCTACGGCCTGCGGCCCCATGAGGTGTGGCACGTGGATGGCCTGCCGGATGAGCACGGCCTGATCACCGTGGGAGTGGCGGCGCGTCACATCAAGGTGACCAAGACGGGCTTCCGGGCGGCGATGCCCCTCCCCGCCAGGTGGGTGGAGCGCTATGCGCTGGGCGGCGCGAATGGTGAGCAGCGCCTGGCGGAACTGCGCAGCCGCTACAAGCCCAAGTACGTGAACGAGGACGGCCTGCCGTTCAATCCGGAGCGGGACCAAGTGAAGCGCTGCGACAACAACGAACGGCTGGG
>JBEICA010000298.1:0-4476 GCA_040373665.1 Burkholderiales bacterium | reverse complement strand
GACGATGCAACTCACTACCCACCTGGATAACTGGTTCTGGGGAAACATCGTGATCGGCGGTGTCATCGGTAGCACCACGGACGGCGTGACGGGTGCGGTCCATGAATATTCCCCGACGCAGTACTACGTCACTCTGACACCCGACAAGAAAGGGGCGGATGGCAAGACGAGTCGGACGCTTGATCATCAGATCCGCGACTTCGTGGTGTTCCGCAATGAGGCACTGCGTGACGAGTTGCGTGGCACCCGTCAGGCAGCGGAAAATCTTGATTCTCTGGCTACGCTCCTGGGGATCGGTGCTGCCGACCGTCCCGTTGCCCGGCAGGAACTGGCTGTGATGGCAGGCCGGAATCCGGATGCAGTAGCTTTTGCCGACGCTGTTCGCGAACGCTACGCAAGGTAACTCTGCCCTGGCCCGGGTGACCGACCTCGGCCAGCGGCTTAGGGGGCGATGTCGATCACATCGGGCCGTGGCTGTGTCATCCACGGCATATCCGCCAGCAGCGGCGCCTGCAGGTAGCGACGCAGCGTGTCGAGGTTCTCCTCGGCAGCGGACATGGCGGGGTCGATGCGGTTGGCGATCCAGCCGGCCAGGGTCAGGCCACGGCGCAGAATGGCTTCCTGGGTGAGCAGGGCGTGGTTGATGCAGCCCAGGCGCAGGCCGACGACCAGGACCACGGGCAGCCCGAGGCGCACGGCGAGGTCGGCGAAGCTGGTGGTGGCGGACAGCGGCACGAGGAAGCCGCCAGCCCCTTCGACCACGACGCTGTCGGCCTTCGCGGACAGCGCATCGAAGCAGCGCTCGATGTGGCCCAGATCGATGTCCACGCCGAGGCGTGCGGCGGCGATGTGGGGGGCGATGGGTTCGTGGAACAGGTAGGGGTTGAGTTCCTCCGCGGGCACGGGGAGGGCGCAGGCCGCGGTGAGCGTGTCGACGTCGTCGTTGTGCCAGCGGCCGTCCCGCAGGGTGCAGCCGGCGGCGACCGGCTTCATGCCCACGGCGCGCGTACCGCGGCGGCGCAGGGCATGGATCAGCGCGGCGGCCGCGAGCGTCTTGCCCACTTCGGTGTCGGTGCCGGTGACGAAGAATCCTTTTCTCACGAAGATCTCTCCTGATGTCGTGGTCGGTCGCGCAGCGATCGACCCTGGCCCGGATATTTCATCAGGCCACGGGATGATGGCGAGCCGCATTGCGAGGCAGGCCGTGCATCCCGCGCCAAGCCAATAGCCGAGCCTATTGGCGCGAAGCGGGGGCGCGGGATGACCGCAAGGCGCCCGCCAGCGCCCATGGAGGCCGGCGGACCAAATCGTACCGACAGCCGATTCGCTGAAAACCCGATAGACATCGATGCGTAACTCATTTTCGGGGCCGACCTGGTGAAATATCCGGGCTAGGTGCGGAATGTTGCTGCCGGCCGCAGCGCGGCGGCGGGAGCGAAGACTGGGCGG
This sequence comes from Burkholderiales bacterium, assembly GCA_040373665.1. Taxonomy (GTDB): domain Bacteria; phylum Pseudomonadota; class Gammaproteobacteria; order Burkholderiales. The sequence continues at coordinate 3,027 of JBEICA010000298.1, read as the reverse complement.
TGGGCGGACCGACGGCCACGGCTATACTCGGCATCGCAGTCGTGAGCGCGGGGTGCACCGCCGCCCACCGGTGGGCGTGATGCCTGCCGCGTGACGCGCTCACCTGCGGCACCGCCACCGACTCCGCCACCATGCCCGCCATCAACTGGTTCCCCGGTCACATGACCCTCGCCCGCGACAAGGCGGCCGAGACCTTGCAGTACATCGACGTGGTGGTGGAGGTGCTGGACGCGCGCCTGCCCGAGGCCAGCGCCAACCCGATGATCGCGGACCTGCGCCGTCACCGGCAGCGTCCCTGCCTCAAGGTGCTGAACAAGGCGGATCTGGCCGACCCGGTGGTGACGCGACAGTGGCTCGAGCACTTCAGGGCGCAGCCCGGGGTGTCGGCGGTGGCGCTGTCCTGCCGTATCGCTGGCGATGCGGCGAAGGTGGTGACGCTGTGCCGGCAGATCGCCCCGCATCGTGACAGCCCGGCCAAGCCGCTGCGACTGATGATCATGGGCATCCCCAACGTCGGCAAGTCGACCCTGATGAACGCGCTGCTCAAGCGCCGCGTTGCCAAGGTGGGCGACGAGCCCGCCGTGACCAAGTCGCAGCAGACCCTCGAACTCGATGCCCGTACCCGACTCACCGACACGCCTGGCCTGATGTGGCCACGCATCCGTCACGACAGCGACGGCTTCATGCTGGCGGCGAGCCACGCCATCGGCGTCAATGCGGTGATCGAGGAGGAGGTGGCGGCCTTCCTGGCCGGCCTGCTGCTGCTGCGCTATCCGGACCTGCTGAGCGCGCGCTACGGCTTCGACACCGCCGGCCTGGACGCGGTGGGCGTGCTGGAGGCCATCGGACGCCGGCGCGGCTGCCAGGTGCGCGGCGGTGGCATCGACCTTGAAAAGGCCTCGCGTGTGCTGCTCACCGATTACCGCCAGGGGGCCTTGGGACGCATCAGCCTGGAGACGCCGCAGACGCGGGCCGCCATGCTCGCCGCCGACCTCGACGCCGCTGCCGAGCCGCTGCCCGCCAAGGCCGACGGGGAGGCATGACGGGTTGGGCGAGCCTGGACATGCCGGCACATCGGACGGCGGGATGACCGCAGCGCGCCGAACAGAGATCATGGAGACCCGCGGAATACCCCGTCCCGTCAGCCAAGTCGTTGCAGACCGGATGGGCATCGATGCGCGGTGCGTCTTCGGGGCCGACCTGGTGAAATATCCGGGTCAACCGCAGGCGGCATCCAGCGCCCGGCGCGTCGCCCCCACCAGCAGGGCGAACTCCTCGTCGTCGATCACATAAGGCGGCATGTAGTAGACGGTGCGCCCGAGCGGCACCAGCAGCACGCCGGCTTCCAGGGCGGCGGCGGCGAAGCGCCGGCTGAAGCCGCGCGTAGGTTTCGCCACCTCGAAGGCCCAGATCATCCCGGTGCGCCGGAAGTCGCGCAGCCGCGGATCCTCGCGCAGCGGCGCGGCGATGGCGTCGAAGCGGCGTGCCTTGTCGCGGTTGCGGGCGATGACGTCGTCGCTGGCGAAGATGTCGAGCACGGCGAGAGCGGCGCTGCACGCCAGCGGGTTGCCGGTGTAGGAGTGGGAATGCAGGAAGGCCCGCGCCGCACTGTCGTCGTAGAAGGCCTCGTACACCGCGTCCGTGGTGAGCACGACCGACAGCGGCAGGAAGCCGCCCGTGATGCCCTTGGACAGGCACAGGAAGTCGGGACGCACGCCGGCCTGCTCGTGGGCGAACAGCGTACCGCTGCGGCCGAAGCCGACCGCGATCTCGTCGGCGATGAGGTGGACGCCGTGCCGGTCGCAGGCGGCGCGCGCGCGCTGCAGGTATCGCGGGTGGTGCATGGCCATGCCACCGGCGCACTGGACCAGCGGTTCGACGATGAGGGCGGCCACCGCGTCGGCGTGCGTCGCGAGATGGGCGTCCAGTGCGTCGGCCGCGCGATCCGCAACGGCCTCGGGGCTCTCGCCCGGCTCGGCGCTTCGCCAGTCCGGCGACGGCAGGGTGTGGGCACCGCGCACCAGCGGCTCGTAGGCCTGGCGGAACAGTGGCACGTCGGTCACGCCGAGCGCGCCGAGCGTCTCGCCGTGGTAGCCGCCCGTCAGGCACAGGAAGCGGTTTTTTTCCGGTCGGCCGTGGTTGCGCCAGTGGTGGGCGCTCATCTTCATGGCGATCTCGGTGGCCGAGGCACCGTCGGAGGCGAAGAAGGCGTGGCCCAGGCGGCCGCCTGTGAGGGCGGACAGGGCTTCGGCCAGCCGCACCACGGGCTCGTGGGTGAAGCCGGCGAGGATCACGTGCTCGAGTCGCTCGAGCTGGGCGCGGATGGCGGCCGAGATGCGCGCCTCGCGGTGGCCGAACAGGTTCACCCACCAGGAGCTGATGGCGTCGAGATGGCGCCGGCCGTCGGCGTCGAACAGCCAGACACCGTCGCCGCAGGTGATGGGCAGCAGCGGCAGGGTCTCGTGGGCCTTCATCTGCGTGGCGGGGTGCCAGACGGCGGCACGGCTGCGTGCGGCAAGCTCGGCGTTGGACGGAATGCTCATCGGGACAGTGCCGCGACCGGTGCCGCGGCATCGGGTGCGTGGTGGGGTGCCGCCCGGCGCAGTGCGGTGACGAGGCGGTCGATGTGGCCAGGCTCGTGGGCGGCCGAGAGCGAGATGCGCAGCCGCGCCGTTCCCGCCGGCACCGTCGGCGGGCGGATGGCAGGTACCCAGATGCCCGCCTCCATCAGGCCCGTCATGAGGGCAAGGGCGGCAGCGTTGTCGCCCACCACCAGGGGCTGTATGGCCGTGTCGGAGGGCAGCAGCCGCCACGGCAGGCCGGCGAGGTCGAGGCGCAGGCGGCCGGCGTGTGCGCGCAGACGCTCGCGCCGCCAGTCGTCGGTGGCGATGGCACCCACTGCGGCGCGCACGCCCGCCGCGAGCATCGGCGGCATGGCGGTGGTGAACACGTAGGTCCGGGCGCGCTGCAGCAGCCACTCGATGGCTCGGCCGTCACCGGCAACGAACGCGCCTGCGACGCCCGCGG
>JBEICA010000267.1:0-4998 GCA_040373665.1 Burkholderiales bacterium | reverse complement strand
TTCCTCCTCCAGCAGTTCGAGCGCCCCCAGAGTGGCGGCCTTGGCCAGTTCGAGCTTGCGCCCCTTCATGCTGTACGAGCGGTCCAGGGCGATGACCAGCGCCAGATCGCGCCGCTTCTCCGGCGCCTCGAAGGTCGCCGGCAGCACCCGCTCGAGAGGCGAGTCGCGCAGACCGGCTTCGCCATAGGCGTTGGCGCCCGCCGCGTAGACCAGTCCGCCGCCCTGATCGCGCACGTAAGTCTCGAGGGCCTTCATCCGGGTCTCGCCCAGCATCTCGCCGTTGGCGTCGGACACGATCACGGCGTCGTACGGGCGCAGGCCCTCGACGCTGTCCGGCGCCCCCGCCGGCGTGGCCGCGTCCACGTCGAAGCCCTGCGCCCGCAGGGCGTCCCGCAGGTAGCGCACGGAATCCACCGCCGGCTCGACCACCAGTACCCGCGGTCGCGGCAGTACCGTGGCGTTGGCGATGAGCACGTCGTTGTCGGCGATCTGGTCGCCCTCGGCAGCAACCCTGGCGGTCAGGCTCACCGCCCCGGTCTCACCGAGACGGATGGTGAAGGGGACACGGTTCAGGCCGGCCTCGAGCCGCAACCGGCGCTGTCCCAGCACGCGCTCGCCGCGCTCGAGGCTCACCCGGGCCATGGTGGCCGCCTGGGCACGCAGACGCACGTGGACCACGGTCGGTTCGTCCTGGCGCAGGTCGCGCGGCACCTCGAGGGCATCGACCCAGACGTCCGAGGACCCGCGCACGGTCGCGGGCACGGTGAAGACCCGGATGTTGGCGGCGCGCAGACGCTCCACCGCCCGCCAGGCATCACCGCGCGTCTCCAGGCCATCGGTCATCAGCACCACACGCCTGAGCCGGTCTCCGGAGAAGCTGCCGGCGATGGCATCGAGTGCGCCCTCGAGGTCGGTCACCAGCGGATCCAGCCCGTCCGCCGGCCCCTGGCCACGCAGCCGGAGCGGCAACTGCCGGATGGCCTCGGGAGTATCGGCCTGCCGCACCCGGTCGGTGAAGGCGACGAATCGGGCCTCGGACGGCCGGCCCTGATCGTTGGCACGTCGCATCCAGGCGATCGCCGCCTCGACGAAGCCCGGTTCCACGCTGCGCGAGACATCGAGCGCGTAGACGACGGAGACCTCGCTGGAGCGCGACAGCAGCGCCGGACGCATCAGCGCTGCGGCAACGACGCCCAGCAGCAACACCCGCACGAGGACAAGAAGGCCGCGGTGCGCCGGAGCCAGCGCGGCGGCGGAACGCCAGCCCAGGGCCACCACCACCGGCAGCGCGAGCATCCAGGCCAGCAGCGGCCACCAGTTCTCGACGTGCACGGCGCTCATACGGTCCACCGCCGATGAAAGGCGAGCCACTCGGCCAGCAGCAGCAGGAGCGCCGCGAGAGCGATCCACCACCACGCCGGCAATCCGCCAGACTGCCGGGCCGCCGCAGGAGGCGCCGTGCCGTCCGCGCCCGGAGGCAGGTCGCTCGCATTGATGTCCGTGACCGCCGGGTCCAGCACGTTGACAAGCATGCGCAGCCGCTCGCCAGGCGCTTCCAGGGTGACGAAGTCCGGTGCGGGGACCGAGAGAAGGGTCGCGCCCGGGACCGGGCGCGTCGCCAGCGGGCCGGCGCTCATGCCCGAGGCACGGGCCGCCGCGAGCGGGGCACGCACCAGCCCGACGCCCTCCGCGCGCACCGGGTTGTCCTCGGTGAGCCACTGCATGGCGTTGGCGAGGAACACCGGGAACGAGGCCTGGGCGGCGAAGTTGGTGTCTTCGACCGCGAATCCGGTGGCCACCCAGCGGGGCGCACGCGCCGAGGCCGTCACCAGAGCCTGCCCCTCCGCGCTGCGGGCCAGCACTTGGACCGGTCGGTCGCCGACGCGCAGGGCGGCGGCACGGTCGAGCTGGACGTCCGCCAGCGAGACATTGTCCAGAACCGGCTGGTCCGGCAGCCAGGATGCCACCGCAGGCGTCGCCAGGGGCCTGGATGCCGGGGTGATCCAGCCCGCGTCACCAGGCCGGAACGCCAGCACCGGTGCGAGCGGCGCAGCCGGCGGCGTGAAACGGTCGAACACCCACGCATCGAAGCTGCCGCCGCGGCCGTATCGCGAAGGCGACATCACCGTCAGCCGCACGCGGGGATCGAGGCGCAGGGCACGCTCGAGGGCGGCGTTGCCGGGGGTCACGAGCCCAACCCTGAGCACCCGGTTGAGAGGGAGGAAAGCGTAGGCGACGTCATCGAGTTCGAGACGGTCGTCAGCGGACTCGAGGGCGGCGCGCAGTGCGCCGCCGCCGAAGTCCGACACCGACAGCGTGACCGAGGCGAAGCCGCGCCCAGGCACCTTGACGCTGCGTCGCTGGGTGGCGCGGCTGGAGCCGGAGATGCTCACCACGGCCTCGACCGCCGCCCTGCCGGCGTTGGCGATCTCGACGAAGGCCTCGTGCCGGGTGGCGTCGGTGGCCAGGGCCCGGACACTGAAAGCCGTGATGCCGAGGTTGGGTCCGGCCTCGAAAGCCGACACCCGGCGCAACCCCGCCGGGAGGGCCATCGGGTTCACCCCGTCCGTGAAGAACACCACCGCCCGCCCCGCCTCGCTGATGGGCAGCAGCGACAGGTCCGGGAAGGCAGGCTGTCCGCCTTGGCCAGCGCCGATGCGATCCAGAGTGGACTGCGCCGCCGGGGCGTCCACGACACCGGCGCTCGAGGCCGTGCGCATGGTGTCCGCCACGTGGAAGCGCGTTCCCGGCGGCGCTGCCGCGATCTCGGCCCGGGCGGCATCCAGTGCGTGGTCGAGCCGGGTCCTGCCGTCGGAACGCCAGGCACCCATGGTCGGGGAGTTGTCGATCACCAGAACAAGTTCGCGCCGCTCGCCCGCGGGAGCGTCCGCCTCGGGCCCGGCAACGGCGATCACCAGGGCCAGCGCGATCAGCAGCGCCAGCAGGAGCGACAACCACCAGCGCCAGCGCTGGCTGACGCGACGCCGCGAAGCCACCACCCGCTCCCAGAGCAGGGTGGAGGCCACCCGCAGGCGCTGCGGCGGCGGACGCAGCAGGTACAGCCCCACGACCACGAGCGCGGTGACGGCAGCGAGTACCGCCGCCAGCGCTGCGGACAGGGTGACGAAGTTCACCGCAGCACCCCTTCACGGCGCAGCGCACCGAGCATGAGGTCCTCGAACGGCGCATCGGTGCGGGCCAGCAGATAGGTCCAGCCCTGGCGGCGGCACTGTGCCTCGATGCCGCGGCAATGTTCCTCCAGGGCCGCACGGTAGTCGCGCAACAGATCAGCCGAGGCCTCGAGGGCCAGACTGCCGCCGGTCTCCTCGTCGACCAGCACCACCTCGTCCGGCAGGCGCGGCTCCATCTCCTCCGGCGAGAGCACCTGGAAAGCGACCACCTCGTGGCGGAACTGGCGAAGCCAGTGCGCCGCGGCATCGAAGGTCCCGCGATCGAGGAAGTCGCTGAGCAGGATCACCAGCCCGCGGGTGCGACTGGCGCCGAAAAATCCGCGCAGGGTGGCACCGAGATCGGTGCCGTCGGCAGGCTCGATGCCCTCGAGGAAGCGGAACAGCGGCCAGACCTGGGTGCGGCCACGCCGCATCGGCAGTTCGGCGGCGACGCCATCGGACCACGCCACGACGCTGACCCGGTCGTAGTTCAGCAACGACAGGTAGGCCAATGCCGCACCGATCTGGCGGGCGAAATCGAACTTGCGCGGCTGACCGTGAGCCATGGAGGCGCTGGCGTCGACCAGCAGATATACCGGCAGGTCCGCCTCCTCCTCGAACAGGCGCAGGATCAGCCGGTCCAGGCGCATGAAGATGCCCCAGTCCAGGTGATGCGTGTCGTCGCCGGAGGCGTACTGACGGTAATCGGCGAACACCATTCCCGAACCCGTGCGACGCGAGCGGTGTCCGCCCCGCAGGTGCCCCGCCACCGGCCGGCGCGTCACCAGCCGAAGGTGCTCCAGACGGCGCAGGAAGTTTTCGGAGAACAGGGATCGGGTGGTCGACATCGGGAAACGTCGGGGTTCGGTAAGGGCGGAGGCCGCAGGGCCTGGCGATCGTCTTGCGGGCTGGCGCGGGAGCCGGCGACCGCGGGCCAGCCCGGCCCCAGGGCCGGGCTGGATCGGGCCGTCAGGCCGGGCCCGCCACGTCGGCGAGAATGCGCTGCAGGATGGTGTCGGTATCGATGCGGTCGGCCTCCGCCTCGAAGTTCACCAGCAGGCGGTGACGCAGCGCCGGCAGGGCCACCGCCCGGATGTCCTCGCCGGAGACGTGCAGCCGGTCATGCATCAGCGCATGCACCTTGGCCCCGAGGATGAGCGCCTGCGTGCCACGCGGGCTGGCGCCGAACCGGACGTAACGGCGCGCCATCTCGTGGCCGAGTTCCGACTCCGGGTGGGTCGCCAGCGTCAGGCGGATGGCATAGTCCTGCACGGGGCGCGCCACCGGCACCTCGCGCGCGGTCTCCCGCATCTCCAGGATCTCGCCCTGGGCGAGTGCTCTCTCCACCCGCGGCTCGGCCGCCAGCGTGGTGCGGTCGAGCACGGTGTGCAGATCATCCACACCGGGGAAACCCATGCGCAGCTTGAAGAAGAAGCGGTCGAGCTGGGCCTCCGGCAGGGGGTAGGTGCCCTCCATCTCCAGCGGGTTCATCGTCGCCAGCACGAAGAAGGGCTGCTCCAGCGGCCGGGTCGCATTGCCCGCCGAAACGCTGTTGTCCTGCATCGCCTCGAGCAGAGCCGACTGGGTCTTGGGCGTGGCGCGGTTGACCTCGTCGGCCAGCACCAGATTGGCGAAGATGGGGCCGGGCTGGAACTCGAAATACTTCCGGCCCGCCTCGTCCTCGCGCACGATGGACGTGCCGACGATGTCGCCGGGCATCAGGTCGGGCGTGAACTGGATGCGCCGCGCGCCGAGCCCGAGGACGGTGCCTAGCGTATCGACGAGCTTGGTCTTGGCGAGGCCGGGCACGCCGACGACGAGGCCGTGG
>JBEICA010000219.1:0-6134 GCA_040373665.1 Burkholderiales bacterium | reverse complement strand
CGTCCTCGGCCCCGAGGCCCATGGCGCTCGTGGCCGTGAACACCTGCTGAGCCGAGGATGCCATCGGGGTCGGGAAGTTCACCTGCTCCCCGGCAATGATGGCGATGCCGAGATCCTTCTTCAGGATGTCGACCGCAGCGCGCGGCGTGAAGTCTCCCGCGAGCGCACGCGACATACGGTCAGCCATGACCCAGCTCTGCGCCGAACTTCCAAGCATGACCTCCAGCAGGGCGCCCGCGTCCAGTCCCAGGCGCTCGCCCAGTGCGAGTGCTTCAGCGGCAGCGACGAGATTCGCCCCCGCGACGAGATTATTGAGCATCTTTGTGCGCGCACCGTCTCCGGAGCGATGTCCGACGTGGAACAGGCGGGCGGCGAGCAGCCTCAAGACGGGGGCCATCTTTTCGAACAGCAGCGGATTCGCCGCCGCCATCATCGACATGCTGCCATCGCGGGCCCGCGCCGGGCCGCCGGAGATGGGCGCATCGAGATGGTGTAAGCCTGCCGCCGAAAGGCGCGTACCGAGGGTTTCCGCATAGCCGGGGTCGATGGTGCTGCTGACGGCCACGATGCCGCCCTGTCGCATGGCGCCGACCACGCCCTGGTCGCCGAACAACACCTCCTCCACCTGACCCCGGTCCACCACAAGGACGACCACCAACGCGCTCCTCGCGGCAAGGGCGGCGGGCGACGCACAGACCGCGGCGCCGTGACGGGCGGCTTCCGCTTCCGCTTCCGGACGAACGTCCCGCACCGCGACCTCGAAGCCGGTATCCAGGGCGCGTCGGGCTACGGCCATTCCCATCGCGCCGATGCCGATGATGCCGATGGGGGGGAGGCGTTCCAAGACGCTGTTGGCGGGCATGTCTCTTTCTCCGATGGATGGCTGGTGTCTGCCGGTCAGGACCGCACGGGTGTCTTGTCGGGACCTCGTGGTGTTGAAGCGTCACACCGCACGGCTGGGGATCATAGCCAAGGTGGAAACACGAAGGCGGAGCTTGTGAGGCGTCAGCCCGGCGTGATCCGCAGCAGCCCCCTGGGATGGTGGGACGCCGTGGGTCGGTTGCCCGCCAATCCGCATCAGCCTGTCCAGGCGCTCCACAATGTCCCAAGGCCCAGCGCTGCGAACAGCAGCGACGCCGCGATACGGATGTATCTCATGGGCAGCCGGCCGGACAGGCGCTCTCCCAGAAGCACGACGGGAACGTTGGCGATGAGCATGCCCAGCGTCGTACCGATCACGACCAGGATCGGATCGTCGAAGCGCGCGACCAGGGCGACGGTCGCGACCTGGGTCTTGTCGCCCATCTCGGCCAGGAAAAAGGCGAGGGTCGTCGTGCCGAACACCCCGAACAGTTCCTTCACGTGGGCGTCATCATCCGAGAGACGGTCGGGCACGAGGGTCCAGATGGCGGTGACCAGAAAAGATACCGCCAAGCCGTGTTGCAGCCAGAGCGCGGGAATCACGCCTGCGATCCATGCCCCCAGTGCGCCTGCGCCAGCGTGGTTCGCCAGCGTCGCGAATGCGATGCCGAGGCTGATGGCCAGAGGTTTGCGATATCGCGCGGCGAGAACGAGCGCGAGAAGCTGGGTCTTGTCGCCGATCTCCGCGAGCGCGACCACCCCTGTCGATATGAGCAGGGATTCGAACGGGAGGTTCATGCCGGCTGGGGTGGGGGAGGGCTGGAAAGAATTTCCATGGAGTATGCTGCATCCACCGCGAGCCCGTGTTTCCTCGGTGACCGCAGGCTGTTGATCACATCCAGAGAGCGCTCATGCCACGTCTGAACGAGACCCACGACCCCGCCCTCCGAAGCTGGGTTGCCTCCGCCAATGGCCCGGCAAACGACTTCCCGATCCAGAACCTTCCGTTTGCAGTGTTTCGCCGACGTGGCAGCGGCGAGGCCTGGCGCGGGGGCGTCGCGATCGGGACTCAGATCCTGGATCTGGCCGGGATTCTCCGCGCAGGCGGTCTGGATCAGATCGACGCGCGTGAGGCCCTCGCGACTGCCGCCGAGCCCACCTTGAACCGTTTCATGGCCCTGGGGCCACAGGCCTGGTCCGCCCTGCGGCTGGCGTTGTCCCAGGGCCTGCGCATCGGGGCGTCGCAGCACGCTGCCTGGCTCGGGTGTCTGGTTCCGCAGGACGACGCCGAGTTCATGGTCCCGGCACGGATCGGCGATTACACCGATTTTTATGCGTCCGTACATCACGCGACCGCCGTGGGCCGGTTGTTCCGGCCCGACAATCCATTGCTTCCCAACTACAAGTGGGTACCCATCGCCTACCACGGGCGTGCGTCCTCGATCGGCGTGTCGGGGCAGAGCTTCGCACGCCCCTGCGGCCAGACGATGGCACCCGGGGCGAGCGCCCCTGTGGTGACGCCGAGCCGTCGCATGGATTACGAGCTCGAGATGGGCATCTACGTCGGCCCCGGCAACGAGGCTGGCGAGCCGATCCCGCTGGATGCGGCGGAAGATCACATTTTCGGACTCTGCCTGTTGAACGACTGGTCGGCGCGCGACCTCCAGGCCTGGGAGTACCAGCCGCTCGGCCCTTTCCTGGCAAAGAACTTCGCCACCACCGTATCGCCCTGGATCGTGACAGCCGAGGCGCTGCTCCCCTACCGCCAGCCCTGGATGCGGGATGCCACCGATCCGCAGCCGCTGCCCTACCTCGACAGCGAGGCCAACCGCGCGGCGGGAGCAGTCGACGTTCATCTCGAGGCGTGGCTGGAGACGGCGCGCATGCGGGCGGGTGGAGAGGGGCCGGTGCGCCTGTCGCACACGAGCTTCCGCCATGCCTACTGGACAGCAGCGCAGATGGTGAGCCATCACACGGTCAACGGCTGCAACCTCCAGCCCGGCGATCTCCTCGGCACGGGCACACAGTCCGGACCTGCGCCCGAAGAGGCGGGCTCGTTGCTCGAGCTCACCGCGGGCGGCAAGCAGCCCGTCACGCTGTCCAATGGCGAGACCCGAACCTTTCTGGAGGACGGCGACGCGGTCATCCTGCGTGGGTGGTGCGAACGTCCGGGGGCGGCTCGCATCGGCTTCGGAGAAGCCCGTGGCACCGTGCTCCCGGCGCGCCGGCCCTGAATCAGGTCCCGATACCTGCCCGCGCTCCCGAGTCCCTGCACAAGGCATTCAGACGAATCGGAACGCGATGCTCCCGAGCTGGCCGTAGTCGATGTGAAAGGTGTCCCCGGCCGAGGCGGTCACCGGTCGGGTGAAGGAGCCAGCGAGCACCACATCGCCGGCTTCCAGGCGTTCTCCGTGCGCTGCGAGCCTGTTGGCCAGCCAGGCGACGCCGTTGCCAGGATGATTCAGCACGCCGGCAGCCACGCCGGTCTCCTCGATCACGCCGTTGCGGTGGAGCAGGGCGCCGACCCAGCGCAGATCGGTGTCGTGTGGCCGTATCGGTCGTCCTCCGACGACAATGCCGGCATTGGCGGCGAAGTCGGCAATGGTGTCGAACACCTTTCGCATCGCCCCGGTTTCGCGGTCGACCTGCTCGATCCGTGCGTCGATGATCTCCACCGCGGGGCTTACGTAGTCGGTCGCCGACAGCACATCGAACAGCGTCGCGCCCGGTCCTTCGAGCGGCCGCCCCAGGATGAAGGCCAGTTCGACCTCGACCCGCGGCGCGATGAAACGCGCGAAGGGGATGTCGCCCCCGGGCGTGAAGAACATGTCGTCCATCAGGGGGGCGTAATCGGGCTCGCTGATCTGACTCGCCTGCTGCATCGCGCGCGAGGTCAGTCCGATCTTCCGTCCGAGGATGCGCCGGCCATCGGCGATCTCCAGCTGCACCCAGGCCTGCTGTATGGCGTACCCGTCCTCGATGGTCATGCCGGGATAGGTGCGCGAGAACTGGCGCAGCGGCGTGCGACTGCGCCGGGCATCGAACAACTGCCTGGCCAGAGTGGCGATGTCTTCAGGCGTGAGGGTGGGGCGGGACATGGGACTCAAATCCTGCCGAACAGGGGATGCAGCGTGCTGGTCTTGCCATCGAAGGCCTCGTGTCCTTCGTCGATCTGCACCGTGAGCCCCATGTGCAGGCGGGTCAACTGCGGGGCCAGATGATCGCGTGCGCATGCCTCGAGTGCCCGCCCCACCTGGCCCAGCACCATCGGGCTGCGGCCGCGCGCCATCCGCAGGTTGATGTAGACGAAAGCGTAGTCCCCGCTCCCGCCTGCGGCCTTGCCCGCCGTGCCGCCATCGGCGACGGCGTGATGAGTCGATGGAAAGGCGAGCACGCGGATGCCGCCTGGCGGGAAGACCGCCGCGCCAGTCTCGTCACGCTGGGCCAGCAGCGTGTCGGCGAGACTTCGGCAAAGCGCCCCCATGTCGGCCCCACCCTCATGCGCGGGGCGGTCGAGTTGCGGTGTGTAGAGCATCGTCAGGTGCGGCATTTCAGCGTCTCGCAGTCATGGGGAAGTGGATTGCTCAGAGCCGCGTTGCAGCGCGGGCGATGTCGGCGCGCGAAGCCACGGGCTGGGGAACGGAGCGCCCATCCTGAGGCGTCACCGGGAAGACCGCGTTGACCTGTCCCGTACCCGATGCCCCGAAATACGGGGTGACGATTTCGGCCGGGGCATCGTAGGCGGACCAGCCCAGGGCACCCAGCAGCATGGCCGTATCGTGCATGAAACCCTCTCCGTGGCCTTTCACGGCGTATTCGGGGAGCATCGCGCAGAAGCTTTCCCAGTCGCCCTGGCACCACAACGAGATCACCTGCCGGTCGAGCAGTTCCAGGAACGGGCTCCAGATGCGGAAGGCGTAGTCGGGGGCGAGACCGTTCTGCGCGAATCGATGGCTCAGCGAGCCGCTCCCGAGGAAGGCCACGGTGCCGTCGTAGTGATCCTCGACCGCGCGGCGCATGGCCCAGCCCAGCCTTGCGCTGTCGTCCAGATAGTGCGCCATGCACAGGGCCGACACCGAGACCACGCGGAAATGACGGTCGGCGTTCATGTAGCGCAGCGGTACCAGCGTGCCGTACTCGGGCTGCAGGGTGGTCGCGTCGTGGGCCAGCGTTTCCACGCCGTGGGCGCGGCAGGTTTCCGCAAGCAGCCTGCCGAGCGCCGGATTACCCGGTGCGTCGAATGGCATGTTGCTGATGAAGTGGGGCAGTTCGTTGCTGGTGTAGGTGCCGCTGAAATGCGGGGCGCAGTTGACGTGATAGCCGGCATTCACGAGCCAGTGAGTATCGAACACCACCAGCGTGTCCACGCCAAGCGCCCGGCAGCGGCGGCTGACCGTCTCGTGGCCGTCGATGGCGTCCTGGCGCGTGCCCTTCCGGGGGCCGTCGAGTTCGCTCAGGAACATCGAAGGCACGTGGGTGATCTTGGCGGCGAGTGCCAGCGTTCCCATGATAGTCGTCGGTCCTCAGAGGCCCCAGCGTGGAATCGGGTGGTCTGCGGTGGCGACCGCGATGTTCTTGGGCTCGAGGAAGACCTCGTGGCTCCATGTGCCCCCTTCGCGACCGATGCCGCTGGCCTTGGTGCCACCGAAGGGCTGGCGCAGATCCCGGACGTTCTGACTGTTGACGAAGCACATGCCCGCCTCGATCGCCGCCGCCACGCGATGTGCGCGGCCGACATCACCGGTCCAGACGTAACTCGACAGCCCGTAGCGGACATCATTGGCCAGGGCGATGGCGTCGGCCTCGTCGGTGAACGGAATCAGGCAGGCCACCGGGCCGAAGATCTCGTCCTGGGCGATCCGCATGCGGTTGTCGACGTCGGCGAACACCGTAGGCGTCACGAAATTCCCATTTCGAACCGCGGCGGGCACTTCCGGTGAGGCGCTGCCGCCGCAGACGAGGCTGGCGCCCTCCCGCTGCCCCAGTTCGATGTAGCCGCGGACCTTCTCCAGGTGGGCGGGACTGATCATCGGGCCGACGATGGTGGATTCGTCCATCGGGTCCCCGACGCGGATGCGGCTGGCGCGCCGGGCGAAGCGTGCCACGAAATCGGCGTACACCGTCTTCTGCACCAGGATGCGGCTGCCCGCCGTGCAGCGTTCGCCGTTGTTGGAGAAGATCATGAACACCGCCGCGTCCAGGGCACGCTCGGGATCTGCATCGTCGAATACGACGAACGGGCTCTTGCCGCCCAGTTCCATGCTGTACTTCTT
>JBEICA010000062.1:0-15564 GCA_040373665.1 Burkholderiales bacterium | reverse complement strand
TTGTCCATTCAGACCTCCATGCGGAAATCCGGTCATCCTGCGGCACCCGGCCAAACCGATCTTGACCACCGTCAACACTCCATCCGGTGACCTGCGCAAACCAAGACTTCAACCCATGATGTAGTGCTCGAGCTGCTCGATGATGAACTGCTGTTCGGCAATGGTGTGCTTGACCACGTCACCGATCGAGACCACGCCGATCACCCGCTCGCCCTCGAGCACCGGCAGATGACGGCAGCGCTTGTCCGTCATCAGCGCCATGCACTCGTCGATCGTGGTGGCTGGCGTCACGCACACCACGCGCGGCGTCATGATGTCCCGCACAGGCGTGTCCTTCGACGCCTTGCCCAGGAGAATGATCTTGCGCGCGTAATCACGTTCCGAGAGGATGCCGACCAGCCGCCCCGCCTCGAGCACCACCACCGCACCGACCTCCCGGCGGGCCATGAGCGCCAGAGCATCGAACACGGACTCATCCGGCCCGACAGCCACGAGCTCTGCGTTCTTCCCCCGCAATACCTGCTCGACCGTCTTCATCACGCATCCCCCCGGAGCAACGATCCACCTTGGCAGTGTAGGGACAAACGCAGGCGATGCAAGCACCGGGCGGCGAGACGCCGTTGCGGCACCGCACAAAAACAAACGGGCGACCGACCGCGCGTGCGGTCGATCGCCCGTGTCCACCGAAGCTGTGTCAGGCCTTGCGGCGACGCGCCACCAGGGCAATCACGCCCAGACCCAGTCCCAGCATGGCGTAGGTGCCGGGCTCCGGCACGGCCATGGCATGAATGGCCTCCTCGAACTGCTCGTCGCCCAGGCCACGATTGAAGACAATGTAGAAGGGCGTGGAGGGCGCATAGCTCGAAGACGAGGCCTGGAGCAGGATGCGATAGGCGCCCGTGGTCGGGCCGGGAAGGCCAGACGGGCTGTCTGAAAGGGTGAAGGTGAAATGCTGGTGGATGGCACCGTCCGGCTCCGGCCACAGGGCGCCCTCAAAGAACGCACTCTGGGTGAACCCGACCTCATCGAATATCGCCGTTTCATCCAGGGTATCCCGCAGCTCGAGGGTTTCGTTGCGCGGCATGAGGTCTTGCCAGGAGGATCCGTTCCAGAAGTCGAGCCCCGTACCCGAGACCACCGGACGGACATTCACGACGTCGGTCAACTGGAACGTCCCAGGCTCGGAATCGAAACCGGGGTTGGTGCCCCGCCACCTCGGACCACTGGGGCCAGCCAGCAGGGTGTTGAGCGCACCCTCGAAGATCGGGATGCCGGTGCCGTACTCCAGCTCGTGGTAGCCGCCTACCCCGAGCGCTCCGAAGTTCACCGACAGCTCGATGTCGCCCGCGTGCAATCCCGCGGCGCCTGCCGACTGCCCCCATACGGCGAAAAGCCCCACCAGGGCCGCCTTGAAAAAACCGCTTTTCATCAGATGTGTCTCCTATGGTCGCTACCGCTTCGCGCTTGCGGAGTGGCACGCGATCCCGCAACATCTGCGCGCCTTCCGTTGATGCGTGTTCTTGGTTTCTGCTACGGTGTTGCATCTTATGCCCCGACATCGGGGCCGTCAATGCGTCACGCGGGCAATGCAGACTCTCGCGGGGCGTTCTGGACCGCCGTCGCGACCGCGCACATCGATCACCCCTCTCCCAGCACCATGAAATTGCGTCGCCACCGCCTGTTGCTGCTCCCCGTCGCCGTGCTGGCCGTGGCGTCAGGCCGCAACGCCCTGGCCCAGGTCGCCGCGCCCGAGGTGGTGGTCCGCGGTCAGGTGGTCCCGGCGCAGACAGAGGCGCGTCCGGCCGACACCCTGTCGGGGGAGGACCTGCGGCGCCAGGCCTCGGGCACCCTGGGCGAAACGGTGTCGCAGATGCCGGGCACCCACAATGCCTCGTTCGGCCCCGCCGTGGGGCTGCCGGTGATCCGTGGCATGTCCGGGCCCCGGGTGCGCATCGCCGTCGACGGGCTGGGGACCCATGACGCCTCGAGCCTGAGCCCCGACCACGCGGTCACGCTGGAGCCGATGATCGTCGACGAGGTGCGGGTGCTCCGCGGCCCCGAGACCGTGCGTTATGGCAGCGGAGCGATCGGCGGCGCCGTGGAGGTGAGCGACGGCCGCATCGTCACGCGCCGGCTGGCCAAGGGCGTGGAAGCCCGGGTCGAGGCCCGCTACGGCAGCAACGGCCACGAGCGCGCCGGCGCCGCCCGCATCCGCGGCGGCAGGGGTGGCCTGGTGCTGCACGCCGACGTCTTCCGACGCGAACGTGGCAACCTCGGCATCCCGGGTCTGGCCATCGACGAGGCCGCCGTGCTGCAGCAGTTCGGCGCGCCGACACGCCGCAACACCCGGGAATCCGTGGCGAACACCGACGCGCAGGTGCACGGCGGTGGCCTCGGCCTGAGCTGGGTCGGCGAGCGCCTGCACCTCGGCGCCTCGGTGGGCAGCATCGCCAACAATTACGGGATTCCGCCCGGGGGGCACTCCCAGAGCGGCACGGTCCTGCTCGACCCGACCACCATCGAGGGCCAGAACGTCCGCATCGACATGGCGCAGACCCGCGCCGACGTCAAGGGCGAGGTGTTCCTGGACCTGCCGTACCTGAGCAGTCTGCGGTTGCGCGCCGGAACGGCAGACTACCGCCACGACGAGCTCGACAACGGACGGGTCGTCACCACCTTCACCAATCGCGCCCAGGAGGCGCGAGTCGAAACCCAGCACGCCCTCACCCGGCTTTCGACGGGCAACTTCGGTCTGCACCTCCTCAACCGCGACGTGGCCGCCATGGGCCAGGAGGCCTACATCCCGCGTTCCCTGGTCGATGCGCGCGCGGCCTACCTCACCGAGAAACTCGACTTCGGCTGGCTCGGGCTGGAGGGGGCCTACCGCGCCGAATGGCAGGACGTCTCTCCGGACCCGATGGTGCGCGGCGGGAACACCTTCGTTTTCCCGGCGACCTCCTACCGGCCGGCCACGTGGTCGCTGGCCGCGACGGTACGCTTCAGCCCGCGGACACGGCTGACCGGCACGTGGTCGCGACCACAGCGTGCGCCCGAAGTGACGGAGCTCTACTCCTTCGGCCCACACCTCGCCACGCGCACCTACGACGTCGGCAACCGCAACCTGCAGGTCGAGTCGATGCGCCGGGCGGACGTCGGTCTGCAACACGAGTGGGATACCGGTCACGTACGCGTCAACGCCTTCCGCTACGAGGCCGATGGCTACATCTATCTTCAGAACCGCGGGCTGTTCTACGACCTCGACCGCCGCCGCATCATTGCGCGCTGCGTGCGCCCGGAGCGCTGCCTGCCCGTCTACCAGTACGACCAGCAGGACGCCGTGTTCAACGGCTACGAGGCGGAGTGGCTAGTGCGCTTCACGCGTTCGCCGCTCGGTCCGATGGAGGCCCTGCTGTTCACCGATGCCGTGCGTGCCCGCTTCACCAATGCCGCCGGCGGCGACGTGCCCCGCATGCCGCCGCGGCGTGCCGGCGTGGAGGTCACGCACTATGCCGACGCAGGCTGGGTGACCCGGTTGCGCTGGACTCATGCCATGGCCCAGGACAACCCGGGAATCAACGAGGCGCGCTCGGAGGCATACGACCTCGTGAACCTCTCCGTCGACCGCGCCTTCTCCGCGCCGGGGGGGGTGGAGCTCACGCTCTATGCCCAGGCCCGCAACCTGCTGAACGAGGAGATCCGCGCTTCGACCTCCTTCCTGCGCAGCTTCGCCCCGGAGCCCGGGCGGCGCATCGACTTGGGTGTACGCGCTACCTTCTGAGACGGCGGCGCGCCGCCCAACTGGTCAGCAGCAACCCGCCGGCCAGCAGCGCCCAGGTCGAGGGCTCCGGGACAGGGGCCGCAGGGAGGGTCAGCGTCTGCATGGCGGCACCGAACTGCTGGTCGGTGATGCCGTTGCGAAACAGCACGTGGAAAGGCTCCGACTCGAGGTACTTGGGCGCCCCGCCGGCCATCGCGGTCGAGAACACGCTCATGGTCACCAGATAGGCACCCTTGGCCGCCTGGGCCGATGCCCCTTCGAGATCCCAGTCAAGGTGGTAGTGCATCGACCCGAACGCGGACGCCACTCCGATGGGCGCGGTCACGGGGCCGGTGATGCCAGAACCGGAAAACAGCGTCCCGGCCTCATAGAACTCGTATTCGGCCTGACGTGTGCCATTGAAGACGTAATCGAACACGATGTCTTCGGGAATCGCGCCGAACAGGCGCACGCCGCCGGCGGGGGCCGCGACCCAGTCGGACGCCCCGACCGCCAGATACCTGAGGATTCCCTGAGCGCGGAAATGGAGTTCCTCGTCTGGCAGGAACTGCCCGGCAAAGGACTGGAAGCCCGGGTTGTCGGTGGAGTACGGCCCGCCCGCCGGGTCGGTGAAGTTGGCCGGGAAGATGCGGCGCCCGGTGGCGTGCTCGATGGGCAGGCCACCGGCGTTGGCCAGGTACCAGGCAAGATTCCCATACACGTCGAGCTGGATGGCGCTGCCCGCGACCGGTCCGGCGCTGGTGGACACCTTGACGTCCAGATGCTGGGCCAGAGCACTGCCGCCCCACCACAGCAGGGCAGCGGCAACAAGGCAGCGAAGTGATTTTTTCATTGCGAGGTCTCCCATCACGGCACCCTGTGAAAGACGGGCGCACGGGACTGCGCCCTTCGGAGGGCGCCAACAGTCCGCGCCCGCCAGGGCGCGGACTTGATTGAGCAGGAGGCTACGGCAGACCGATGACTTCTGCAACCGTCATGCACATCATTCCTGGTTGCCGCCAGACCGGGCCTGGTGGCCGCGACTGCGGCGCAGCGCGGCACCGGTAAGCACCAGCCCGACGCCCAGCATGGCCCAGGTGCCTGGCTCGGGAACCGGCGCGAAGTTGACGTAGAAGCGCCCGGAGTCCATGACCGGACTCCCGTCGGTCAGGTTGACCAGACGGAACCCGGCCGTGTAGGTACCCATTGCGGCGGCATCGTCCACCCAGAATACCGGCCTGAACTCCAGCGTTGCGCCGTCTCCCAGGGAGATGGTGTCGTCGGAATCGAACAGGTTCATGTCGGTCGCGCTGCCTACGTTCAGTCCGACCGTATAGGAAATCAGTTGCAGGCCCACCTCGACGCCCGCCAGGGAACCGGTCCAGCGGCCAGCGCTGCTGTTGTACAAGGTGTTGCCAAGAGTCCCTGGGGCGAAGCCGGCGAGCGAATGCGTCGAGGCGATGCCAAGAAACGAGTACTCCGAGGCACCGATGGCACTGCGCAACGTTCCTGCGTACAACCCCGTTCCCGGCGTCAGCGGAAGAGGTGCCTCTCCGGTGTACGTCTCGGGGATCTGATTGTTGGTACTGGTGTCGATGACCGTCGGCAGCGTTGCCGGGCCGGACAAGGAATAGGCACCTATGCTGTGGTAGTGATTCCCGTGATCCAGCAGGAAGGTCAGGCGGCCACGGTTGGGGTTGGGCTGACCGTTGTAGGTACCCCCGACCACCGCGGTGCGGGTGTCGAGCCCGATGTAGTAGCCGATGCCTTCCGCGTGGCGGACGTTGGCATGAGCGGGCGCAGCCAGGAAGGCGGCGATCAGAACCATCAGTTTGCGCATGTGGAGCTCCTCAGGTGTTGTGTGAACCGCTGCGCGACCTTCCCGGGCATGCCATGCCCGCGGCCGTCTTGCGTTTCGGAAGTGCTCTCTCCAGGGAAAAACTTACCGGCTTCCCGCCTTTTGCGCAACTCGTTTGCACATGCTTTGCCGGCTGCGACATGGAGCCGGGACGGAACCTCGGTCAGGACGCGCCGGCGAGGGGACGTCGTTCGACCGCGGTGCTGACGCCGGATATCGCCGCAAAGCGCGACGAAGGATGGGCCTCAGATCTCCGACCAGGCCTTCTCGAGTCGCTTGAAGGACACCGGGTAGGGGGTCTTGAGCTGCTGCGCCCACAGGGAGACGCGCAGTTCCTCCAGCATCCAGCGGAACTCTTCCATGCGGGGGTTGCGCACGCCGCGGGCGCGGTCGGCCTCGAGACGCTGGTTCCACTGCCGGGTCCACTGCGCCAGGGTGTCCTGCCACTGCGCGTCGCGCGCCGGGTTGGACGCGAAGCGGTCCAACCGGTAGGTCACGGCCTCCAGGTAGCGCGGGTAGTGCTTCAGGCGGGCGAAGGGCACGGTCTCGATGAAACGCGGTGGCAGCAGGGCCCTGAGCTGTGCCCGGATGTCGTTCATGAGGCGTGTCCAGGCCTGCGCGCCCGGCTGCTGCATTCGCGGGCGGATCTGGTAGAGCTTGCCGAGGATGTCGGCCACGAGGCGACAGACCTCCTGCGCCACCTCGGCCAGACGGGTGCGCGCCTTGACCAGCCGCACATCGAAGGCGGCGGCGTTGCGGACAGGTTCGTCCTCGACGAAGAATGCCCGGTCGCAGATGGCGGCCACCAGTTCCTCCTGCAGCCGATCCTTGGCCAGCGCCTTGTCATGGGCCTTGCCCTCGAGCTCGGCCACCACGGCGTATCGCAACGCCATCTCCTGCAGCCCCGGCAGATTGCGCGAGACGTAGCGTACATTCTCGACTGCGCTCAGCTGGAACAGCCGGCGCAGGCCGCGACGGGTCGCCGCCTCGGCCTCTGCTTCGGTATCGAGCAACACCAGACTGACGCTCGTACCCTCGTCGACCACGGCGGGATAACCGACCAGTTTCTGCCCTGCGCGGGTGAATTCCACCTGCTCGGGAAGCTCACCGAAATCCCAGCGGGTCATGCCGGAGCGCTCGAAGGCGCCGCGCGCGTTTTCGGTGAACTGCCGACGCGCCTTGACGCCCAGTTGCAGACGCAAGGCGGGCAGGTCCCGGCCGCAGGCCAGTTCAGCGCCCTGTTCGTCCAATACGCGATAGTTCATGCGCAGATGCGCAGGAATGTCCGGCTCGTCCCAGGCCTCGCGCTCCACCTCCACCCCCTGATGGGTGCGGATGGCCGCCGACAGTGCGTCGCACAACGGCGTCTCATCGGGTTGCAGCGTGCCGAGCAACTCCGTGACCGCCTGCGGCACGGGCACGAAGTGCTTGCGCAATCCCTTGGGCAGGCCCTTGAGCAGATACGTGACCTTGTCGCGCAACAGGCCCGGCACCAGCCACTCGCAGCATCGCTCGTCGACCTGGTTGAGCAGATGCAGGGGCACCTGCAGGGTCACGCCGTCCAGGGCATGCCCGGGCTCGAAACGGTAGCGCAGCGCGTATTTCACGCCGTTCATCTCGAGCGTGTCGGGGAAGCGCTCCTGGGTGATGTCCTGCGCCGCGTGACGCATGAGCTGATCGCGCGCCATGAACAGCAGCCGCGGGTTGGCGCGCTCGGCCTCGGCACGCCAGCGCTGGAAGGCTGCGAGATTGTGCACGTCCGCGGGCAGCACACCATCGTAGAACCCCGCCATCACCTCCGGGTCCACCAGGACGTCGTGGCGACGCGACTTGTGCTCCAGCGTCTCCACCTCGCGCACCAGGGCCCGGTTGGCGCGAAGGAAGGGCGCATCCAGGTTGACGTCGCCGTCGACGAGTGCGCTGCGGATGAAAATGCGGCGCGACTCGACCGGATCGATGGGTCCGTAACTGACGCGCCGCCGCCCCACCACCGTCAGGCCGTAGACCGTGACCCGCTCCGAGGCCACCACCTGACCCGAGCTCTTCTCCCAATGCGGGTCGAAGTGGTGCTTGTGCGCGATGTGGGGAGCCATCTGCTCAATCCAGTCGGGCTCGATACCTGCCACGCAGCGCGCGAACAGGCGCGTGGTCTCGGTGAGCTCCGCCGCCATCACCCAGCGTGGCTGCTTGCGCCGCAGGGCGGAGCCCGGAAAGATGTGGAATCGGATGCCGCGTGCCCCAAGGTACTCACCGCCCTCCTCCCCCTTGGTGCCGATGTTGCCGAGCAGCCCCGAGAGCAACGCCTTGTGGATCTCGCCATAACCGCCCGGCTTGTCGTTCTCGCACCAGCCCATCTCGGCCACCAGCGCATGGAGCTGCCCGTGCAGGTCGCGCCACTCGCGCAGGCGCAACCACGACAGGAAATGCTCCCGGCAGTCGGCCTGCAGCCGGCGCGTGGACTTCTTGTGCTTGAGCAGGTCGTCGTAGAGGTCCCAGATCTTCAGGAACGACAGGAAATCGGAGCGCTCGTCGACGAACTTCGCGTGGGCGGCGTCGGCCGCATCCTGCTTGTCCAGGGGACGATCGCGCGGATCCTGCACCGACAGGGCTGCGGCGATGATCAGGATCTCGCGCAGACAGTTCTGGCGCCGGCCCTCGACGATCATGCGGGCGATGCGCGGGTCGATCGGCAGTCGCGCAAGCTGCGCACCGACCTGCGTCAGGTTGCGCCGGTCGTCCACCGCGCCGAGCTCGGCCAGCAGCTGGTAGCCGTCGGAGACCGCCTTCGGCAGCGGCGGATCGACGAACGGAAAGGCATCCGGCTCGGGGAGCTTCAGCGACTTCATGCGCAGGATCACGGAAGCGAGCGATGAGCGCAGGATCTCGGGGTCGGTGTACTCGGGTCGGGCCTCGAAGTCCTCCCGGCTGTAGAGCCTGACGCACACCCCGCTCATCACGCGACCGCAGCGCCCGGCGCGCTGATTGGCCGAAGCGCGCGAGATCGGCTCGACCTGCAGCATCTCGACCTTGTTGCGGTAGCTGTAGCGGTTGATGCGCGCCTCACCGGGATCGATGACGTAGCGGATCCGCGGCACGGTGAGCGAGGTCTCGGCGACGTTGGTGGCCAGGACCACGCGGTGGCCCGAGCCCGGCTTGAACACCTGATCCTGCTCCGCCGCCGACAGGCGCGCGAACAGCGGCAGGATATCGACGCCGGCCTGCCCGATCCGTGAACGGCCCACCGGGTGCTTGCGCAGGTACTCCGCAGTCTCGCGGATCTCGCGCTCACCGGGCAGGAACACCAGCGCGTCACCGGGACCATCGCTCCGGTACAGCCCGTCCAGCACTTCGCCGATGGCCTCCGCCAGATCGGGGGCGTTGCCCTCCTCGTCCTCGCTCAGCGGGTGATGGCGCACCTCGACCGGATAGAGCCGGCCCGACACCTCCACCACCGGCGCGTCCAGGAAATGGCGCGAGAAACGCTCGGCATCGATGGTGGCGGAGGTGATGATCACCTTCAGATCGGGTCGCTTCGGCAACAGTTGCCGCAGGTAACCGAGCAGAAAATCGATGTTGAGGCTGCGCTCGTGGGCCTCGTCCACGATCAGCGTGTCGTAGGCGCGCAGGCTGTGGTCGCTGACCGTCTCGGCAAGCAGGATGCCGTCGGTCATGAGCTTCACCAGCGGCTCGCCGCCGGTGACCTCGTTGAACCGTACCTTGTAGCCCACGACGTCTCCGAGGGGCGAGGCCAGTTCCTGGGCGATACGGGTCGCTACGGTGCGCGCCGCCAGCCGCCGCGGCTGGGTGTGGCCGATCATTCCTGCCACGCCGCGGCCGAGCTCGAGGCAGATCTTGGGCAACTGGGTGGTCTTGCCGGAACCGGTCTCGCCGCAGACGATGGTGATCTGGTGGTTGGCGACGGCACGGGCGATCTCGTCCCGGCGCTCGCTCACCGGCAGTTCTTCGGGATAGACCACCCGCGGCACCCGTCCCCGCCGCGCCGCCAGCCGTTGCGCGGACGCGGCAATGGCGGCGTCGATGGCGGCGAGTTCGTCCGCCGGCAGGTCGCCACGCTGACCGCGCAGGCGGGACAGACGCGCGCCGAGGCGCCCGCGATCGGCCAGCATGCAGTCGTCGAGCAGGGCAAAGCGTGCCTTGAGAGCCGCAGGCACAGGCGAACGGGAATCGGAGGAGGCGGACAACGGGGAACCGAAGGAGGCTGAGGGTGACCGGATTCTATTGCACCAGGCATCGGGATGATGCTGCGACTGCCATCGGTTCCCCGCGACGGAGCTTTCCGGGACAATGCCGTGACACGCTCCACCCCCGCATGCGGCCGCCATGATCATTCCGTCCCTGCTCGACACCGACCTGTACAAGTTCACCATGATGCAGGTGGTGCTGCACCAGTTCCCCGGCGCGCAGGTGGAGTACCGCTTCAAGTGCCGCAGCACCAATATCGATCTGTCGCCGTGCGTGCCGGAAATCCGAGAGGAGATCCGCCACCTCTGCGCCCTGCGGTTCAGCCGGGAGGAACTCGCCTACCTGCGCGGCCTGCGCTTCCTGAAAAGCGACTTCGTCGACCTGCTGCGCCTGTTCCAGCTCGACGAGAGCTTCATCCAGGTCAGCCCCGATCCGGCGGCACAGGGCGGTATAGACATCACCATCCGCGGCCCCTGGCTGCACACCATCCTGTTCGAGGTGCCGGTGCTGGCCATCGTCAGCGAGGTCTGGTTCCGCCATACCGCGCCCGGGCTGGACACCTCCGAGGGCATGAACCGCCTGGCGGGGAAGATCTCGCTGGTGGCCAGCCACGAGGATCCCGAGTTCCGCATCTCGGATTTCGGCACCCGGCGCCGCTTCTCGCATGAATGGCAGGCCACGGTGCTGCGCACCCTGAAGGAGGGGCTGGGCGACCGGTTCACGGGCACGAGCAACCTGCACTTCGCGCGCGTGCTCGGAATGATCCCCCTTGGCACCATGGCGCACGAGTACCTGCAGGCCTGTCAGGCGGTGGGGCCGCGCCTGCGCGACTCCCAGCGCTTCGCCTTCGACAAGTGGGCGGAGGAATACCGCGGAGACCTCGGCATCGCCTTGACGGACGTATGCGGCATGAATGCCTTCCTGCGCGACTTCGACCTGTTCTTCTGCAAGCTCTTCGACGGGGTCCGCCACGACTCGGGCGACCCCTTCGAGTGGGGCGAGAAGATGCTGGCGCACTACCGGCGCATGCGCGTCGACGCGCGCAGCAAGACCTTCGTCTTCAGCGACAGCCTCAACGTCCCTCTGTGCATCGCGCTGTTCGACCGCTTCCGCGGCCGCTGCAAGCCGGGCTTCGGCCTCGGGACGAACCTCACCAATGACCTGGGCGTGGAACCGCTGCGCATCGTCATCAAGATGACCCGCTGCAATGGCCAGCCAGTGGCCAAGATCAGCGACACACCGGAGAAGGCGATGGACTACGACCCGTCCTACGTGGCCTACCTGCGTCAGGTGTTCGACGTGCCCCCGCTCTTGCCCGAATCCGAGGAATGATCATCCGGGACGGCGGGTGCGTCGCCGCAGTGGGGGCGACGGGACTCCGCCGCTCTCTCAGGAGCCGCCGGCCAGCCGGGGCAGGTGCAGTGCCAGTTCAGGGAACACCACCACCAGGACGAGCACCACCGCCTGCAAGGCGATGAACGGCCAGACGGACGAGAAGATCTCGGCCAGGGAGATGTCCGGGGGCGCCACGCCCTTGAGGTAGAACGCCGCCGGCCCGAACGGAGGTGACAGGTAGGAGATCTGCATGTTCAGGCAGAACAGCACACCGAACCACACCGGGCTGTAACCCAGCCCGGTCACGATGGGAACGAAGATGGGCATGGCGAGCAGACAGATGCCGACCCAGTCCATGATGCACCCGAGCACCGCCAGCACCGCCATCATCACCAGCACGAGGCCCAGGGGCGGCAGCGCCAGACCCGTGATCAGATCGCGCACGAAGGCAGGACCGCCGGCGAGGTTGTAGACGCCGATCATGGCGGTGGCGCCGAAGGACAGCCACAGCAGCATCCCGCAGGTGGTGAGCGTCTGTCGGGCGGCGTCGCGCACCACGGCCCAGCGCAGTTCGCCACGCACGGCCGCCGCGACCAGGGTGCCCACCACCCCCATGGCGGCAGCCTCGGTGACCGAGGCGATGCCGAGGTAGATGGTACCCAGCACCATGAGGACCACGAGCAGCGGCAGCGCCAGGGAGCGCAGCAGACGAAGCTTGCCCATCAGCGACATGCTCGCCTCGGCCTCCGGTGCCGGCGGACCGAGAGACGGGTCGAGTCGGCAACGCACGAAGATGTACCCGATGTAGGCCGCCGACAGCATCAGCCCCGGCACCAGCGCCGCCGTGAAGAGATCGCCCACGGGGACGTTCACCGTGAGCCCGTAGATCACCAGCACGATGGACGGCGGGATCATGCTCCCGAGGGACCCGCCGGCACAGATGGTGCCGATGGCCAGACGACGGTCGTAGCCCAGGCGCAGCATCTGCGGCAGGGCCACCAGACCGAGCAGGACGATCTCGCCGCCGATGATGCCGGTCATGGCCCCCATCAGGGTGGCGGCCATCATGGTCTGCATGGCCAGTCCGCCGGGCAGCCGTCCGGCCCAGACGCGCATCGCACTGAACAAGTCCTTCGCCACCCCCGAGCGCTCCAGCACCGAAGCCATGAGGATGAACATGGGCACCGACACCAGAACGTACTCGTTCATGAAGGTGAAGATGCGGCTGCCGACCAGTTGCAGTCCGTCGAGACCGAACAGGCCAACGGTGAACGCCACGCCGATGAGGCCGGTGGCAAAAGCCAGCGGCAGTCCGAGCAACAGGAGGACGATCAGCCCTCCGAACATCAGGACGGTGATGGTGCCGATGCTCACCGCGGCGCCCGTCCGGCCCGCAACGCCGAGAGGTCCGCGCGGAGGTGGCCGACGGTTTGCAGGAACAGCACCACGCAGGCGAGGGTGAACAAGGCCTTGAGCACCACCGGCGTTGGCAGATTGAGGGCTGTACCCGAGGTCTCCAGGTCGCGCGCCGACACCTCGGCCTGCCTGGCGGCAGCATGGGTGAGCAGGCCCAGGAACACCAGGGTGAGCAGGTCCTGCAGCACTCGCAGACGGGCACGCGAGCGGGGCGACAGACGGTCAGGCACCACGGTGATGGCAATGTGGGCCCGACCCGCGTGCGCCGCCGGCCCGCCGGCCACGAAGGCTGCCGCGGCGAGAAACACGGTGATCTCGTGCACCCAGGAGGTCGGTGCCGAGAACACGTAGCGCATCACCACCTCGTAGGCGGTGATGGCCACGATCACGACGAACAGCAGGCTGGCGAAGCGTCCGACCGCCTCGGCCAAGTGGTCGATCCGATGTTTCGGCTTCACTCCGGCTCCGTCGGGTGGGATGAAGAGGGTCCGGGTCCCGCCGGACGCCCGGGGTCAGTGCAAGACGGGCTACTGCAACTGCCCGATGAACCTGAGGTAGGCCAGCTGGGACTCGTGGATGCGGCGTGCGAGATCGCTTCGGCCGGCGTAGACGGCCCACACCTTGCGCGCCACCTCACGGAAACGGCGACGCTCCTCGGGCGGCAGATCGAAGGGTTCGAAGCCCAGCTTGCGGGCGTCCACCGCCACCTTGAGATCGTCGATGGCATGACGCTGGATCATCTCGCGCGCCATCTCGTGCCCGGCGGCGTCGACGATGGCCTTGAGGTCCTCCGGCAGGGCATTCCACTTCTTCAGATTCACTGCCAGGTCGTTCATGGGCATGGAGTGGAAACCCGGGAACGCGGGATGGCGCGCGAGCTTGTGATAGCCGAGTTCCTGGTTCATCGACAGCGTCCCCCAGTCGGAGCCATCCACGACCCCGCGCTCGAGGGCCGTGTAGACCTCGCTGCCGGGCAGGTTCACCGGCGACGCGCCCAGCGCCTTCCAGATGTCCTGACCCATGCCCACGGGAGCGCGGATCTTCATGCCCTTGAAGTCCGCCAGAGTCCGTACCGGCTTCTTCGACAGCACCGATTCAACGCCGTACCAGACGCCGGTCACGAAATGCGCGTTGTATTTGCGGTAGAGCTCTCGGGCCAGTTCCCTGCCGCCACCGAACTCCATCCAGGCCTGCGCCTGCCAGGGAGTGTCCCAGGCCCCCTGCAGATCGCCCAGGACCGAGAAGGCAGCATCCCTTGTGGTGAAGTAGGCGGTGCCCCCCTGTTGGGCGTCGATGACCCCGGCCTGCAGTGCATCCAGACTTTCGGTCGGCGCAACCACCGACCCGGCCGGCAGGACGTCGATCAGCAGGCGCCCCCCGCTCATGGTTCGCACCCGGTCGCCGAAGGCCTCTACGACCTTGTGCGGCACGGTGCCGGCGGCCCACGAGGACAGCAACTTCCAGCGGATCGCTGTGTCGGCCCGTGCCGGCCCGGCGAGGACCGCAACGGCCAGCAGCAGAAGGAGTCGGATCAGAATGGCCATGGCCCCCGCCGCTCAGGCTCCGGGCCGGTTGGCGGCCCCGCGATAGAGAATCGCGATGGCGTCCTCCGTGGCGCGCTTGTGGGTGGCGCGCTCGCGCTCGCCGAAGTCGGTCTCCGGTGGCTGCTCGAGATCGAAATGGCCGTGACGGTCCGCGCCGCGCACCAGCATGGCCGAGTCACGGTGACCGGCGGTCTGGCGGACGTACGTGGGCACATACCGGATCGCCAGGCCGATGCGGCGCCGGTCGGTGTGGTTGGCCTCCGAGCCGTGTACCAGAAGCACGTGATGCAAGGACACTTCGCCTGGCTGCAGGACCACGTCCACCGCGAGGCTCGGGTCGACATCCACCTGAACCTCCTGACCTCGCGTCAGCAGGTTGTGTGCCGCGAAGGTGTCCCTGTGGGGCAACTGGCTCATGGTGTGCGTGCCCGGCATCACCCGCATGCAGCCGTTCTCGGGCACGGAATCCGAGAATGCCACCCACGCCGTGACCACGTCCGGCTCCGAGAGACCCCAGTAGGTCGAGTCCTGATGCCAGGACACGAACCCGGGATCGTTGGCCTCCTTGGTGAAGAAGCTGGAACTCCAGACCAGCAGGTCGGGACCGAGCACGTCCTCGATCGCATCGAGCAGCCGGGGATGGCGCACCAGGCGATCCGCCCAGGTGAACAGCAGGTGCGGCTTGTTGCGCAACTGGCCCGACAGCGGCCCGCCCTGAAGGCGCTCGAAAGCCTCGAGCTGCTCGCGGCAGTCGCGAATCTCGGCGTCTTCGAAGATACGCAGCGGAAAGTGATAGCCCAGAGCGTCGAAGCGGGCTTTCTGCCCCGGGTCGAGCATCTTGCGGGACACGGCGCTGCGCGCGCGCCAGCTGCCCGTGGTGGTGTTCGCCTGCATCTCTCCCTCCCCTGCTGTCCGCACTCAGTCACGGCGAGGATGCGCGCCGGCTGGCGGCATCGCCCACCGCCGAAGGCTCAGGCAGCCGTGGCTGTCACGGCGAAGTAGCGCTTTCGCGCCGCCGTCTGATTCTCGTAGATCGACCCCTGGTTGAGTGCTGGCGGCAATGGCATGCGGACGGGAACGTCGCGCAGCCGGGGCTCCAGCGTGGGGGAGCCGCAGATCATGCGGCTGTCGAACTCCTCGAGGTTGGTGAAGTTCACCAGCGGCCACGCATCGGCTGCCGCGCATTCGTACAGCAGCAGCGGCCGGTCGCGCCCCGAGGTGTTCTCACCCGAGCCGTGCACGAGGCGCACGTGGTGGAACGATGCAGCGCCCGCCCGGCCCACGCAGGACACGGCACGGCTCAGGTCCAGACCGGAGGCATCCACATCCATGGCACCGCAGAACCGCCCGTCGGCATGGTGATCGTGGGTCGGCCCGGTATGGCTCCCGGGCAGGGCGAGCATGGCTCCGTTCTCGACGGTCGTGTCGTCCAGCATCACGCCGATCGCGAG
>JBEICA010000310.1:0-4122 GCA_040373665.1 Burkholderiales bacterium | reverse complement strand
GGCCTCGGCTGGCAGGACGTCCTCCACGTATTCGGGGAGAACCCAGTTGCGCGTCAGCCCGGACAGGGGATCAGTCTCCATGCACCAGCACCATGAGCAGCAAACCGGCGATCATGGCGCCCAGCCCGACGAACCGAAGCTGCCCGTCGGACAGCTCCACCAGACGGCTGAACGCGCGTCTCCACGCCGAGGGCGCCAGAAATGGCAACGCGCCCTCGAGCACCAGCATCAACGAGAGCGCGAGCAGTACCGATCCCTTCACTCATCCCCCTGAACCATCGAACCCACCCCACGACGGCGCCAGCGTCTTGTGCACGCGCTGCGCCGTTCGGCCTGATGGCGGGTCAGCGCTTGCCGCCCCCGGCGCCCTTCATGTATCTGAAGAACTCCGAGGTCGGCTCGAGCACCAGAACATCGCTCTTGTTCCGGAAACTCTGGCGGTAAGCCTCCAGACTCCGGTAGAAGCTGAAGAACTCGGGGCTGTCCTTGAACGCGGCCGCATAGATGGCCGATGCCTTGGCGTCGCCCTCGCCCTTGATGCGCTGGGCGTCGCGATAGGCCTCCGCCAGGAGGACCTCGCGCTGACGGTCGGCGTCGGCACGGATCTTTTCGGATTCCTCGTAGCCGAGCGACCGCAACTGCTTGGCCACGCGCTGCCGTTCGGCCTGCATGCGGCCGTAAACGGACTCGCTCACCTCCTGAGGCAGATCAACGCGCTTCAGGCGGACATCCATCACCTCGACACCGATCTTCCGGGCATCCGCGTCAGCCCGCTCACGCATCACATTCATGATCGTGTCGCGCTCACCGGAAACGACATCGTGGATCGTCCGCTTGCCGAACTCGGCACGCAGGCTGTCGTTGACCGTCTGCATGAGGCGGACACGCGCGCGTTCCTCGTCGCCCTGGACGCTGACGTAGTACTGCTTCACGTCGACGATGCGCCACTTGACGAAGGAATCCACCAATACGTTCTTTTTCTCCGACGTCAGGAACAGGTCCGGATCATCGGTATCGATGGTCAGGATGCGGGTGTCGAAATACCGGACCTCGTCCACAAGAGGAACCTTGAAGTACAGGCCCGGCTTGTCCTTGACATCGACGATCTCCCCCAGCCTTCGCACCAGCGCGCTCTGGCGCTCGTCCACGGTGAACATCGTGAGACTCAGCCCCACGAGCACGACAATCAAGCCGATCAGCACGGCACCGACGGAACGTTTCATCAGCGCATCTCCCTGTCACGGCTGCGGAAGGCCTCACGCGTGCGCGCCGCCGCCTCCGGTGCTGTCGCCGGCGCGGGCGTCACCTGCTCGGGGACCGCCTGACTCTTGGGCGTCGCCTCCGGGACACCTGCGGCGCTCATCTGCAGGATCTTGTCCAGAGGCAGGAACAGCATGTTGCCACCCGAGCGCTGATCGACCACGACCTTGCTGGTCGACGACAGTACCTGTTGCATCATGTCGATATAGAGGCGGTCGCGCGTCACACCGGGCGCCTTCTTGTACTCCGCGAGGACGTCCTTGAAACGCGCCGCCTCACCTTGCGCCGCCGCAATGGTCCGCTGCTTGTAGCCCTCAGCCTCCTGCATCAGCCGCGCCGCCGTGCCGCGCGCCTTGGGAACCACGTCGTTGGCGTAGGCTTCCCCCTCATTTTTCTGGCGCTCCCGATCCTGGTTGGCCTTGACGGCGTCGGCGAAGGCCGCCTGCACCTGCTCCGGCGGCTGCGCATTCTGCATGGTCACCTGGCTCACGGTGACACCGGCGTCGTAACGGTCGAGAGTCTCCTGCATGAGGCGCCGTGCGTTCACGGCGATCTGCTCCCGGCCCTCGTACAGCACGAAATCCATCTTGCTCTTGCCGACGATCTCGCGGATGGCCGACTCGGCCACCTGACGCACGGCATCCTCGGGGTGACGGTTCTTAAACAGGAATGCGGTCGGGTCCTTCAGCACGTACTGCACTGCAAACTGCAGGTCGACGATGTTCTCGTCGTCGGTGAGCATCAGGGACTCTTTGGGTACCTTGCTGCGCACGTCGTTGCGGTAGCCCACCTCGACGGTCCTCACCCCCGAGATGTTGACGATCTCCGCCGATTCGATCGGGTATGGCAGGCGCCAGTGCAGGCCGGGATCGGACACCTCGACGAACCTGCCGAATCGCAGAACCACACCCTTCTGACCCGCATCGACGATGTAGAAGCCGCTGGCCAGCCAGACCAGGATCACCAGACCTGCCAGCACCCCGAGGCTGCCGCCGATGGGCCTGTTGCCGCCATCGCCACCCGGCGGCCCGGAATTGCCTTTCCTGCCGAACAGGCCGGCCAGTGTCTTGTTGAACCGGCTGAGGATCTCGTCCAGATCGGGCGGCCCATCGCCGCGACGGCGGCCCCATTGGGGATCGTTCAGTGCCATGTCGGTGTCGTGTTCCTTGATGAATCCATCGCGCTGCGCCGGGCCGGCGGGTCCGGTTCAGGCGGCGACCAGACGACCCTCGGGCGACGCATCGCCCCCGGGTTCGGTGAGCTGATCGAAGACAGCTCTGAGGTGCTCCAGCCCTGCGCCGGTCAGGGCGCTCAGGCGAACCGCCTGGATCGTACCACACTCGTCCCTCTCGACGCCCGGCTCCAGGCCCGCCCGGTCGATCTTGTTGTAGACGACGATCTGGCGCACCTGGTCGGCACCCACCTCGTGCAGCACTTTCTGGACCTCCGCCATCTGCACCGCACGATCCTCACTCGACGCATCCACCACGTGCAGCAGGAGATCGGCACGCGCGGTCTCGTCGAGCGTGGCCCGGAACGCTTCAACCAGCGTATGCGGCAGGTGGCGAATGAAGCCGACGGTGTCGGACAACACCACCGGCCCGTGCGCGGTGTGGACCCGGCGAGAGGTCGTGTCCAGGGTGGCAAACAACTGGTCTGCCGCGTAGGTGCCCGTGTGGGTCAGAGCGTTGAACAGCGTCGATTTCCCCGCGTTGGTGTAGCCGACCAGGGACACGGAGGGCACCTCCTGACGGTCGCGCGCACGCCGCTGCACCTGTCTCTGACGACCAAGACGTTGCAGTCGGTCCTTGAGGTACTTCACGCGCTTGCCGAGCAGGCGCCGGTCGGTTTCGAGCTGGGTCTCTCCCGGCCCCCTCAGGCCGATACCCCCCTTCTGGCGTTCCAGGTGGGTCCAGCCGCGGACCAGTCGGGTGGCAAGATGCTCCAGCTGGGCCAGCTCGACCTGCAGCTTTCCCTCGTGGCTCTTGGCGCGCTGGGCGAAGATGTCCAGTATCAGGCTGGTGCGGTCCAGAACCCGGCAGGACAGCGCCTTCTCGAGGTTGCGCTCCTGCGCCGGCGAGAGTTCGTTGTCAAAGATCACCAGACCGGCACCTGTCGCTGTCACCGCCGCGGCGATCTCCTGCACCTTGCCGGAGCCGGCGTAGGTCGCCGGATTGGGCGGCTGTGAACGTCCGGACACCTCCGCGACCACGGCCAACCCCGCGCTGCGGGCCAGTTCGTGCAATTCCGCCGCTGACGCCTCCGCACCCGCCTGGCCTCGCATCAGGCTCACCAGGACTGCCGAATCCCCCCCGACCGGACGATCGAACACGCTTCAGCGATCCGCGTGGCCAGCCGCGCCACGCAGCCCCGATGCCGCCTCGCCAGAGCCGAACCGCTGCCCCGTTCTCACTCGGCCGCCGGTTCGACCGAGAAGTTGACCGGTCTCGCGGGGACCACGGTGGATATGGCGTGCTTGTAGACCATCTGGGTGACGGTGTTCTTCAACAGCACCACGTATTGGTCGAAGGATTCGATCTGGCCCTGGAGCTTGATGCCATTGACCAGATAAATGGAAACGGGAACATGCTCCTTTCTCAGCGTGTTCAGAAACGGGTCTTGTAGCAACTGCCCTTTACCACTCATCGATGCCTCCTAGTCTCTGCCGGCGGATGTCACCACGCACTGCCCATGCAGGCCGGGGCGGGTCCACCCGTCACCACGTACGAATGTACTGCAATCGACACGCCAAGTTAACCTGGATGCCGCATCAGACCAAAGCCCCAGGGGCCTACCCTCACCCGCGGCCCCCGGAATACGGGTTGCTGCTGAGCTTGAACTCGACCTTCAACGGCGTGCCCT
>JBEICA010000202.1:0-6493 GCA_040373665.1 Burkholderiales bacterium | reverse complement strand
ATGGTCACCCTCGGCTACCAGGTGAGTGGCTCGGACCTGTCCGAGGGGGCGGGCATCGCCCGGCTGCGTGCCGGAGGTGCGACGATCCACATCGGGCACGACGCGACGAACGTCGAGGGCGCGGATGCCGTGGTGATATCCACCGCGGTCAAGCCGGACAACCCGGAACTGGCGGCCGCCCGCGCGCAGCGCGTGCCCGTGGTGCCGCGCGCCCTGATGCTGGCCGAGCTGATGCGTCTCAAGCAGGGCATCGCCGTGGCCGGCACCCACGGCAAGACCACCACGACCAGCCTCGTGGCCAGCATCCTGGCGGAGGCCGGCATGGATCCGACCTTCGTCATCGGCGGGCGGCTCGAGGCCGCCGGTTCCAATGCGAAGCTCGGACAGGGCGAGTTCCTGGTGGCGGAGGCCGACGAATCCGATGCCTCCTTCCTGTACCTCCAGCCGGTGCTGGCGGTGGTCACGAACATCGACGCCGACCACATGGAGACGTACGGCCACGATTTCGCGCGCCTGCGCCAGGCGTTCGTCGAGTTCCTCCAGCACCTGCCTTTCTACGGCATGGCGATCCTGTGCGTCGACGATCCGAACGTGCGGTCGATCCTGCCCATCGTGGCAAAGCCGGTGACCACTTACGGCCTGTCGGAGGATGCGCAGATCCGTGCCACCGACGTGCGCGCCGAGGACGGCCGCATGCATTTCGCGGTGCACCTGCCGGCCAACGGCGTACCCGCGCGGCGGATGGAGGTCACCTTGAATCTCCCCGGGGTGCACAACGTGCTCAACGCCCTGGCCGCCATCGCCGTGGCGCGCGAGGTCGGTGCGCCGGACGACGCCATCCTGCGGGCCCTGGCCGGTTTTCGTGGCGTGGGCAGGCGCTTCCAGCGCTGCGGTGACATCGCCCTCCCCGGGGGCGGCCACTTCACCCTGGTGGACGACTACGGTCATCACCCGGTGGAGATGGCGGCGACGCTGGCGGCGGCGCGCGGCGCCTATCCCGACCGCCGCCTGCTGCTGGTGTTCCAGCCCCACCGCTACACCCGCACGCGCGACGTGTTCGAGGATTTCGTCAAAGTCCTGTCCTCGGTGGACGCGCTGTTGCTGACCGAGGTGTACGCCGCCGGCGAGTCGCCGATCGTGGCAGCCGATGGCCGTTCCCTGGCGCGGGCGGTCCGGGTCCAGGGTCGCGTCGAGCCGGTCTTCGTCGAGGACTGGAGGGAACTGCCCGAAGCCGTGATGTCGCTGGCACGCGACGGCGACGTCGTGGTCACCATGGGGGCCGGTTCCATCGGGCAGGTGCCCGGCCTCATCGCCGCCCGGGCGCAGCACTGAACATGGACATGACCGAAGCCCTCGCCCTCCTCACCCATGGCCTGCGCGGCGAACTGCGTCTCGGCGAGCCGATGCGCCGGCACACGAGCTGGCGCGCGGGCGGCACCGCCGAGCGCGCCTACCTGCCGGCCGATCTCCAGGACCTCGCCGCCTTCCTGCGCCGCCTCGATCCGGCCGAGCCTCTGCACTTCGTCGGCCTGGGCAGCAACCTGCTGGTGCGCGACGGCGGCCTGCGCGGTACCGTGGTGTTCACCCACGGCGCCCTGAACCGCCTCGAACTTCAGGGCGACGGTCTGCTCTACGCCGAAGCGGGCGTGGCCAGTCCCAAGGTCGCGCGTCAGGCGGCGGTGCACGGGCTCGAGGGCGCGGAGTTCCTCGCCGGCATCCCGGGGACGGTGGGCGGTGCCCTGGCCATGAACGCCGGCTGCTATGGCACCGAGACCTGGGAGCGCGTCGAACGTGTGCTGGTGCTGGATCGCAGCGGAGGCCTGCGGCAGCGCCCGAGCGCCGACTTCGACATCGGTTACCGCCACTGTGCGCCGGCCGCGGGCGGGCGCGGCGAGGAGTGGTTCGCCGCCGCCTGGTTCCGCTTTGCCACCGGCGACGGCGAGGCGGCGCGCGCCCGCATCAAGGAATTCCTGTCGCGGCGCATCGCCAGCCAGCCGCTCAACCAGCCCAATGCCGGGTCGGTGTTCCGCAATCCGCCGGGAGACCACGCGGCGCGGCTGATCGAATCCTGCGGGCTGAAGGGCCGGCGCATCGGCGGGGCCGAAGTGTCCCGCAAGCACGCCAATTTCATCGTCAATGCCGGCGACGCCTCGGCCGCCGACATCGAGCGACTCATCCACGAGATCCAGGACACGGTCCGCAGCGAGACAGGCGTCTGCCTCGAGGCGGAGGTTCGGATCGTCGGAGACCCGGCCCAGTGACCCGCGCATCCGCTTTCGGCAAGGTGGCCGTGCTCCTCGGGGGGCGTTCCGCGGAACGCGAGATCTCCCTCATGTCCGGCAACGCCGTGCTCCAGGCGCTGCGCGAAGCCGGTGTCGACGCCCACCCCTTCGATCCGGCACAGCGCGACCTGCACGCCCTGCGCGACGAGGGCTTCGACCGCGTCTTCATCGCCCTCCACGGGCGCTACGGCGAGGATGGCACCGTGCAGGGTGCGCTCGAACTGCTCGGCATCCCCTACACCGGCAGCGGTGTCCTCGCCTCGGCACTGAGCATGGACAAGGTCCGGACCAAGATGGTCTGGGTGGCGAACGGTCTGCCGACACCGGACTGGGTGGTGCTTGGCGCCGACAGCGACTGGGACGCGGTGGCGGCGCGCCTCGGCCTGCCGCTCATCGTCAAGCCGGCGCGCGAGGGCTCGACCATCGGGCTCACCCGGGTCACCGCCGTCGACCAGCTGCCGGCGGCATACGCCCTGGCCTCGCGGCACGATCGTCTGGTGCTGGCCGAGGTCTTCGTCGAAGGACAGGAGCTCACCGGCCCGTTCCTGGGCGACCGTGCGCTGCCGCTCATCCGCATCGAGGCGCCGCAGGGCAACTACGACTACCAGAACAAGTATTTCAGCGACGAGACCCGCTATTTCTGCCCCTGCGGCCTGGACGATGCCGAGGAGGCCCGCATCCGCGAACTGGTGATGCGGGCCGCTGTGGTGCTGGGCTGCGAGGGCTGGGGCCGCGCCGACCTCATCCGGCGCGCCGACGGCAGCGTCTGGCTGCTCGAGATGAACACCTCGCCCGGCATGACCGGGCACAGCCTGGTGCCGATGTCGGCCCGGGCTGCCGGACTGGATTTCACCGCGCTGGTGCTGGCCATCCTGGAGACCGCCCATGTGGGATAGGCCCGAGGCCCTGTCGGCCATCACTTCCCTGCTGATGGGCGTCGTCGCCGTCGCGCTGTTGTACGCGCTGGTGTTCGGGCTCGTGCACTCTCGCTTCTTCCCGGTGCGCGAAGTGGCGGTGGCCGGCGGCATCTCGCGGGTCACGCCGGCACAGATCGACAACGTGGTCCATCGCGAGCTGCGCGGCAACTTCTTCACCATCAACCTCGATGCCTCTCGCCAGGCGTTCGAGAAGCTCCCCTGGGTGCGCCAGGTGCAGGTGCGACGCCAGTGGCCCGACCGGCTCGAGGTGGTCCTGGAGGAGCACCGCACCCTGGCGCGCTGGGGCGACGAGGCCCTGGTGAACGACCGTGGCGAGATCTTCGCCGCAGCATCGGACGAGCGCCTTCCCGTGTTCTCCGGTCCGCGCGACCTGTCGGCCGACATGGCGGCGAACTACGGCGAGTTCGGCCGCGCGCTCGCGGGTCTGGGACGCCGGGTGCAGGCGATCCGCGTGTCTGACCGGCGCGCCTGGACGGTGGTGCTCGACGACGGCATGACGGTGGAACTCGGCCGCGAGCGCATGGTGGAGCGGCTGGCGAAGTTCGCCCAGGCCTATCCGGCCACCGTCGGGCTGATGAAGGAGCCGCCCAGGATGGTGGACCTGCGATATCCCAACGGATTCGCGGTACGTCTGAAGACAGTGAACAACGGGGCCTAGTCCGGAGAACGCAACCATGGACCTTGCAGAGACCAAGCGCATCGCGCTCATGAACAAGCCGAAGGACGCGCGCAACCTGATGGTGGGGCTGGACATCGGCACCTCCAAGATCGTCGCCATCGTCGCCGAGGCCAAGCCGGACGGCGGTTTCGAGGTGGTGGGCCTGGGGAGCCATCCCTCCCGCGGCCTGAAGAAGGGCGTGGTGGTGAACATCGAGTCCACGGTCACGGCCATCCAGGGCGCCCTGCAGGAGGCCGAGCTGATGGCCGACTGCAAGATCAAGGAGGTCTACACCGGCATCGCCGGCAGCCACATCAAGAGCTTCAACTCCCACGGCATGGTGGCGGTGAAGGAGCGTGAGGTGTCGCAACTCGACGTGGACCGGGTCATCGAGACCGCCAAGGCTGTCAACATCCCGACGGACCAGCAGATCCTGCACGTGCTCAACCAGGAGTTCGTGATCGACGGGCAGGAGGACGTGCGCGAGCCGCTCGGGATGGCAGGGGTGCGGCTCGAGGTCAAGGTGCACATCGTCACCGGTGCGGTGTCCGCGGCGCAGAACATCCTCAAGTGCGTGCGCCGCTGTGGCCTCGAGGTGCGCGACCTGATCCTGCAGCCCCTGGCCTCGGCCACGGCGACGCTGTCCGAGGACGAGAAGGACCTGGGCGTGGCCCTCGTCGACATCGGCGGCGGCACGGCCGACATCGCCGTGTTCACCCAGGGCGCGATCCGTCACACCGCGGTGATCCCCATTGCCGGCGACCAGATCACCAACGACATCGCCATGGCCCTGCGCACCCCGACCAAGGAGGCGGAGGAGCTGAAGCGCAAGTACGGCTGCGCGCTGAGACAGCTGGCCAACCCCTCGGAAATGGTGGAGGTGCCCGGTGTCGGCGACCGCGGACCGCGGACGCTGTCGCGCCAGACGCTGGCCGAGGTCATCGAGCCGCGCGTCGAGGAGCTTTACGGGCTGGTGCAGGCGGAGCTGCGCCGCAGCGGCTACGAGGACCTGCTGTCGTCGGGCATCGTCATCACCGGCGGCAGCGCCGGCATGGAGGGCATGGTGGAACTGGGCGAGGAGGTGTTCCACATGCCTGTTCGCCTCGGTGTGCCGAACTACATCGGGCCGCTTTCGGAGGTGGTGCGCGGCCCGCGCTACTCCACCGGCATCGGCCTGCTGATGGCGGCGCACGAGCAGCAGAAGCGGCGCGACCTCGCCAAGCTGTCCAGCGGCAGCGTGCAGCAGGTGTTCAGCAGGATGAGGGAATGGTTCGCGGTCAACTTCTGACCGCGTGACCTGAGAATGTGGCAAAGGCAGGCGGGCTTGAAGGGTAATCGGTTCTAACTCACAGGAGGCGGGAAGAAATGTTCGAGATCGTGGATACGCAGCCGCAGGAAGCGGTGATCAAGGTGGTGGGCGTCGGCGGCTGCGGCGGCAACGCGGTCGACCACATGATCGACCAGGGGGTCGACGGGGTGGAGTTCATCTGCATGAACACCGATGCCCAGGCGCTCAAGCGCAACCGTGCCGACCAGATCCTTCAGCTCGGCACCAGTGTCACCAAGGGTCTTGGCGCGGGCGCGAATCCCGAGGTGGGCAAGCAGGCCGCCATCGAGGATCGCGAGCGCATCGTCGAGATGATCGAAGGCGCGGACATGCTGTTCCTCACCGCGGGCATGGGCGGTGGCACCGGCACTGGCGCCGCCCCCATCGTGGCCGAGGTGGCGCGTGAACTGGGCATCCTCACCGTGGCGGTGGTGACCAAGCCCTTCAGCTTCGAGGGCAAGCGGCTCAAGACCGCCATGCAGGGGCTGGAGGATCTGAGCCGCCACGTCGACTCGCTCATCGTCATCCCGAACGACAAGCTCATGGCGGTGCTGGGCGACGACGTCTCGATGCTCGATGCCTTCCGGGCCGCCAACAACGTGCTGCACGGCGCCGTCGCGGGGATCGCCGAGGTCATCAAGTGCCCGGGTCTGGTCAACGTCGATTTCGCCGACGTGCGCACGGTCATGTCCGAGATGGGCATGGCCATGATGGGCTCATCCCTGGCCTCCGGCCCGCATCGCGCCGCCGAGGCCGCCCGGCAGGCCGTCGCCAGCCCGCTGCTCGAGGATGTCAACCTGGCCGGCGCCCGCGGCGTCCTGGTGAACATCACCGCCTCCACCAACCTCAAGATGAAGGAGGTGCACGAGGTGATGAACACCATCAAGGGCTTCACCGCCGAGGACGCCACCGTCATCGTCGGCACCGTCATCGACGAGGCCCTGGGCGACGGGCTGCGGGTGACCATGGTCGCCACCGGCCTGGGCTCGCTCAATGCCCGCCCGCAGGCCAAGCCGCTGCAGGTGATCAAGAACGGCACGGACAACATGCCGGTTGCCAGTGCCGATCCCAACTATCAGGACCTCGACACGCCAGCCGTGATCCGGCGCCGCAACCGCGACACCCTGGAGGCGATGCGGATGTCGGGCATCGAGACCCTGGAGATCCCGGCCTTCCTTCGCAAGCAGGCGGACTGAGCCGTGGATCGGGCCCGGCGTGCCACCCCCCGCCGCGATATCCGGGGGGGCGGCCGCCGGGGACGCGGGCGATCGTCCGGAGCGAACCCCCT
>JBEICA010000038.1:0-18754 GCA_040373665.1 Burkholderiales bacterium | reverse complement strand
TGCAGGTGTTCACGCGACCGAGCACGGACTCCAGGACTTCGGTGGCGGAACACGAACCGGCGCGAATGCCGGCGGCGACCTGGCTGGCGCTCCACTGCCACAGCGGCTTGTCGGGAAGGGACATGACGGACCTCGGCGTGTGAGGGGTGAGCCGACCGCAGGCCGCGGCCGGGAACACCCGGATGTTACGGCGCCGGGACGCACCTCGAACACGGCCCGGACGGCAGCCGCAGACGCTGCGGCGGGGGCCGGTCCCTCAGATCACGCCGTCGCGCGCCAGGGCGTCGATGCGCTCTTCGCTGTAACCCAGCCCACGCAGGATCTCGCGGCTGTGCTGCCCGGACTCGGGCGCCGGGTGCCGGATCTCGAACTCGTGGTCGGAGAGCTTGAGCGGCGGCGCCATCTGCAGCACCTCGCCGGCAGTCGGATGCGGTGCCCGGAGAAACATGCCGCGCGCCACGTGTTGCGGATCATCGACCAGTTCATCGAAGCGCCGCACCGGCGAGACGCAGCAGTCGCGACCACGGAACGCCTCGACCCACTCGTCCTGGGTTCGCGTGGCGAACAGTTCGCGCAAGGCCCGCACCGCGACTTGCGGATCTCCCCCGTGCTCCCAGTGATGGGGCTCGAGGTCGGGCCGCCCGACCACCTCGCAGACCTGGTGCCAGAACTTGCCCTCCAGCGCGCCCACCGCCATGTGCCGGCCATCGGCGGTGCGATAGATCTGGTAGCAGCCCTCCCGTCCGGACAGGAGGTCCCCGCCACGGGGCGCCACCGAACCGGTGCGCGCGGTCGCCGACAGGGCCTGCACGTTGTGCACGAGCACACCCTCGGTCATGGCCACGTCGACGTGACGGCCACGACCCGTGCGCTGGGCGTCGAACAGGGCGGCCAGGATGCCCATGGCGGGCACCACGGCACCGCCGAGGATGTCCGCCACCTGGAAATTGGGGATCACCGGGTCTGCCTCGCGGTCGCCGTTCTGGTCGGTGAAGCCGGCGTAGGAGCAGTAGTTGAGGTCGTGACCTGCAAGGGGTGCATAGGGGCCGGTCTGGCCATACCCCGAGATGGCGCAGTAGACGATGGCGGGGTTCACCGCCCGCACAGCCTCGTAGCCGACGCCGAGCCGGTCGACCACGCCGGGACGGAAACCCTCCACCACCACGTGCGCACTGCGTGCCAGATCCAGAAACGTCTCGACACCTGCGGGCTGCTTCAAGTCCAGGCGCATGCCCAGCTTGTTGCGGTTGATGGCGAGGAACACCGGCGCAGTGCGGCCGTCGGGCATGCCGAGCGTGCGGGCGTAATCGCCGGCACCGGTGTCCTCGATCTTGATCACCTCCGCGCCGAGGTCTGCGAGGTGCAGGGTGCACATCGGCCCGGGCAGCAGGCGGGTGAGGTCGAGGACGCGGACACCGGAGAGCGGTTCGGAGGACATGGGCGCTGGCGTTGGTGAGTCGGGGAGGTCGGCGACGGCGGACGTGCCGGGCGTCAGGCGGGTTTGGCCCACTGCGGCCACTTGCGGCGCACCAGTTCGCCATCGGCGGCGTACATGTGGCAGGTGTCGATCAGGGCCGGCCGCCGGCCATCGTTTCCCGCCGGCTTGGCCCGCTCCCGCGCTCCGTAAAGGGTCTGGTAGACCGTGGTGGCAACCGGTCCGAGCAGTTCCACCAGGTGGGTGCATCCCTGCACACCGCCGAGCAGTTCGCGCGTCTTCTGGGTGAAGCCAGGGCGGATGTGCAGCCCCTTGAGCACCTGGAAGTTGGGCGTGATGCCGGGGCACCCGTAGTACGGGCCCGCGTCGGTCACCACCTCGACCTCGTGGATCAGCAGGTCGAGGTCGACGGTCAGTCGGATCCACATGTCGTGCATTGGCTGGCCGGCCACCAGGGTGCCGCCCGGTCGGTCCATGTTCGGGACGTCGAAGGGCTTGGTGTCGGTCAGGTGTCCCTCGATGTCCCAGAGGCCATCGTCGCGGTGATAACCGCGGCACTCGATGGTGCGGGTGTGTTTGGGGTGGCGGGGAACGGGTGGGGAAAGCGGCATGGCGTGATGACCTCGGGGCGCGGCGGCCCGGCGATGGGGAATCAGGTTGAGGCGCTGGCGCGGCGTCCCGGCAGTTGCCGCAGCACCGCCCGTTTCTGGTCGGGGGAGAAAGCGGACCAGCGGGCGATCTCGTCCAGGGTGCGGCGGCAGCCACGACACAGGCCGGAGGCGTTGTCCATGACGCACACGTTGACGCAGGGGGAAGGGACGTCGGTCACGGCGGCCCACGGGCTCGGCATGTTCGTCATGCGCAGGCGGCCTCGCGACTGCGGCGCGCGGAGATGGCGCGTCCGGCACGCGAAGCGTTCGGACGCCCGACGGCATCGCAGATGAACCGGCCAGCCTCGACCACGGCGTCCAGATCGACACCGGTGTCGATGCCCATGCCGTGCAGCATGTAGAGCACGTCCTCGGTGGCCACGTTGCCCGTGGCGCCCGGCGCGTAAGGGCAGCCTCCGAGACCGGAGACGGAGCAGTCGAAGGTCGCCACGCCGAGTTGCAGCGAGGCCAGGATGTTGGCCAGAGCCTGCCCGTAGGTATCGTGGTAATGGCCGCCGAGCCGGTCGACCGGGACGTGCCGCGCCACCGCCTCGATCATGCGCTGCGTCCTCAGCGGTGTGCCGACGCCGATGGTGTCGCCGAGCGAGACCTCGTAGCAGCCCATCTCGTGCAGCCGCCGCGACACGTGGGCCACCGCCTCCGGCGCGACCTCGCCCTCGTAGGGGCAGCCCAGCACCACGGACACGTAACCGCGCACCCGCAGCCCCGCGGCAAGCGCCTGCTCGCACACCGGGGCGAAGCGGTCCAGCGACTCGTCGATCCCGCAGTTGATGTTGCGACGGGAAAAGGACTCCGAGGCAGCCCCGAACACGGCCACCTCGCGGGCGCCCGCGGCCAGCGCCCCTTCCAGACCCTTGAGGTTGGGCACCAGGACCGGATAGTCCACGCCGGGCTTGCGACGCAGCCTGGCCATGACCTCCGCAGCATCCGCCATCTGCGGCACCCAGCGCGGCGATACGAAGCTGGTCGCCTCCACAGCCGGCAGGCCGGCGTCGGCCAGCCGCTCGATCAGTGCCACCTTCACATCGGCCGGGACCATCGCCGGCTCGTTCTGCAGTCCGTCGCGCGGGCCGACTTCCACCAGTCGCACACGTGCGGGCATCTTCATCGTTGTCACGTCACCTCCTGAAAGGACGCGCCGCGGCTGGCCCCGGCGCGGTTGCCACTCATTGCGTCCCGGCCTCGAACTCCAGCAGGGTCACGCCCTCCTGGACCTGGTCACCGCGGCCGAAGAAAACTTCCTTCACCACACCATCCGCCGGCGCGGCGATGGTGTGCTCCATCTTCATGGCCTCGATGAGCATCAGGGCCGCTCCCTTCTCCACCCGGTCGCCGGCCCGAACCAGGACCTCGATGACGGAACCCGGCATGGGCGAGACCAGCGAGCCGGCGTCTCCTCCGGCCTCGGCCGCCTCCTGGCCTTCCAGCCGAAGCGTGTGGCTGCGACCATCACGGAACACGGTGAGTTCGTCGCCGCGCCGGATCACCTGGGCCATGACGCGCGCGCCGCCCAGGTCGGCGGTGATGCGATCT
Source organism: Burkholderiales bacterium (assembly GCA_040373665.1). Lineage (GTDB taxonomy): Bacteria > Pseudomonadota > Gammaproteobacteria > Burkholderiales. The sequence continues at coordinate 15,115 of JBEICA010000038.1, read as the reverse complement.
TCGGCGTCCATCGTCGCCACCGCCGTGATCCGCCCGCCAGGCAGTTCGAGCTCGTGACCGCCGCGACGGAAGTGGGCGGTGACGGACACCCTGCCCCCGCCGTCCAGGAAGTCCACGACGTGGAAGTTGTCCTGGTTGAGGCGCCAGCCGCCACCGTCGTGCCAGGGCGAGTGCGGATCCGCGCTGCCTCGCGCACGGTCCTGCGCCTCGCGGGTGGCACGCAGCAGTTCCGCCAGCGCCGCCAGGGCCAGCGTGATGTCGTCGGCCGGCTGCGTCCCCGGGATGAGCTCGGCGGCGTGCCGCTCGATCAGCCCGGTGTCCAGCAGAGAGGGATCGCGGTGCGCCTCTGCGAAAGCACGGTGCGACACCACGGCCGACAGGAACTGGAGGTTGTTGGCGAGGCCGGCCACCTGGTACTCGGCCAGGGCCCGGCGCATCCGGCGCAGCGCCGCGTCGCGATCGGTGTCCCAGCAGATCAGCTTGGCGATCATCGGATCGTAGTGGACGCCGATCTCGTCGCCCTCGCGCACACCGGTGTCGACCCGCACATGAGCCGAGGTCACGGGCTCGCGCAGATGTTCCAGCCGCCCCACCGCCGGCAGAAAGCCGCGTGCGGGGTCCTCGGCGTAGACGCGGGCCTCGATGGCATGCCCCTGGATGGCGAGCTGCTCCTGGGTCAGCGGCAGGGGTTCCCCGGCGGCCACCCGCACCTGCCACTCCACCAGGTCCAGCCCGGTGATCATCTCGGTCACCGGGTGCTCGACCTGCAGCCGGGTGTTCATTTCCATGAAATAGAACTGACCCGAGGCATCGACGATGAACTCGACCGTGCCCGCACCCACGTAGTCGACGGCGCGGGCAGCGGCGACCGCGGCCGAACCCATCTGACGCCGTCGCTGCGCCTGCATGCCGGGCGCGGGCGCCTCCTCGAGCACCTTCTGGTGACGACGCTGCACCGAGCAGTCGCGCTCGAACAGGTGCACGCAGTTGCCATGGGTATCGGCGAACACCTGCAGCTCGATGTGCCGCGGCCGCTCGAGGTATTTCTCGATCAGCAGCCGGTCGTCGCCGAACGACGACGCGGCCTCGCGCCTGGCCGAGGCGATGGCGGCCGGCAGCTCGGAACCCGCACGGACGATACGCATGCCCTTGCCACCGCCGCCGGCCGAGGCCTTGATGAGCACCGGATAGCCGATGCGCTCCGCCTCGGCGGACAGCAGCGCCGCGTCCTGTGCCTCACCGTGATAGCCGGGCACCAGGGGCACGCCGGCGGTCTCCATCAAAGCCTTGGAGTTGCTCTTCGAGCCCATGGCGCGGATGGCGGCGGGAGGCGGGCCGATGAACACCAGCCCGGCATCGGCGCAGGCCTGGGCGAAAGCCTCGTTCTCCGAGAGAAACCCGTAGCCCGGGTGCACAGCACGCGCACCCGTGCTGGCCGCGACCTCGAGAATGCGGTCGATGCGCAGATAGCTGTCTCGGGCCGGTGCCGGGCCGATCAGCCGGGCCTCGTCGCAGCTGGCGACGTGCAGCGCGCCGGCATCGGCCTCCGAGTACACGGCGACTGTGCGGATGCCGAGGCGACGGGCGGTCCGGGCGACACGGCAGGCTATCTCGCCGCGGTTGGCAATCAGGATCTTGTCGAACATGGTCGCGGCTCCCGCCGGTTCAGGAGCCGCCGGCCAGCCAGGCCGGGGCACGCTTGTCGAGGAAAGCGCCAATGCCCTCACGCCCCTCGGCCGAGGCGCGGGTGCGGGCGATGCGTGCCGCCGTGTCGTCCGTGACAGTGGTGTCGATGGGACGGTCGGCCACGGCCTGGATCAGATCCTTCGCGGCAGCCTGTGCGTGCGGGCCGCCCTTGAGCAATTCACCCACCAGGGACGCCACCGCCTGATCGAGGTCCCCGGCAGGCGCGACCGCCGTCACCAGACCGAGGCGCAGCGCCTCGCGCGCATCGAAACGCTCGGCGGTGAGGAAATAGCGGCGCGCGGCCCGCGCGCCCATCGCCTGGATCACATAGGGGCTGATGACCGCAGGGATGAGGCCCAGACGCACCTCGGACAGGCAGAACAGCGCCGCCTCCGAGGCCACCGCCATGTCGCAGCAGGCCACCAGGCCGACGCCGCCACCGAAAGCCGAGCCGTGCACCCGGGCGATGGTGGGCTTGCGCATCCGGTCCAGGGTGCGCATCAGCCCGGCCAGATGCCCGGCGTCACGCAGGTTCTCGGCCTCGGAGTACTGGGCCATGCGCTTCATCCAGTTGAGGTCGGCGCCGGCGGAAAAGCTGCGGCCGTGCCCGCCGAGCACCACCACCCGCACCGCAGGGTCCTCGTCCAGTTGACTCAGTGTGTCGGTGAGGCGTGCGATCAGGGCCTCATCGAAGGCGTTGTGCACTTCGGGCCGGTTCATCATGAGGGTGGCCACGCCGTCACGGCGCACCCCGAGTTCAACGATTGCGTCATTCATCCGCCCGAGCCCTCGCGCGCAGGTCATCCTTGAGTTTTCCGGGAAGCCGGTTCCAGTGCAGGTCCATGAGCGCCCCCTGCAGGGCGTAGAGCACCACCGGGGTGACGTTGTAGCCGTGCTTGCGCATCAGCCTGAAGGCGGCCACCGCGCCGAGGTCCTGCAGGTCCTTGCGCGTGGCGATGCCCACCGCGGCCAGCCACTTGGCCGACTGCGGACCGATGTTCTTGAGGGACGCCACCGCCACTTCCGGCGCGACGAGTTCCTCTTTCGGAGGGATGGGACGGGCACTGGCCATGTTGGGCTCTCCGGTCACATGCGGAACACGCCGAAGCGCGTGTCCTCAACCGGCGCGTTGAGCGCGGCCGACAGACCCAGCCCGAGCACCATGCGAGTGTCGGCCGGATCGATGACGCCGTCGTCCCAGAGGCGGGCGCTGGCGTAGTACGGGTGCCCCTGATGCTCGTACTGCTCGCGGATGGGGGCCTTGAACGCCTCCTCGTCCTCGCGCGACCAGCTGCCTCCGCGGGCCTCGATGCCGTCCCGGCGCACCTGCGCCAGCACGCTTGCCGCCTGCTCCCCGCCCATGACGGAGATCCGGGCGTTGGGCCACATCCAGAGGAAGCGCGGGCTGTAGGCGCGGCCGCACATGCCGTAGTTGCCGGCTCCGAAGCTGCCCCCGAGGATGACCGTGAACTTGGGCACCCGCGCCGTCGCCACCGCGGTGACCAGCTTCGCGCCGTCCTTGGCGATGCCGCCGGACTCGTACTTGCGCCCCACCATGAAGCCCGTGATGTTCTGCAGGAACACCAGCGGGATGCCGCGCTGCGCGCAGAGCTCGATGAAATGGGCGCCCTTGAGCGCCGACTCCGAGAACAGGATGCCGTTGTTGGCGACGATGCCCACCGGGTAGCCGTAGAGGCGGGCGAAACCGCACACCAGGGTGGTGCCATAGTTTTGCTTGAATTCATCCAGCACGCTGCCATCGACGACGCGGGCGATGATCTCGCGCACGTCGAAGGGCTTGCGGGCATCGGTGGGAACGACGCCATGCAGCTCGTCGGTGGCGTACAGCGGCGCCTCCGGTGGGCGCAGGTCGAGCCCGACACGCTTGACGCCGTTCAGGTTGCCCACGAGGCGCCGCGCGATGTGCAATGCGTGGCGGTCGTTCAGGGCGTAGTGGTCGGCCACGCCGGACACCCGGGTGTGGACGTCGGCACCGCCGAGTTCCTCGGCCGACACCACCTCGCCCGTGGCGGCCTTCACCAGCGGCGGCCCGCCCAGGAAGATGGTGCCCTGATTGCGCACGATGATGCTCTCGTCCGACATGGCGGGCACATAGGCACCACCGGCGGTGCAGGAGCCCATCACGACCGCGATCTGCGGGATGCCCGCGGCGGACATGTTGGCCTGGTTGAAGAAGATGCGCCCGAAGTGCTCGCGATCGGGGAAGACGTCGTCCTGGTTGGGCAGGTTGGCACCACCGGAATCGACCAGGTAGAGACACGGCAGCCGGTTCTGCTGAGCGATCTCCTGCGCGCGCAGGTGCTTCTTGACCGTCATCGGGTAATAGGTGCCACCCTTGACCGTGGCGTCGTTGGCCACGATCACGCACTCCCGGCCGGCGACCCGGCCGATGCCCGTGATGATGCCGCCGCCCGGACACTCGCCACCGTACATGTCCCAGGCTGCCAGTTGCGACAGCTCCAGAAAGGGCGAGCCCGGATCGAGCAGCTGTCGCACCCGCTCGCGGGGGAGCAGCTTGCCGCGGGCGACGTGCTTGTCGCGGGCCGCCGGCCCTCCGCCCGCGGACACCTGTGCGACCCTGGCCCGCAGGTCGGCGACCAGCGCGCCCATGGCGTCGGCGTTGCGCCGGAACTCGTCGGAACGCGGATTGATGCGGGACTGGATGGCGGTCATGAGAGGCGTCCTCCGGGGCTCAGCCGTGCGGGTGCGCGGCGCGCTGAGCCACCGGACCGCCGGCGGCCTTCCAGCCGTTGAACCCGCCATCGATGTGACAGACCGGTTCCAGCCCCATGTCCTGCACCGCCGCCGTCGCCAGGGCGGAGCGCCATCCCGATGCGCAGTAGAAGACAAAGCGTCTGCCCGACCCGAACACCGCCTTGAAATACGGGCTGCCGGGATCGACCCAGAATTCGAGCATGCCGCGCGGCGCGTGGAAGGCCCCCGGGATCATCCCGTCACGCTCCAGTTCGCGCACATCGCGCAGGTCGACGAACTGCACACCGGGATCGTCGAGCAGCCCCCTGGCGACCTCGGCGGACAGGGTCTCGATGCGCGTGCGCGCCTCCTCTACCAGCGCCTTGCATCCCTTGGTGATCGGCATTGCGATGTGCTCCAGTTCGTGCTGCGGCGGTCGGCTGGCGTGCGTCCCGGTCGACAGCGGGTTTCGATGTCATGCAGGCCGGCGGGGATCCACGCGCATCGGCCGGCCCCCTGCCGTCGTTCGCATCACGCCTGCGCCTCCGTGATCCAGCGCGGACCTTCCGGCGCCTGGTAGGCTCGCAGCGCCGGCACCAGCGCCTCGGGTGTCGCCACGGCGCTGACGATGGCGCGGTGGGCCGGGCTGACGAATCCCTCCGCGGCGGCGTGGTCCATCGCCTGCAGCAGCGGACCGAAATAGCCGTGCAGGTCGACCAGGACACAGGGCTTGCGGTGCATTCCCAGCTGCGACCACGTCACCACTTCGAAGAACTCCTCGAAGGTGCCGAAGCCGCCGGGGAGCATCACGAAGGCGTCGGCGAGATCGGCCATCATCTGCTTGCGCTGGTGCATGGTCTGCACGACGTGCATGGTGCTGAGTCCGGGGTGGGCGCGCTCGAGCCGCATGATGGCCGAGGGGATCACGCCCGTGACCCGCCCGCCGGCTTCCAGCGCACCGTCCGCGACCGCCCGCATCATGCCGCCGCCCCCCCCGCCGTAGATCAGCTCCAGGCCCGCAGCCGCAAGCGTGGCCCCGACGCGGCGGGCTGCATCGGCATGGCGCGGCTCACGACCCGGGCTCGAGCCGCAGAAGACGCAGACGCTGCGCAGGATGCGCGGAATGTCCGGGCTGCTGTCCATTCAGAACCCGCCGGTCTCCAGCCAGCGCTCCACCTGATCGAGCCGGTCGCCGCCCCAGAACGGTTCGTCGTCCACGAAGATGAACGGCGAGCCGAACACACCGCGCGCGATGGCCGCCTCGGTCTCCGCCTTCAGCCGCGCCTTCACCGCGGGGTCCTCCAGCGCCGCCGCGACGGCTGCGGCGTCGTGCCCGAGCGAGGCCGCGACGGCCACGGTGTCCGAGGGATTGGAGATGTTGACGTCGTCGACGAAGTAGGCCCGGTACAGCGCGGCGGCCAGCTGCCGCGCCGCCTGCGGGTCGCGGTCCGACAACCAGTAGAAGGCCCGGGCCGGCGCCTGGGACGAGATCGGGAACACCGTCGGCATGCGGAAGGGGACGCCATGAAAACGCGCGGTGCGCAGCACGTCGCGCGCCGAGTACTCACCCTTCATCGGCACCGTGGGCAGCGGCGGCAGGCCGGTGATCTTGAAGGTGGCACCGAGCAGGAAAGGCTTCCAGAGCACCTCGCGCCCGTGGCGCGCGGCGATGGCGTCGATCCTGTGGCTGGCGATGTAGCCATAGGTCGAGGAGAAGTCGAAATGGAAGACGATCGGGTTGGCCATGGGAGTCGTTCCTCAGGAGTCGGAAGGCAGCTTCACGCCGTTGAGGCTGGCCTGGGCCTGCACCAGGGCGGGAAGCATGTGGTCGGGTCCGCCGAACCCCAGGGCCAGGGCCTGGGTGAGACTCTGATGCACGGCGGCGGTGACCACGCCGGCCACCTGGGCCTGGCTGGTCTCGCCGACGAAATAGCGGATGTCCTTGGCCGCATTGCGCAGCGCGAACTTCATGCGGTCGAATTCGCCCGCCACCGCACCGCCGGCGACCATCTGGAACATGTTCGAATTCACCGGCCCGACGCTCACCAGCCTCACCAGCTGGGCCGGGTCCAGGCCGAGCCTGACGCAGGACACCAGGGCCTCGGCATACAGGGCGACACTGCCCACCGCGAGGAAGTTGTTGACCAGCTTGAGCGTATGGCCGGCCCCGACGTCGCCGACGTGGAACACGTTCTCGCAGAACGCCTTCAGGATCGGCTCGAGTTCGGCGAAGGTGGCGGCATCGGCGCCCGTCAGAGTGTTGAGCCGCCCCTGTTCGGCCTCGGCCGGGGTCCGCGTCAGCGGCGAGTCGACGAAGCGCACAGCCTTCTCCCGGAAGGCTGCAGCCAGCCTGACGGTCGAGCCAGGCTGGCTGGTCGAGGTGTCGACCACGATCTGACCCTCGCGCGCATGGGCGAGGATGCCGCCCGGCCGCAGCGCCAGGTCCTCGACCTCCGGAGTACCGGTGACGCACAGGAAGACAACGTCGGCGCCGGTCACGAGGTCGGCGACGTCGGCCGCCTCGCGCGCGCCGCGTGCCGCCAGATCCTCGACCGGGGTGCGGTTGCGGTGCCCGAGCACCGCCACCGGCCAACCCTTCTCGAGCAGGTTCTTCGCCATGCCGTGACCCATCAGACCGACGCCGATGAATCCGATGCTCTGCCGTGTCATGTCGTCCCCAGGGTCCTTGATGGCGAAAGGAAGGATGCGGCGCGTGCGTCTGTCCGCGCGCTCAAGCCAGCTCTATCGCCAGCGCCGTGGCTTCGCCGCCGCCTATGCACAGGCTGGCCATGCCACGCTTCAGGCCGCGCCGGCGCAGCGCCCCGATGAGCGTGACCACGATGCGGGCCCCCGAGGCGCCGATGGGGTGCCCCAGGGCGCAGGCGCCGCCGTGCACGTTGACCTTGTCGTGCGGCAGCTCGAGTTCACGCATCGCCGCCATGGTGACCACCGCGAAGGCCTCGTTGATCTCGTACAGGTCCACCGAGTCGGCAGACCAGCCGGTGCGACGCAGCAGCTTCGACATGGCCCCCACCGGCGCGGTCGTGAACCAGCCCGGCTCCTGGGCATGGGTGCTGTGGCCGAAGATGGTCGCGAGCGGACGCAGGCCGCGCCGGGCGGCTTCGGAGGCACGCATCATCAGCACCGCCGCCGCGCCGTCGGAAATGGAGCTGGCGTTGGCCGCCGTGACCGTGCCGTCCTTGCGGAACGCCGGTTTCAGCTGGGGGATCCTGTCGAGGTTGGCCTTGGCCGGCTGCTCGTCCTGCTCGACCCGACGCTCGACCTTGCCGGAGCGCACCGTCACAGGTGTGATCTCCCAGGCGAACCCACCATCGCTGCCAGCCTGACGTGCCCGCTCCAGCGAGGCGATGGCGAACGCGTCCTGGGCCTCGCGGGTGAAGTCGAACTTGTCCGCGCAGTCCTCGGCGAAGGTGCCCATCAACCGGCCGCGGTCGTACGCGTCCTCGAGGCCGTCCAGGAACATGTGGTCCAGCACCTGCTGGTGGCCCATGCGAAATCCGGCGCGCGCCTTGGGCAGCAGGTAGGGCGCATTGGACATGCTCTCCATGCCGCCGGCGACCATGACCTCGTTGCTGCCGGCCAGCAGCAGGTCGTGGGCGAACATGATCGCCTTCATGCCCGAGCCGCACATCTTGTTGACCGTGGTACACCCGGCGGACAGCGGCAGGCCCGCACCCAGGCTGGCCTGGCGGGCCGGCGCCTGCCCCTGACCGGCAGGCAGCACGCACCCCATCACCACCTCCTCGACGTCCGCGGCGGGTACGCCGGAACGCTCGACCGCGGCCCGTATGGCCACCGCCCCGAGTTCGGCGGCGGCGAGATCCTTGAAGTCTCCCTGCATGCCGCCCATCGGCGTGCGGGCGGCGGAAACGATGACTACCGGGTCGGTCATGATGCGCACTCCTGGCGGAACGCGCCGGCGCTGGGCCGGCGGGAAATGATTCTCTCATGGGCGCCGCGACGGACCGGGTGCGGGCGCAGGGCGGGGGCCACGGGCTTCACGCCCCCCCGCCCGCGGGAAAGCGGGCGGCGAAGCGCGCCGCCGCGGGATACGGATAGACGTCCTCGATGAAGCCCTCCTCGATGCGCTGCTTGGTCTCGTTCCAGAACCCCACGTCGAGCAGGTCACTGTGGTGCTCCAGGAAAGCCTGGCGCACCACCTTGCCGGACAGCAGGAAGGGGGCAAACTCCTCGGGGAAGATGTCGTTCTGACCCACCGGGTACCAGGGCTCCGCAGCCATCTCGTCCTCCGGCGTGCGTGGCGGCGGGATGCGCCGGAAGTTGCACTCGGTCATGTAGACGATCTCGTCGTAGTCGTAGAACACCACCCGGCCGCCGCGGGTCACACCGAAGTTCTTGAACAGCATGTCGCCGGGGAAGATGTTGACCGAGCACAGCTCCTTGATCGCGTTGCCGTAGTCCACCACGGCCGCCCGGGCCTGGTCCGCCGCAGCCTCGTCGAGGAAGAGGTTGAGCGGCTGCATGCGACGCTCGATGTACAGGTGCTTCACGACGATGGTGTCGTCGCCCTCCTCGACCAGGGAGGGTGCCTCGCGCCGCAGCTCGTCGAGCAGAGCGTCGGTGAAGCGCGATCGCGGGAAGGCCACGTCGGCATACTCGAGCGTATCGGCCATGCGGCCGATGCGGTCGTGGCGCTTCACCAGCATGTACTTCTCCTTGACGATCTCGTGCGTCACTTCCTTGGTGGGCGAGATGCGGTCGCGGATGACCTTGAACACGTAGGGATAGGAAGGGAGCGTGAACACGATCATCACCAGACCGCGGATGCCGGGCGCCAGGATGAAGTCGTCGCTGGAGTGTTTCAGGTGATGCAGGAAGTCGCGGAAGAAAAGCGTCTTGCCGTGCTTCTGCAGACCCAGTGAAGTGTAAAGCTCGGCCCTGGGCTTGCGCGGCAGCATGTGGGCGAGGAAATCCACATACGCAGAGGGCACTTCCATGTCGACCATGAAGTACGCGCGGCTGAAGGCGAACAGCGGCGCGATCTGGGACGGCCCGAGCAGCAGCGCGTCGAGCATCAGGCCGCCCGCCCCGTCGTGAACGATCGGAATGGCGAAGGGGAGCTCGATCTCGCCGTTGACCAGCACGCCGATGAGGTAGCAGCGCTTGTTGCGGAAGAACAGCGACGACAGGACGCGGATCTGGTGGTTGGCCTCGACCCGGAACGGGCGTCCGAGCGCGGTGCGCGCCACCCTCAGGACGCAGGCGAGATCCCGGCCTGCGTGGCGGAACGGCAGCGTGAGCCCGGTGTCCGCCAGGATGCGTCGCAGCACCGCCCTCAGGCCGTCCTTGCCCGGATAGTAGCTGCGGTACGACGGGGTGTCGGCGTCGAGGTGTTCGGTGGACACCGCCGGCCGGACGAAGATGTAGTCGTTGTGGTAGTAGGCCCGGTGCAGCAGCTTGCAGCTCACCGAGTTGAAGAAGGTCTCGGCGAGCTCAGGCTGCATGTGGTCGGTGAGCAGGCCGACATAGTGCAGCTTGATCTGCGTCCAGAGGGCCTCGGGCAGGTGCTCGGCGTCGAACTCCCGGATGAGCCGTTCCGCCGACTCCATGACGCGCTGGTCGTAGAAGGCGATGCGCTCGGCGTGGGCGCGGTGTACCGCCGGCCAGTCCGCCACCTCGAAGCGCTGCCGCGCGTCGCGGGATATCTCGCGGAAGATGCGATAGTGACGATCGAAGCCCTCGAGCAGGGCGCGCGCGATCCGGCCGGCCTGGCCGGGAGGATCGCTGGCGGTGTCCTCGGCGTTCATGGGTCCGTCGTCTGTGCGGGGAGGCGGGTCAGACGGTGTCGGCGAACAGCTCGCGGCCGATCAGCCAGCGACGGATCTCCGAGGTGCCGGCGCCGATCTCGTAGAGCTTGGCATCGCGCCACAGGCGACCGGTCGGGTAGTCGTTGATGTAGCCGTTGCCCCCCAGGCACTGGATGGCTTCCCCGGCCATCCAGGTCGCCTTCTCGGCGGAGTAGAGGATGGCCCCGGCCGCGTCCTTGCGCAGCGCCCGGACCGCCTCCGGATGGTGGGCGTGGTCGCAGGCCCGTCCCACCGCATACACGTAGGCACGGCAGGCCATCATCGTCGAATACATGTCCGCCAGCTTGCCCTGCATCAACTGGAACTCGCCGATCGCCTGGCCGAACTGCCGGCGCTCGTGCAGGTAGGGCAGGACGACGTCCATGCAGGCCGCCATGATGCCCAGCGGCCCGCCGGACAGCACCGCGCGCTCGAAATCGAGGCCGCTCATGAGCACGTTCACGCCGCGGCCGACCTCGCCCAGCACGTTCTCCTCGGGCACCTCGCAGTCCTCGAACACGAGTTCGCAGGTGTTTGAGCCGCGCATGCCGAGCTTGTCCAGCTTCTGGGCGGTGGAGAAGCCCTTGAAACCCTTCTCGATCAGGAAGGCGGTGATGCCGCGCGGCCCGGCGGCGGGATCGGTCTTGGCGTAGACCACCAGCACGTCGGCGTCCGGGCCGTTGGTGATCCACATCTTGTTGCCGTTGAGCACGTAACGGTCCCCGCGCCGGTCGGCGCGGAGCCGCATGGAGACCACGTCGGAGCCGGCACCGGGTTCGCTCATGGCGAGGGCGCCGACACTGCTTCCGTCCACCAGTCCGGGAAGGTAACGCGCGCGCTGTGCATCGTTGCCGTTGCGGCGGATCTGGTTCACGCAGAGGTTGGAGTGCGCCCCGTAGGACAGTCCGACCGAGGCGCTGGCGCGGCTGATCTCCTCCATGGCGACGATGTGGGCCAGATAGCCCATGGCGGTGCCGCCGTACGCCTCCTCGACGGTGATGCCCAGCAGTCCGAGGTCGCCCATGCGGCGCCAGAGGTCCATGGGAAACTGGTTGCTGCTGTCGATCTCCGCCGCCCGGGGCGCGATCTCGGCGGCGGCGAAGTCCTGCACGCTGGAGCGCAGCATCTCCAAGGTCTCGCCGAGCCCGAAGTCGAGGCTGGGAAAGCGCTGCAGTGACACGGGGGAGGCACGATCCATGAAGCTCTCCTGGAGCAGGGGACGCGGATGGGGACCCGGAAATCTATCTGCCGTTGACGTCAACGTCAATCAGAGCGCACCGTACTGCGCGGGCGTGCGCCACCACGCGGCGCCGGTGCACCCTGATCGAGCAGGCGCTTGCACTGGCTCTCGAAGGCGCGGATCTCGGACAGCGTCGCCTCGATGTCCTCGCGCTGCTGCTCCAGGGCCTCGCGGCGCTTGCGCAGGGTCACCAGGAACTGCGACAGCTGCTCGCTCTCGTCATGGGCTGCGTCGTAGATGTCCAGCAGTTCGCGGATCTCGGTCAGTGGCAGCCCCAGGCGCTTGCCGCGCAGCGTGAGCTTGAGGCGCACCAGATCGCGCTTGTCGTAGACGCGGTTGCGGCCCCGCCGGGCAGGGGCGAGCAGGCCATGGTCCTCGTAGAAGCGGATGGTACGGGTCGTGATCCCGAACTCGCGCGCGAGATCGGTGATCGTGAAAGTGGTCTTGGAGACGTCGCTGGTCCCGGTTCGTGTCATGTTTTGTGCGCTGCAACAATCGGCTATCATGCGAGTATAGGTAAAGAAACACGCCGCGGCCGCGGTGTTCCCGAAAGGATTCGTTTTCCATGTCGCAAACCTCCCCCGGGCTGCCCGCCGCGCCGGCCGGCTCCGATGGCTTGTCCTTCCCCCACCCCGTCGTCCCCGAGCCCGGGCAGTGGCTGGAAATTCACCCGGACGTGCGCTGGATCCGCATGCCCCTGCCTTTCGCGCTGAACCACATCAACCTGTGGCTGCTCCGCGGTCCGCGGGGCTGGACCATCGTCGACACCGGCTACAACAGCAGCGCCACGCGTCAGGCCTGGGAGCAACTGCTTCCCCACCATCCGGACCTCGAGCAGGTGCTGGTCACCCACTACCACCCCGACCACCTTGGCCAGGCCGGCTGGTTCGCCCGCGAATTCGGTCTGCCGGTGCTGATGACCGAGGCCGAGTACCTCACCGGACACGCCGCCTATGAGGGCACCTCGGGGTTCGGACCCGACGGGCTGGCCTCACTGTACCGCTGCCACGGGCTGGACGCGGAACGCATTGCCGCCGTCACCGCCCGCCCCACCGGCTTTCGCAACGCGATCACGCCACCGCCCACCACCTACCGTCGCATCCGACACGGTGACGTGCTGCGTCTGGGCCACCACGAATGGCGGGTCATGGTCGGTCACGGCCACGCGCCGGAGCACGCGTCCCTGTACTGCGAAGCCCTCGGACTGCTCATTTCGGGCGACATGCTGCTGCCCAAGATCAGCACCAACACCAGCGTGCCAGCGACGCAGCCGGAGACCGATCCGGTCGGGCAGTTCCTGTCGGCCATCCGCGCCTACACGACCCTGCCGGCGGAAACGCTGGTGCTGCCCTCGCACGGCCTGCCGTTCCGCGGCATCGAAGCCCGGGTCCGGGCGCTCGAGGCGCATCACCGCGACCGGCTGGACGAGGTGCTGGGCGCCTGCGTCGCGCCGAAGACCGCGGCCGAGATCATGCCCGTGCTGTTCCGCCGCGAGCTCGACATCCACCAGTTGTTCTTCGCGATGGGCGAGGCCATCGCGCACCTCAACCACCTGTTCCAGCACGGCTGCGTGACCCGCACCACCGGACCCGATGGCGTGCATCGTTTCCAGGCATCCCGCACCTGACCGCAGGAGGACTCCCATGGCTGAGCCGCAACCCGCGAAGGCAATCGATCCCCAGGAACTGCAGCAGGCGCTAGCGCGCATCGCCGAACGCTCGGCAACGGTGGCAGCGAAGTTCCTCGAGAGCCAGCCCCACGTGGACATGGCGCGCAACATCGGCGATCTGGGCATCGACAAGGCCTTCGCCGACCTCGGTGCCCGGCTGCTGTCCGACCCGGCGCGGCTGGCGCAGCTGCACATGCGCGCCTGGGAGGACTTCCTCAAGCTGTGGACCACCACGCTCACCCGGGCCCAGGGCGGGACGGCGCCCGCCGTCAGAGAGCCCGCCCGCGGCGACAACCGCTTCCGCAGCGAGCTGTGGCAGAACAACTTCGTGTTCGACTACATCAAGCAGTCCTACCTGATCGCCGCCGAGCACATCCAGCGCGTCGTGGCCGAGACCGGAGGGCTCGACGAAGCCAGCGCGCGCAAGGTGAAGTTCTTCACCCGTCAATACATCGACGCCCTGTCGCCGACCAATTTCGCCCTCACCAACCCGGACGTGCTGAAGGCCACCGCCGACTCCGGCGGCCGCAACCTGCTCAACGGGCTGAACAACCTGCTCACCGACCTGGAACGCGGTCGCGGCAAGCTGTCCATCCGCATGACCGACTACGACGCCTTCCGCCTCGGCGACAACGTCGCCGCCACGCCGGGCAAGGTGGTGTTCCAGAACGACCTCATGCAGTTGCTGCAGTACACGCCCACCACCGCCGAGGTGCACCGGGCGCCCCTGGTGATCTGCCCGCCGTGGATCAACAAGTACTACATCCTCGACCTGCGTCCGAGCAATTCCTTCATCAAGTGGGCCGTGGACCAGGGCCACACGGTATTCGTCATCTCCTGGGTCAACCCGGACGAGACCCTGACCCACAAGACCTTTGACGATTACCTCTTCGAAGGCCCGCTCGCGGCGATGGAGGCGGCGCGCCAGGCCACCGGCGAGGCCTCGGTGAACCTCATCGGCTACTGCCTCGGCGGCACGTTGACGGCCTGCCTGATGGCGTGGCTGGAAGCCCGCGGCCAGGCCGACAGGGTGAAGAGCGTGACCTACTTCACGACCATGATCGACTTCACCGACCCCGGAGAACTCGGTGTGTTCGTCGACGAGCCCACGGTGGATCGCCTGGAGAAGCGCATGGCCGCCCGCGGCTACCTCGAGGGCGAGGAGATGGCCGGCACCTTCAACCTGCTGCGCGACAACGACCTGATCTGGTCGTTCGTGGTCAACAACTACCTCATGGGCAAGGAGCCCTTCCCGTTCGACCTGCTGTACTGGAACTCCGACGCCACGCGCATGCCGGCGAAGATGCACACCTTCTACCTGCGCAACATGTACATCCGTAACCTGCTCACGCGACATGGCGAGCTGCAGGTGGGCGGGGAGCCGATGGACCTCGCGACCGTGACCACGCCGACCTACTTCATCTCGACGATGGAGGATCACATCGCACCATGGCGCTCCACCTACGCCGGGGCGCGCCTGTTTTCCGGCCACGTGCGCTTTGTGCTAGGCGGCTCGGGCCACATCGCGGGTATCGTCAACCCGCCGGCGGCCAACAAGTACTGCTACTGGACCAACAAGGCGATGCCGGAGGCGGCGCCGGACTGGCTCACGAGCGCCGACCGGCACGAGGGGTCCTGGTGGAACGACTGGAACACCTGGATCTCGGCCTTCTCCGGCGGCAAGGTGCCTGCGAGGACGCCTGGCGACCGCGCCCTGCGCGTGATCGAGGACGCCCCGGGCGCGTTCGCGAAGGTACGGCTGGACGGCGCCGGCAAGGCGGCGGCAGAGCGCGCACGGAACACCACCCCGCCGGCGGCGCCCCCTGCCCCGGCGCCGACGTCCGCCGCATCATCGACGACGCCGGCGGATGACGCACCCGCGCCCCGAAAGACAGCGGCAGCCGCGCGGACAGCGTCGTCGGACGCGGTGTCGACCGCCCCGGCCGCACCCGCCGGGTCCGCGGCAGACAAGCCGGC
>JBEICA010000360.1:0-3058 GCA_040373665.1 Burkholderiales bacterium | reverse complement strand
GGGGATCCTTCCCCAGCCGGGCGCGGGGGGAGGCGCGCAGGCATGTCGGGAAGGCTCACGGCGACGCCCGCTCCGCATGGTTGGGCATCACGCGCTCATGCGTTCGAGCCACATCCCCAGCGCCGCCACCGGGACCCGCACCCCGCTCGCGTAAACTCGCGGCATGTTCTTCGTCTCCGTGTGGATCGATTCCGACCCCGACAACTTCGCCGGCAGCCACGCCCTGTGTCTCGCCTCCGCCCCGCTGACGGAAAGCCCGGACGCCCCGGGTCGTCAAGCGCTCGCGGAGACGCTGTGCGCCGAACTGCCGTCGGGCCTGGAGGTCGGGGTGGACTGCGAACGCAACGCATCCGGGGAACTGCACTGCGAGGTGTCCCACGACGGGGTGCTGGCCAGTGTCGGCACCTACGCCGGGCCTTTCAGCGTCCGCATGTATCCGCCCGAGGATCAATCCTACGTGCTGGAGGTGAAGGCAGCCGGTTGAGCGACCGCGCTCCGGCGTTTCAGGGGCGCCGTACCCCATGCCGCTTCGCTCTCAATGGAACACCCGCCCCGCATCGATGGCCAGGGTCTGGCCGGTGATGCTGTCGGTGCGGCAGAAGGCCACCACCTGATCCGCCACGTCGTCCTTGTCGGCGGCCCGCTTGAGCAGGGCGCCGTCGCGCGAACGCTGCCGGTAGGCGGGGTCGAGGTTCGCGGTCGCACGCGTGTCCTCGATGTAGCCCGGCGCCACGCAGTTGACCAGGACGTCGGGGGCCAACCCGACGGCCATGCAGCGGGTGAGATGGATCAGGCCCGCCTTGGACACCGCGTAGGCGATGGACGATCCGGTGGGCGCCAGCCCGGCCACCGAGGCGATGTTGACGATGCGCCCGCCACCGTTGCGCCGCATGGTCGCCGCCACGGCCTTGATGCACAGCATCGGGCCGGTGAGGTTCACCGCGAGGATGCGCTGCCACTCCTCCAGGGTCAGGGCATCCAGGTCGGCATAGGGAATCCACTTGTTGTAGGCGGCATCGTTGACCAGCACCGTGGGCGGGCCGAGCCGGGCCTCGACGTCCGCGACCAGCGCCGTCACCTGCGCCGGCTCGGTGACGTCACAGGAGAAGGGAGCGGCCTGCGCCCCGCCCGCGCGCAGTTCCTCGGCCACGGCGGTCGCCGATTCCATGTCCCGCGCACAGGTGACCGCGACCCGGCAACCAGCCGCCGCGAGCGCGCGGCAGATGCGCCGGCCCAGTCCGCCATTGCCACCCGTGACGATGGCCACCCTGCCTGCGAGATCCATGATTGCGTCCTTCCCGGATGCGCGTGCCAGTGCACGCCAGCGGGAAGCTTACACGCCGACGGCCGGTCGAGCTGTGATCGCCGAGACGGAAAATCCGGGTAACCTCGTCACCACGATGACCCAACGCACACGCCCTCTGCGCACCACCCTCGCCTGCCTGCTGATCACCCTGCTGGCTGTCTGGCTTTCCGCTGCAAGGGCTGCCGTCCCGATGCTGGGGCCATCCGCCCCCGTGCAGACCCCGGGCGTGATCACGCTCGAAGTGTTCGTGCGCGATGGCTGTCCGCACTGTGCCCGCGCGGAAGCGTTCCTCGATCGGCTTGCCCGCGAGCGCAGTGACCTGCGCGTGGTCTACCGCAACGTGGACCACGACCTGCAGGCCATGCCGGACCTCGTGCGGCGTTCCCGCGCCGTGGGCGTCTGGCCCCCAGGTGTGCCGACCTTCGCGGTCGGACCTCGTGTGCTGGCAGGGTTCTCCGACGAACGCGGCAGCGCTCCGCGGCTGCTGGCACTCATCGACAAAGGCGCCGTCCCTGCCGACAGCCTTTCGATTCCCGGGCTGGGCACACTGGACGCGCGACGCATCGGCCTGCCGCTGTTCAGCCTCGGGGCGGGCGTGGGCGACGGCATCGCCCGCTGCAGTCTGGTGCTGCTCGCCTTTCCCCTGGCCGTACTGATGGCGCAGCGTCGTCGCAGTCGCCTCTGGTTGCTTGGCGGAAGCTTCGTCCTCTCCACGGCCGCATGGCAGGTGCTGATCAACGCCGGCTGGGTTGATCTCACACTGGCGGTGACCGCGTCGCGCCCCGCGCGCTGGGGCCTCGGGCTGATCGGCGTGGCGATCGGCCTGTATGGTCTGTTGCTGTCGCGGCACCTGCTGCCGGTGGCCTTGCGCTCGCGTGCGGCCGGGGACGGACTGGACACACTGCTCGGCCTGGGCGCCGGCGTCGGAACCGCCGTCGGAGCGGGCATCGTCATCGGCACGGCGACGTCGCTGGCAGGCCTGCTGTGCACCTCCGGCAACGCCGCCGTTCTGGAGACGGCCCTGGGCGGACATGGACTGACCGGCCTGACCAGACATCTGCACATCGCCCTCCATGCCCTGGGCCAGGCGGGCGTTGCGGGTACCCTTCTGGTGCTTGCCATGGCCCTGACCGGAGGTCGCGCCACAGGCATTGGCCGTTCACGATCCGTCCCGCTGGCGGTCATGCTGCTCGCCATCGGCGTGATGCTGCTGACACGGGCAGCCTGGCTGCGGTGACCCGGACGCAACCCGTCGCGTGGCTGCCGTTCGGTCACATGTCGGCAGGCAGGGCTGCCGGTGCTGCCAGGGGCGCAGGAATTTCGGCGATCATGACGTCCGTGGTGAGGATCAGCCCTGCCACCGAGGCGGCATTCTGCAGGGCGGTGCGCGCCACCTTGGTGGGGTCGATCACGCCCATGCGCACGAGATCGCCGTACTCGCCGGTGGCGGCATTGAAGCCGAAACCACCCTCGCCCGCCACCACCCGGTCGAGCACCACGCTGGGGTCCCGACCGGCATTGGTCACGATCTGGCGCAACGGTTCCTCTATGGCACGCATGACGATGCTGACGCCGGCGGCCTGATCGTCGTTGTCGGTGGGCACGGACGCGATGCCGGCACGGGCGCGGATCAGCGCCACGCCGCCACCGGGCACGATGCCCTCCTCCACCGCGGCGCGCGTGGCGTGCAGCGCATCCTCGACCCGTACCTTGCGCTCCTTCATCTCGGTCTCGGTGGCGCCACCCACCTTG
>JBEICA010000066.1:0-15149 GCA_040373665.1 Burkholderiales bacterium | reverse complement strand
TAGTCGTTGGCCTCGCCGACGAGATCCAGGGTGATGCCGCGCGCCAGGAAAGCACCGAAACTCTGCCCGGCCGATCCCGCGAAACGCACGTGGATGGTGTCATCCGGCAAACCCTCATGCCCGTAACGGCGCGCCACTTCGGAGGACAGCATGGTACCCACCGTGCGGTTGAGGTTGCGGATGGGCATGTCGATGGCCACTTTCTCGCGTCGCTCGAGCGCCGGCTGGGCCAGCTCGATGAGACGGTGGTCGAGTGCCTTGTCGAGCCCGTGGTCCTGGGCCTCCACCTGATGGCGGGCGACCTCGCCGGGCATGTCGGGCATGTGGAAGATGCGGGAGAAATCCAGACCGCGCGCCTTCCAGTGCTCGATGCCTGACTTCATGTCGAGCAGATCCGAGCGGCCGACCAGATCGACGAATCGCCGGATGCCCAGCTTTGCCATGATGGCGCGCACTTCCTCGGCGACGAAGAAGAAGTAGTTCACCACGTGCTCCGGCTGGCCGCTGAAACGACGCCTGAGCTCGGGGTCCTGGGTGGCGACACCCACCGGGCAGGTGTTGAGATGGCACTTGCGCATCATGATGCAGCCCGTGACCACCAGCGGCGCGGTGGCGAACCCGAACTCGTCCGCCCCCAGCAGGGCGCCGATCACCACGTCCCGGCCGGTCTTCATCTGACCGTCGACCTGGACCACGATGCGCCCGCGCAGGCGGTTGAGGACCAGGGTCTGCTGGGTCTCGGCGAGACCGAGTTCCCAGGGTGTCCCCGCGTGCTTGATCGACGACCACGGCGAGGCACCCGTCCCACCGTCGTGTCCCGCAATGGTGACGTGGTCCGCCTTGGCCTTCGCGACGCCCGCCGCCACCGTACCGACACCGACTTCCGACACCAGCTTGACGCTGATGGAAGCGCGCGGATTGGCGTTCTTCAGGTCGTGGATCAGCTGGGCCAGATCCTCGATGGAATAGATGTCATGGTGCGGAGGGGGGGATATGAGACCGACGCCAGGCACCGAGAAACGCAACTCGGCGATGTACTCGGACACCTTGTGACCGGGCAACTGCCCGCCCTCGCCGGGCTTCGCGCCCTGGGCCATCTTGATCTGGATCTGATCGGCGGAACCGAGGTACTCGGCGGTGACGCCGAACCGGCCCGAGGCCACCTGCTTGATCTTGGACCGCAGCGAATCGCCCGGCTTCAGCGCGATGTCGCGTTCCACACGGTCTGCGCCGATCCGGGAGGCCAGCGTCTCTCCGTCGCCGATCGGGGCATAGCGCCTCGGGTCCTCGCCACCTTCACCGGTATTGGATTTGCCCCCGATCCGGTTCATGGCGACCGCCAGGGTGGTGTGGGCCTCGGTGGAGATGGAGCCCAGCGACATGGCACCGGTGGCGAAACGCCTCACGATCTCGCTGGCCGGCTCCACTTCCTCGATCGGGATGGCGCGAGATGCCTCGGCTCGGAATTCGAACAGCCCGCGGAAGGTCATGTGCCGGCGGGACTGGTCATTGATGATGTCCGCGTACTCCTGATAGGTGGCGTAGGAGTTGGCACGCGTGGAGTGCTGGAGCTTGGCAATGGCATCGGGCGTCCACATGTGCTCCTCGCCACGGATACGGAAGGCGTACTCGCCTCCGGCGTCCAACACCTCGGCCAGCACCGGATCGGCGCCGAAGGCACGCTTGTGCAGCCTGATGGCCTCCTCGGCGACCTCGAACAGACCAATGCCCTCCACGGAGGAGGTCGTGCCGGTGAAGTACTTTTCCACGAGAGCGCCGGACAGGCCGACCGCCTCGAAGATCTGCGCGCCGGTGTAGGACATGTAGGTCGAGATGCCCATCTTGGACATGACCTTCATGAGGCCTTTGCCGATCGCCTTGACGTAGTTCTTGATCGCCTTCGGCCCGGCGACTCCGGCCGGCAGGCCTTCCTGCTCCTGCTGCAGGGCCTCCATCGCGAGATAGGGATGCACCGCCTCGGCGCCGTAACCGCCGAGCAGCGCAAAGTGGTGCACTTCGCGGGCCGAGCCTGTCTCCACCACCAGACCGGCCGAGGTGCGCAGGCCGCGGTTCACCAGATCGAGATGGATGGCCGAGGTCGCCAGCAACGCAGGGATCGCCACCCGCTCCGGGCTCACCCTGCGATCAGAGAGGATCAGGATGTTGTAGCCGGAGCGGACGGCATCGACGGCTTCGGCGCAGAGGCTCGCGAGCCGCGCCTCGATCGCCTCGCGACCCCAGGCGACCGGATAGCAGATGTCGATCTCATAGGAGCGGAACTTGTTGTCGGTCAGCCGGGCAATGTCGCGGATGCGCGCCATCTCGTCAGGGTCGAGCACCGGCTGCGGCACCTCGAGCCGGATCGGAGGATTGGTCTCGTCGACGCCAAGCAGGTTGGGCTTGGGGCCAATGAAGGAGACCAGCGACATCACCAGCTCCTCGCGGATCGGATCGATCGGTGGGTTGGTGACCTGCGCGAACAGCTGCTTGAAATAGTGGTAGAGCGTCTTGTTCTTGTCGGACAGGACCGCAAGCGGGCTGTCGTTGCCCATCGAGCCGATGGCCTCCTCGCCATCCCGACCCATCGGCAGCAGCTGGAACTTGAGGTCCTCCTGCGTGTATCCGAAGGCCTGCTGGCGATCGAGCAAACCGGATGTCGCCCCAGACTGCGTCGGCGCCGGATCGCGCAGGTCGTCGAGCTTGACGCGGATGCTGTCGATCCACTGGCGGTAGGGCTTCGCGGCGGCGAGCTGGTCCTTGATCTCGCGGTCATCGATGATCCGGCCAAGTTCGAGGTCGACCAGGAACATCTTGCCCGGTTGCAGACGCCACTTCTTGACGATGCGGTCCTCGGGGAACGGCAGGACACCGGTCTCGGAGGCCATCACCACATGGTCATCGTCGGTCACGAAGTAGCGCGCCGGCCGCAGCCCGTTCCGGTCCAGGGTCGCGCCGATCTGCCGCCCATCGGTGAAGGCCACCGCGGCCGGACCGTCCCAGGGTTCCATCATCGCCGCGTGGTACTCGTAGAACGCGCGGCGGCTCGGGTCCATCAGGGTGTGCTTCTCCCACGCCTCGGGGATCATCATCATCATGGCGTGCGACAACGAGTAGCCCGCCATGACGAGCAGTTCCAGAGCGTTGTCAAAGGATGCAGAGTCGGACTGGCCCGGGTAGACCAGGGGCCAGAGCTTGTCCAGGTCCTTGCCAAGGATGGGCGAGGAGATGGCGCCCTCACGCGCACGCAGCCAGTTGACGTTGCCCCGCAGGGTGTTGATCTCGCCGTTGTGTGCGATCAGCCGGAAGGGGTGGGACAGATCCCAGGTCGGGAAGGTGTTGGTCGAGAACCGCTGGTGCACCAGCGCCAGCGCGGACACCACCGCAGGATTGCGCAGGTCGAGGTAGTAGTTGCCGAGCTGATCCGCGAGCAGCATGCCCTTGTAGACCACCGTGCGCGCCGACATGGAAGGGACGTAGAACTCCTTGCCGTGCGCCAGACGCAGGGCCTGGATGGCATGGCCGGCACGCTTGCGGATGACGTAGAGCTTGCGCTCCAGGGCGTCGGTGACCGTGACGTTGGCGCCGGCGCCGATGAACACCTGGCGAATGACGGGCTCGATGCGCTTGACCGACTCGCCCAGCACCGACTGGTCGCAAGGCACGTCGCGCCATCCGAGGAACACCTGCCCCTCCGACCGGATGGCGCGCTCGATCTCCTGTTCGCACGCCAGCCGGCTGGCAGGCTCCTGCGGCAGGAACACCATGCCGACCCCGTACTCCCCTGGGGGAGGCAGCTCGACGCCGAGCGCCTTCATCTCGTCGCGGAGGAATCCGTCGGGCAGCTGGAGAAGGATGCCAGCACCGTCCCCGGCGAGCGGGTCTGCGCCGGTGGCGCCCCGGTGGGTCAGGTTGCGCAGGATCTGCAGACCCTGCTCGACGATGGCGTGGCTCTTTCGGCCCTTGATGTGGGCGACGAAACCGACGCCACAGGCATCATGCTCGTTGTCGGGGTGATACAACCCCTGCGGGCTCGGCGGGAAGGACTCAACCACGTTGTACCTCTCGGTCTTCTGGGTGGGTGGGGCTGTCGCGCGTCCGGGCATGCGGCGATGTCCGGATGCCCTACGGCCTTTTCAGGCTTGCGTTTGCGAAGGGCAAGGGGCGAAATGGTAACCTCAAGCGTGCAACCGCTTCAATATTGGAGCCCGTTTCCGCGATCCGGCCGCAGCTCCGGCCACTGTGCCGCACCATTGCGGTGCGCCGGATTCAGGTCTGCTCGACCGCGAACAGGCGACGGTGCTCCAGGATGGCGTAGCGGTCGGTCATGCCCGCGATGTAATCCGCGATCGCCCTGACGCCGTCGGTGTCGGCCCTTCCCTGAAACTCGGGCGGCAGCAGTCGCAGGTCCCCCGCGAATGCCTGGAACAGCTCTCGCACGATCCGCCTCGACTTCGCAGCCATGCGCGCCACCCGGTAGTGCTGGTAGAGCCGGGTGCGCAGGAAACGCTTGAGCTCGTGCTGCTCCTCCCGCACCGGGGGGCTGAAGCCGATGAGCGCAGGCGCGAGGCGCACCTCGTCGATCGAGGCGGGGGCGGCGGCCTGGATGTTGGCCAGGCTCTGTCGGGTCAGATCCATGACCAGGGTGTTGATCATGCGACGAATCGTTTCGTGAACCTGGCGGCGATCCTGGATGCCGGGATGGCGGGCCTTCACCTCGTCGAGGTGGCGGCGGAAGATCGAAACCTCGGACAACTCCCCGATGTCGATCAGTCCCGACCGCAACCCGTCATCGACATCGTGATTGTTGTAGGCAAGCTCGTCGGCAATGTTCGCGAGTTGTGCCTCCAGACCCGGCTGCCTGCGCAGGACGAAGCGCTCCCCGACGTCCCCCAGTTGCGCCGCGTTGCGCGCGGAGCAGTGCTTGAGGATGCCCTCCCGGGTCTCGAAGGTCAGATTCAGTCCGGCGAAATCGCCGTAGCGGCTCTCGAGGTAGTCGACAACCCGCAACGACTGCAGGTTGTGCTCGAAACCGCCGTGCTCGCCCATGCACTCGTTGAGGGCGTCCTGTCCTGCATGGCCGAAGGGCGTGTGCCCGAGGTCGTGCGCCAGGGAGACCGCCTCGACGAGGTCCTCGTTCAGTCCGAGATTCCTGGCCACCGACCGCGCGATCTGAGCCACCTCGATCGAGTGGGTGAGGCGGGTGCGGAACAGGTCGCCCTCATGATTGACGAAGACCTGCGTCTTGTACTCGAGCCGCCGGAAGGCCGCGGAATGCACGATGCGGTCGCGGTCGCGCTGGTACTCGGAACGGCCCTCGGGGGGCGACTCCGGCATCCGCCGGCCCCGAGAACTTGCCGCCTGGGCGGCGTAGGGGGCGAGCTCAGCCATGCGCCCCGCCGCCACCGAGCACCGCGTCGAGCACCGGCAACGGTACGGAATCGTCCAGATAGGCATCGCCAAGCGCACGCAGCAAAACGAAGCGCAGGCGCCCGGCCTCGACCTTCTTGTCATGCCCCATGAGTTCCAGCCACCTCGCCACGGGCAGTTCGGGCGGGACCACAGGCAGTCGGGCAGCCGCGAGAATGCGCTCGATCCGTTGCAGGTCGGTCTCGCCGATGTGGCCGAGCAGCGCCGAGGCACGCGCCGCCAGCACCATGCCGGCCGCGACCGCCTCACCGTGCAGCCAGACGCCGAAACCCAGGGCCGCCTCGATGGCGTGGCCAAAGGTGTGGCCGAGGTTCAACAATGCCCGCCGGCCGGATTCCCGTTCGTCCTCTGCGACGATCTCGGCCTTGTTGCGGCAACAGCGATGAACGGCGTGGGCCAGGGCATCACGATCGCGCGCCAGCAGGGCAGGCATGCTGGCCTCCAGCCATTCGAAAAAGGGGGCGTCGCCGAGGATGCCGTACTTGATCACCTCGGCCAGGCCGGCGGAAAGCTCACGGTCGGGCAGGGTGTCGAGGCTCGCCAGATCCGCAAGCACGAGCCGCGGCTGGTAGAACGCGCCGATCATGTTCTTCCCAAGCGGATGATTGATGCCGGTCTTGCCCCCCACAGAGGAGTCGACCTGGGACAACAGCGTGGTCGGCACCTGGATGAAAGGCACGCCGCGCAGGTAGGTGGCAGCAGCGAATCCGGTCAGATCACCGATCACGCCACCCCCGAGCGCGAGCAGGGTGGTCTTGCGTTCGCAGCGGGCCGAAAGCAGGGCATCGAAAATGACGTTCAGGGTCTCCCAGGTCTTGAAGGACTCGCCGTCACGCACGACGATGGACAGCACGTCGACGCCAGCCCCCTCCAGGGCTGCGCTCAGGCGTCCCAGGTAAAGCGGTGCCACGGTCTCATTAGTGACGATCGCCACCCGCTTCTGCGGCAGGTGCGCCGTGACCAGTTCCGCCTGATCGAGCAGACCGGTGCCGATGTGGATGGGGTAGGCGCGGTCGCCCAGCCCGACGACGGTGGTCAGCATGCTTCGTGTTCCTTGTTCGGGGCGAGGCGCTGGACAAGCAGCGCCTCCAGCCGGACCACCAGGGTCCGCAGGCTCTGGGCACCGGTGTCGACCACCAGATGGGCAACCTCACGATAGAGTGGATCGCGGGCCGCCATCAGCTCCGCCAGACGGGCGCGCGGATCAGCGGTCTGGAGAAGCGGGCGATTGCGGTCCCGGCGGGTGCGATTCCAGAGGTCGTCGACGTTGGCACGCAGATAGACGACCGTGCCGCGGGTATGCAGCGCCTCCCGGTTGCGGCCATCCATGACGGCGCCGCCGCCCGTGGCGAGGACGATGTCTTCGTGACGGGTGAGCTCGTCGATCATGGCCGTCTCGCGCTGCCGGAACCCGGCCTCTCCCTCGATCTCGAAGATCACGGGAATGCGGACCCCGGTGCGTGCCTCGATCTCATGGTCCGAGTCCACGAAGCGCTTGCCCAGTCGCTTTGCCAGCAGGCGCCCGACGGAGGTCTTGCCGGCGCCCATGAGCCCGACCAGAAAGATGCTGCCCGGCAGATGTGCCACGACGGAAGGCCGGCGGTGCGCGGTAATGTCCATCGCGCAATTTTAGCCCGGATATCACGGAGGACCCCGGGATGATGTCGAGGACTGCGGTGCGCCGGACGGGGCCTCGGATGCGAGAGCCGCAGGCTCATCCCCCCGCGCGCAGCCCGGGTTCCTCACCAGTCAGGCGCCGGACGAGGGCGCCTCGGGGACGTCCATCGGCCTTGCAGCGGATCGGCGATCGGCGCGGAGCGCTCCGCTCATCGCCAAGGGTGGTCGCGGGCGCCGTGCGGACTGCACGACGGCCGTGGCGTACGCCGCCACCACTGCCCGCGGACCGACGACCGCCCCGGGGCAGCGCGGATCAGCGCGAGGCCGCAGCCTCCTTGAGGATGCGCGGCGTCACGAAGACCAGCAGTTCGCGGCGCTGGTTCAGGCGACGCTCATTGCGGAAGAAGAAGCCAAGGTAGGGAATGTCGCCCAGCAGCGGGATCTTGCTCATCTGCGAGGTCTCGTCCTGCGTGTAGATGCCGCCGATGCCGACCGTGCCACCGTTTTCGACCAGGACCTCCGTGGCAACCTGCTTGGTGTCGATGGCGGGTCCCGCGTTGGTGGTGACACCCACGCTGTCCTTGTGCACGTTGAGGCGCATGATGACGTTGTCGTCCGGGGTGATCTGTGGCTTGACCTTGAGCGACAGGGTCGCCTTGCGGAACATGATGCTGGTGGCCCCCGAAGCCGTCGCGGTCTGGTACGGGATCTCGGTGCCCTGCTCGATGTTGGCCTCGACGTTGTCCGCGGTGATCACGCGGGGGCTCGAGATGAGCTTGCCCCGGGCATCGAGCTGCAGCGCCGACAGCTCCAGGTTCAGGAATCGCGTCTGGCCGGGATTGAACAGCGTGAACGAGAACGCGCCCGCCGAGCCGCTTCCCGAACCGAGGTCCGGAGCGGGCAGGTTCACCGCCAGGGAGTCGGGGAATCCCGAGGAGGCGTAATCCTGCATCTGGCCCGTCTGGACCATCAGGCTGCGGGACTGGCCGCTGACGAACATGCGCGTCGATCCGCCGCCGAATCCATCACCAAGGGTCACCGTGCCCAGCCGCGCTCCCAGGGCCCGGCCGAAAGTGTCGGACGCCTCGACGATCCTGGCCTCGATCATCACCTGCCGGACCGAAATGTCGATCTTCTTGATGAGCGTCGCGATCTCCTCGAGCTTGCTCGGCGTGTCCTGCACGAACAGGGTGTTGGTCCGCGGGTCGATCACGGCACTGCCACGCTTTGAAAGCAGCCGCTGGTTGGGGTCCGAGACGATCGCCTGGAAGGCCTCGGCCTTCATGTAGTTGAGCTGGAAACTTTCGGTGCGTGTCGGTTCGAGTTCCTGGATCTGCTGCTGCGCCTCCAGCGCCAGCTTCTCCTTCGTCGCAAGCTCATCCCTCGGGGCGATCCAGACAACGTTTCCGTTCTTGCGCATGTCCAGGCCCTTGGCCTGCAGGATGATCTCCAGCGCCTGATCCCAGGGGACATCCTTGAGGCGCAGCGTGAGATTGCCGCCGACGGTGTCGCTGGTGATGATGTTCAGCCCGGTGAAATCGGCGATGACCTGCAACACCGCCCGGACCTCGATGTTCTGGAAATTGAGCGACAGCTTGTCACCGACGTAGCCGCGCCCGGAGGCGGCACCGATCTTGGTGGGATCCTCCACCACCTGCTTGACCTCGACGATCAGCCGGTTGTCCGCCTGATAGGCCGAATGCTCCCAGTTGCCGCGTGGCGTGATCACCAGCCGCGCGTTGCCGCCCTGGCGCGAAGCCTCGACGAAATCCACTGGCGTGGCGAAATCGGTGACATCCAGGCGTCTTTGCAGGTTCGCGGGGATCTCGGTCTGGACGAAGTCGACGACAACCGACTTCCCCTGCCGCCGGATGTCGATGCCGGTGGCGTTGTCGGACATGTCCACCACGAGCTGCCCTTCGCCGCTCTTGCCGCGCCGGAAGTCGATGTTGAGCAGGGAATGCGGAGCGTTGCCCTTCCCCTTCGCAAACTGCTGTGTGTCGTTCGCCAACCCCATGGCGACCCCGCCCCCCCCCTGCAGCGAGATTACAAACTGACGTCCATCCATCAGGGTCTCGTACTTCACCGGTCGCGCAAGGTTCAGCACCACCCGCGTGCGCCCGGCCGACTGCCCAAGGCGTACCGACCGCAGGTCGGTGTTGCCGATCTCCTGCGTGCTCTTGCCCATGCCGTTGACGGTGCCGGGGAAATCGAATGCGATCCGCGGCGGATTGTTGATGGCGAACGCCGCTGGGGCGTTGGCCAGCGGCTCACGCGTCCGGATCTTGACCACGACGCGCCCGCCCTGTGCGGACAGGGCCTCGACCGCCTCGATCGCGTTCGCCCCCGGCTCGGGCACCTCCTCCCGGGCGGCAAGGCACTGACCTGAGGAAAGTGCCAGCGCGGCGACTGCCGCCAGCGCGCGCAACCATGCCAACGACCGGGTCCTCATTTGCTCGACTCCTCTTCATCGAGCAGCTGCAGGCTGCTCGTGCGTTCAGACCACACGCCGGTGGTGTCCTGGAAGACCTCCTTCAATGCGACGGAGGTCTCGGTGATGGTGGTGACGATGCCGAAGTTCTGTCCGACATAGTTGCCGGGCCTGACCTGATACAGGTTGTTTTCCGGAGTCTTCAGCAGCGCGAACATCTTCCCGTGCTTGTCCTGCAGCGTGCCGACCATCTTCAGGCTCTCGAGGGGATAGTTCTCCAGAGCCTCCTTGCGCCGCAGTTCGCTGGCCTGCAGTGGGGGCTCTGTCCCCGACTTCTCCTTGGCCTCGGGTTTCCTCGGCTTGAACGGGTCCGACAGGTCGAACGCTTCATACGTGAAGGCCTCGTACGGCGCCATCTCGGGAACGGGCTCCACCTTGCCGCGCAGGTTGGCGCCAGACTCGCTGACAAACTGGCGCAGGTCCTGGTAGTCACCGGTGCCACATCCCGCCATGGACAACGCTGTCACGACGATGAGCAGACGTACGGTCATGAGGGGTTCTCCGATGTCTTCTTGCCATCTTTGCGCTTCTGGGCGCTGATCTCCGCCTCGTCCAGGTAGCGGTAGGTCTTCGCCGTGGCGTCAAGCGCGATGGAGCCGTCCTTTTCCGTCGACAGCGCGATGTCGTTGAGCGTGACGATGCGCGACAGTTGCGACACGTCACTCGCGAACGAGCCGATGTCGTGATAAGAACCGGTGACCCGGATCGTGATCGGCAGCTCGGCATAGAACTCGGACAGTGTCTCCTGCGGCGCCGGACGGAACAGGTCGAATTGCAGTCCGCGCCCCAGGCCCGCCTGGTTGATGTCGGTCAACAGGGCTTCCATCTCCGCCTTGTTCGGCAGTTGCTTGAGCATTGCGCCGAAGGACTGTTCGATGTCCTGCAGCTGCTTGCGGTGCAGGTCGAGATTGATGGCCTGCGTCTTCCGGTCCAGGAAGGTCTGCCTCAGCTCCTGCTCCTTGAGACTCTCGGTCTCGAGGATTTCCGCCTGGCCCTGCCAGTCGAGCAGGTAGCCCCCTGCCAGAATCACCAACAGAAGCGCGGTCAGTGCACCCAGCTTCGGCAGCACCGGCCAGTTGCCCACATCCTTGAAATCCAGGCGGCGCAGTTCCTCAAGGTTCATGGTCTTCATCCCTTGCTCGGCGCACCGACCGTCGCGGCCGACTTCGACTGGACAGGCGCCTCGCGCGAGAGCCGGACATTGAGGTTGAATTCGTTCTGCGGCTGGTTGTTCACCTGCACCGATTTGATTTCCACCAGAGCCGGATCCTCCAGCCAGGGCGAGGCGTCGAGGTTGCGCATGAGGGTGGACACGCGCGCGCTCGAACTGGCATATCCGGAGACGTTGACGTTCGGCCCCTGCTGCTTCACGGCCTTGAGGTAGACGCCGTCCGGGATCTGCCGGATGAGCTGGTCGAGCAGGCGCACGGTCTCCGACCGGTTCGACTGCAGCGATTCGACCACCTTCTTCCGTCCCAGCAGCGCCTTGGTCTGTTCCTTGAGCTTGCTGATCTCGGCAATCTGCCTGTCCAGGGAGGCGATCTCGCCCTCCAGGAACTGGTTGCGCCCGGTCTGCTCCTCGATGCGACTGGCGTAGTGCGTATGTCCGGCGAAGACGATGAGACCGCCCAGGGCGACCGTCAGGGCAGCCATGGTGGCGAAGCGCTTGCGTTGTTCCTTCCGGCGCGCCTCGCGATGAGGCAGCAGGTTGATCGGTATCACTGATCGAACCTCCGCAGGGCCAGACCACAGGCCACCATCAGCGCAGGCGCATCCGCCGCCAGCTGGCTGTCCTTGACGCGCGACGACTTGTCCATGACGGAAAAAGGGTTCGCCACGAGAGTATCGACCCCTGTGCGGCGCGCGACGACCTCATCCAGACCCTGCAGGGTCGCACACCCGCCAGCGAGCACGATGTGGTGCACCTGGTTGTACTGTGTCGAGGTGAAGAAGAACTGCAGGGCTCGGGTCAGTTCCAGGGCCAGGGCATCGATGAAAGGACGACGGACATCACTGTCATAGTTGTCTGGCAGGCCGCCGTTGCGCTTGGCGCTCTCCGCCTCCTCGGCGGACAGGCCGAAGACGCGCTGGATCTCCTGGGTCAGCTGCGCCCCTCCGAAAGGCTGCTCGCGGAAGTACACCGACTGGCCGTTGCGCAGAACGTTGATGTTCATCATCGTCGCTCCGACATCGACCAGCGCGACCGTCCGGTCCAGGCCGCCGTCCGGGAGCTGGGACTGGATCAGCTCGAAAGCCGTCTGAGCCGCGAAGGCATCGATGTCGACGACGACGGCCTTCAACCCCTGCGATTCCGCGACTGCGACGCGATCCTCGACCTTCTCCTTGCGCGACGCGGCGATCAGGACCTCGATCTCCTCGGGGCCATTGGCCGAAGGGCCGAGGATCTGGAAGTCGAGGTTCACCTCGTCCAGCGCGAAGGGAATGTACTGGTTGGCCTCGGTTTCAACCTGCAGCTCGAGTTCATCCTCGGTCTGACCGGCAGGGACCACGATCTTCTTGGTGATCACCGCCGCGGACGGCAGGGCCAGCGCCACGTTCCTGAGCCGCGAATTGAGTCGTTTCCACCCGCGCTTGAGCGTGGCCCCGACCTCCTCGAGATTCATGATGTTTCCATCGACCACCGCATCCCGCGGCAACGGCTCGATGGCGTAGCGCTCGAGGCGATAGCGGCTCTTGCCAGCCGGAGCCAGCTCCACCAGCTTGATGGAGGACGAACTGATGTCGACGCCGATCAGGGGCGGCGCCTTCGGCTTCAGCAATTCGGTGAGGATCTCCGAGATCCGCGAAAAGTCGACCTTGCCCTTAAGCATGTCCCCTCCGATGTCGCGGTCGCCGCGTGTCGGCGCTCGCTGAAGTGCGGCCGACGCCCGAAAAGATCTCCGGTACGTTCCGCGGGGAAGCGGACGCCACCGCCCTTATAATTCCAGCGGCCCCAGCCGGGGCTTCCCAACCCGCGCCCCTTTCATGTTCCTTCGCTGGTGGTTCCTGCCCTTCTTCGTTCTGATGGCCCTGCTCGTGGCGGGGGCACTGCTGCTCGGCTACGCGGCTGTGGTCGCCTATCCGGGATTGCCATCCCTGGAAGTGCTGACCGACTACCGTCCCAAGGTGCCGATGCAGGTTTTCAGCACCGAGGGGGACCTGATCGGCGAATTCGGCGAGGAAAGACGTGCGGTGGTGGCCATCGCCGAAGTTCCGAAACCCCTGATCCAGGCCATCATCGCCGCCGAGGATGAGCGTTTCTACGAGCATGGGGGCGTCGACTACATCGGTGTCGTCCGGGCGGCGCTGTCCAACTTCATCCGTGGCGGGGCCCGTCAGGGAGCCAGCACAATCACGATGCAGGTGGCGCGCAACTTCTTCCTGACAAAGGAAAAAACGTTCTCGCGCAAGTTCAACGAAGCCCTGCTGGCGTTCAAGATCGAGCACAACCTCTCCAAGGACCAGATACTTCAGCTCTACATCAACCAGATCTACCTTGGGCAGCGCGCCTATGGCTTCGCCGCCGCTGCCCAGACCTATTTCGGCAAGTCTCTGGCCGGACTTAACCTCTCCGAGCAGGCAATGCTCGCCGGCCTGCCCAAAGCTCCGTCTTCCTACAACCCGGTGGCCAATCCCACCCGGGCCAAGTCCCGGCAGGAATACGTGCTGCGCCGCATGCGCTCGCTGGGGTTCATTTCGGACGAAGACTTTCGCAGTGCCGTCGCCGCACCGGTCCAGAGCAGGCGGGAACAGCAGCGCTACGCAACACGCGCCGATTTCCTGACGGAGATGGTTCGACAGATGCTCTTCGAGCGCTTCAAGGAGGACGCCTACACCTCCGGGCTGAAGGCCTACACCTCCATCTCGCGACGCCACCAGGACGCGGCTTACCTGGCAGTGCGCCTGGGGCTGCTGGAGTACGACCGCCGGCGCGGCCACCGCGGCGCCGAAGGTTTCGTCGACCTGCCGGCCGACACGGCAGACGACGCGGTCGAGGAGTTGCTCGGGGAGGAGACCGAGTCGGACGGGATCGTGCCAGCCGTTGTTCTACAGGTCGACCGGGAGGGCGTAATCGCCTTCGCGAAGGGGGTCGGACGTGTACGCATCGGAGCCGAGGGGCTTCGGTTCGCCGCCCGGATGCTCGGCGACAAGGCGCCAGCCGAGCGTCGCCTGAGACGCGGGGCCCTGACACGGGTGACAAGGGATGATGCTGGCGTCTGGCAGATCACCCAGTTGCCGCAGCCTGAGGCGGCACTGGTTTCCATGGACAGCGGCACCGGCGCCATCCGCGCTCTGGTCGGGGGCTTCGATTTCGCCCGCAACCAGTTCAACCACGTTACCCAGGCCTACCGCCAACCGGGATCGAGCTTCAAGCCCTTCGTTTACTCGGCGGCGCTGGAACGTGGCTTCACGCCCGCGACCATCATCAACGACGCCCCCCTCAGCTTCGACGCGACGGAAACCGGGTCGACGGTATGGGAACCCAAGAACTTCGATGGCGAGTTCGATGGCCCGATCAGCATGCGCACGGCGCTGACCAAGTCGAAGAACATGGTCTCGATCCGCATCCTGCAGGCGATCGGCCCGCAGTATGCCCAGGACTATGTCGTGAGGTTCGGGTTCGAACGCCGGCTGATCCCGCCGTATCTGACCATGGCACTCGGGGCCGGATCGGTGACTCCGCTGCAGATGGTGGCGGGGTATGCGGCCTTCGCCAACGGGGGCTACCTCGTCGTGCCCTACTTCCTCGACCGCATCACTGACGCGAAGGGCAAGGTCCTGGATCGGGCGCGCCCCGCGCAGGCGGGAATCTCGGCGCCGCGCATCATCGACACCCGCAATGCCTTCATCATGACCAGCATGATGCAGGACGTCGTCAGGGGCGGGACCGCGGCGCGCGCCAACCGCCTCGGACGATCGGATCTCGCGGGCAAGACCGGCACCACCAACGACCAGAGGGATGCCTGGTTCGCCGGCTACAACCCACGGCTCGTCGCCATCGCCTGGATGGGTCACGACACGCCGAAGTCACTGGGAGCCAGCGAAACCGGCGCAGCAGCCGCCCTGCCCATCTGGATGACATACATGGAGGCTGCATTGCGCGGGATGCCCGACGAACCGATGATGGCGCCCGATGGCGTCATCGCGGCTCGCGTGAATCCGGCGACTGGGCTGCGCGACACTCAGCCGGGCGACGGTCCGGCCGAGTTCTTCCTGCAGGAAAACCTGCCCCCGGAGGAGGATGCCGGGGCAACGGCAGGTGACCGCCGTCGGGCGAAGCCCGACGAACGCGATGATCAACTGTATTGAACCTGGCCTCGCGGTCGATCCGGAGAGCATCCGTGGGTCGTGACTCCCCCGGGCAGAGACAGATGCGCATGCGCATCGCCCAGATGGCGGCACGCATCATGGCCGAGGACGGAATCGACGATTTCGCGCTGGCGAAACGAAAAGCCGCCCGCCAGACCGGGGCGCCGGATACCCGCAACATGCCGGACACCGCTGAAGTGGAGCAGGCCCTGCGCGAATACCGCGACCTCTATCAGGCCGGCGAGCATGCGGAACGGCTGGTCGCGCTGCGGCAGGCCGCGGTGCGCGTC
This sequence comes from Burkholderiales bacterium, assembly GCA_040373665.1. Lineage (GTDB taxonomy): Bacteria > Pseudomonadota > Gammaproteobacteria > Burkholderiales. The sequence goes on along the minus strand of JBEICA010000066.1, from coordinate 14 downwards.
ATGCAACTGCTTGC
>JBEICA010000242.1:0-5557 GCA_040373665.1 Burkholderiales bacterium | reverse complement strand
TGGATGACCATGCCCGGATCCTGCAGCAGGGGATTGAGGTCCCGACCATCGTCGGCGCCCGGCAACATGCGCTCGAAGGGGTTGGAAGTGAGCAGGAGGAACAGCAGGAACCCGACACTGACCAGGGCCATCACGGCCAGAATGCGGGAAACGACCGGCTGCGGCAGGTGCCGGCTGAACACCGACACGGCCGTCATCCAGAGGCTCAGCATGAACACCCAGAGCAGCAGTGATCCCTCGTGGCTGCCCCAGGTGGCGGCGAAGCGGTACTGCACCGGCAGGCTGGAGTTGGAATTGGCGGCGACGTTCACCACGGAAAAGTCGTTGTGCACGAACGACCAGGCAAGACAGCCGAAGGCGAGCGCGACGAACACGAACTGGCCTTGCGCCGCGGGGCGGGCGAGCGCCATCGGGCGCGCATCGTTTCGGGCGGCACCGACCAGTGGCACCACCGCCTGGACGACGGCGATGCAAAGCGCCAGCATGAGCGCGAAATGACCCAGTTCAGGAATCACGGCTTCGCCTCCCCGCCCTTCTGCATCACCAGCGTTCGCTGGCTCTCCTGCTCGGCCTTGCGCGCCTTCTCCACCGCATCGGCCGCCTCGGGCGGCATGTAGTTTTCATCGTGCTTGGCGAGCACCTCGCTCGCCCGGAACACACCATCACTGGCGAGCTTGCCCTGGGCCACCACACCCTTGCCCTCCTTGAACAGATCCGGAAGGATGCCGGTGTACACCACCGGAATGGACCGCGCCGTGTCCGTGACGACGAAGCGCACGCTGACGCCGTCGGCCTGGCGCTGGACGCTGCCGGCCTCGACCATGCCGCCGATGCGGAAACTCCGGTTCAGCGGGGCCTCGTTCGCCGCCACCTGGGTTGGGCTGTAGAAGAACACCAGATTGCTGTTGAAGGCGTTCAGGATCAACGCGGCACCGATCCCGAGCACGGCCAGCCCACCGGCCACCATGGCCAGACGCTTCTGGCGCGGCTTCATCGGCTCTTTCCGAGGCGCGTCAGGCGGCGCACCATGGCACGGGCCAACCCGTGCCGGCGTCTCACCAGCAGCACCTCGCCCACGAGCAGCACGGCCGTCACGCCGTACGCCCCCCAGACATACCCGCCATAACCGCCCATGGCCAGAAAACTGCCGATACTGTCCCAGTAGACCGTCACCGTCCCACCTCTCGAAACCCGACCGGCCGGTACGGGCCGGTCACTGCGGACGCCCCGCCAAGACCGCGGGACCTGCTGCAAGCTGCATCAATCACTTCAGACCGTCCCGACCCAGGCAGTGTTTCGCTCCCGCTCGAGAATGATGCCGCGCACCCGGGTGAGGGCTGCGGCGATGCTGTACATCCAGAACCCCAGCGCCATGACCAGCATGCCCGTCAGCATCGTTGTCGCCATCGAGGGCGCGCGCGTCAGGCTCACCGAAGCGCCCTGGTGGAGCGTGTTCCACCACTTGACCGAGAAATAGATGATGGGCACGTTCACCACCCCGACGATCGCGAGGATGGCCGCGGCCCGGTCGGCACGGCGCGGTTCGTCGATGGAGGCATGCAGCGCCATGAAACCGATGTAGAGAAACAACAGGATCAGTTCCGAGGTGAGGCGTGCATCCCACACCCACCACGTGCCCCAGGTCGGCCGCCCCCACAGGGCCCCGGTCCAGAGCGCGATGAAGGTCATCAGCGCCCCGGTCGGCGCCAGGGCACTGGCCATCATCGAGGACAGCCGGGTGTTCACCACCAGCCCGGTGGCCGCCCAGACCGCCATGACGAGATAGATGAACATGGACATCCAGGCCGCCGGCACGTGGACGTAGATGATGCGATAGGAATCGCCCTGCTGAAAGTCGGTGGGTGCGACCAGCAGCCCGAGAACGAGCCCGGCGGCGCACAGCACCGCCGACAGTGTCCAGAACACGGGGGCGAGCCGCCCGGCCAGCGGATAGAAGGTCTGCGGAGAGGAGTATTTGAGCCAGTTCATGGAGTCAGGGGTGAGAGGGTAACGCAGCCCCGGGGTCTGCAGGCGTGCCGGAGGGGACGCCGCGCGCCATCGGGCGGAAGGGCCCGCGCCACCCGCTCGCTGGCCAGCGTGCCACAACGCCGCCTCCATGGGCTCAGGCCGGAACCGAACCCCGCATGCTCTGCCTGGGCCCGGAGACGCATCACCGTCGGTGCGACCGCCCTCATTCCAGCGCGACCCGTATGGCAGCCGCCGAAGCCCACGGCCCCAGCACCAGAGCAAGGCAGAGCAGAGCACCCAGCAAAGACAGATGCCCGGAGGCGCCGGTTCCCTCGGCCATCGCCTCTACCGCCCCCGCTCCGAAGATCAGGACGGGAATGTACAGGGGCAGAACCAGCAACGCCACGAGCACCCCCCCTCCCCGGACCCCGAGGGTGAGTGCCGCCCCGACGGCGCCGACCAGGGACAGGCAGGGCGTGCCGACCAGCAGAGACAGGCAGAGCACCGGCAGCACCTCGGCGGGCAGACCGAACTGCAGGCCAAGCACCGGCGCCATGAGCGCCAGCGGCACACCGGAGAGCAGCCAGTGGGCCGCGATCTTGGACAACACCAGCATGGCAAGCGGTTGCGGTGTGAGCACCAGTTGCTCCAGCGTGCCGTCGGCGTGGTCACTGCCGAACACCCGCGGCAGCGACAGCATGGCGGCGAGCAGCGCGGCAACCCAGAGAATGCCGGGGGCCATGGTGCGCAACAGTCCCGGCTCCGGTCCGACGCCGAGCGGAAACAGGCTGACGACGATGATGAAAAAGAAAAAGGTCGTCAGCCAGTCGGCGCGCCGGCGCCACGCCTGCACCACGTCGCGCCGGAACACCGCCCAGAGTGCCGCGCTCATCATCCGGGCCCCAGCCGGAGCCGGCGGGTGCGACCGTTTGGCAGATCAACCTCCTGGTGTGTGGTCAGCACCACGATGCCGCCATCCGCGACCCGGGCATCGATGAGATCGGCGAGGCGGGCCACGGAGGCGATGTCGAGCGCCGCGAAGGGCTCATCCAGGATCCAGAGCCGGCGCGAACCGGCGAGCCACAGCCGCGCCAGCGCTGCGCGGCGCCGCTGCCCCTGTGAAAGCACCCGGGCCGGCAGGTCGGCGCGCAGCCCCAGCCCGACCTGGTCGAGGGCCGCCAGCATGCGGTCGTGCCCGGCATGCAGCCCTGTGATGCGGGCATGGAACTGAAGGTTCTCAAGGACCGAGAGGTCATCCTTCAGGGCGTTGACGTGTCCGACGTAAGCGAGATCCTGCAGCAGCGCGTCGCGCCCCGCGCGAAACGCCGTGCCGCACCATCGCAGTTCACCGGCGTCCGGGTGTCCGAGGGAGCAGAGCATGCGCAGCAGGCTGGTCTTGCCGCTGCCGTTCTCGCCCTCGATCCAGAGCACCTCGCCAGGACCCACCGCGAAACTCAGGCCTTCGAACAGGATCTCGTCGCCCCGCACGCAGGCGAGGTCGCAGGCTTCGAGCATCGGTACCGGGAGATGAGTGGCAGGACGCCGATTATAGCGGCGCCGGCCCTCCGGGCCGCCGGCCCGATCGGTGGGATAATCATGACCATGCCATTTCCGCCGTCACCCAGCGCAGGGCCGCGCCGGCGCCTGGGCAGGGATGTCCATCCCGCCCCGCCCCGCAGCCCCCTTAGACGCTGAGCATGCGCCACGTCGCCATCTCCGGGCTGTTGCTGTGTCTGGCCGCCTCGGGCTCGCTGTCCCGGCCGGGTCCGCTCGTGCCAGCCGACATGCCACGCGTCGACCCCGCCGGCTTCCGCCAGGAACTGGTGGTGCTCACCCGCCCCGCCCCGACGACCCGGTTCCCGACCACGGACGGAAGCTTCGCCGGGCTGGAGCAGGATCTGGTCGAATTGTTCCGCCACGAGCTCGACGTGCCTGTGCGTGTGATCGAAGCGGTCGACTACACCGACGTGCTGGTGCGGCTCGGTCGTGGCGAAGCCCACCTGGCCGCCGCGGCGCTCACGGCATCAGGCGACAGCCTCGAGGGCATCCGCTTCGGACCGGGCTACATGACGGTGCGGCAGGTGCTCATGCGGCGCCATGACAACAACCCGTCCGGCCGTTGGACGCTTGCGGGCGATGCCCGCGTGGCCCTGACCGCCGGCGGTACCGCCCTGGACCAACTGGACCGCAGTCTGGGTGGACGGCTGCCGCCAAACCTGCGATTCCTGCCGGCCGGCAGCCCGGAGGAGGTGGCCCCCCTCCTCGCGGCAGGGTCAGCCGAATTCGCGGTCACCGGTTCCCACGTGTTCGACCTGCTGCGGGCAACCGATCCCGCCATCCGACAGGCGCGGGTCCTGGGCGAGGCGGAGCAACTGGCCTGGGCATTCCCGGCCGACACCGACCCGGGTCTGCTGCGGGCGGCGTCGAGGTTCTTCCGCCGCATTCGCGCCGACGGCACCCTGGCCCGGCTTGTCGACCGCTACTACGGCCATGTCGACCGGCTGAGCGACGCCGAGCGCAGCCAATTGCTGGCGCGACGCGACGAGGCGCTGGCGGTGTACCGGGACGCCTTCCAGGCGGCACAGCGGGCCACGGGAATCGACTGGCGACTGATCGCGGCCCTGGGATACCAGGAGTCACGATGGGATCCCCTCGCGGTATCGCCCACCGGGGTGCGTGGCTTCATGATGCTCACGGAGGACACTGCGACCCGGCTGGGACTGCGCGACAAGCTCGACGCCCGGGCCAGCATCCTCGCGGGAGCCCGCTATCTCCGGACCCTTCGTGACGCCCTGCCCGCGCGCATTCCGGAGCCGGACCGTACCTGGATGGCCCTGGCCGCGTACAACCAGGGCCCAGGCCACCTCGAGGATGCGCGCGTGCTGGCGCAACGCAGCGGCGGCAATCCGGATGTCTGGGTCGACGTCAGACAGGCCCTGCCGCTGCTGGCCGACGAGGCATTCCAGTGGGACCTCAGACACGGGCCCGCGCGCGGTGGAGAGGCGCTGGCGCTGACCGAAAACGTTCGGGCCTACCACCAGATGCTGCTGCGGCTCGAGCCAGCCCTCGGCCCGGAGCCACCGCTGCAGGCCATGGCCCCGCCTCGCTTCGCCAGAGAGGTGGACCCGGCGAGCGGGTTCCTGCTGTAGACCGCCGCAAGACAGGCTCCCCCGGGCCAGGGAGGCCCGGCGCGTTCAGGCCGGCGCCGTGATCCGCTCCAGCCCCCCCATGTAGGGGCGGAGAGCCGCCGGCACTGCGACGCTGCCGTCGGCCTGCTGGTAGTTCTCCAGAATCGCCACCAGGGTGCGCCCCACCGCCAGGCCGGAGCCGTTCAGGGTGTGCACGGTCTCCGGCCGGCCCTTCTCGCCGCGGAACCGGGCCTGCATCCTGCGCGCCTGGAAACCCTCGAAATTGGAGCACGACGAGATCTCGCGATAGGCCTGCTGCGCCGGCAGCCAGACCTCGATGTCATAGGTCTTGGCACTCGAGAAGCCCATGTCCCCCGTGCACAGGGTCACGGTCCGGTAGGGCAGGTCCAGCCGCTGCAGGATGACCTCGGCGTGACCGGTCAGGGCCTCCAGCGCCTGCT
>JBEICA010000271.1:0-4963 GCA_040373665.1 Burkholderiales bacterium | reverse complement strand
GCTTGTGCTGCAGCGCCAGCGCGGAGGGGCGCGGGGCGTTCAGGCTGCCGCCCGCCTGCGCGTACTGCGCGCTCATCTGCTTGCCGCCGCCTGAGGAGCCGGGGCTGGCGCTGGCCGCCACCACCGCCGACGGCGCGACGATGCCGCCGGCAACCAGCGGCTTGACCAGCAGGATGAAGGCCGAGGCGTGGCAGCCCGGGTTGGCGATGCGCCGCGCGGCCCGCAGCCGGTCGCGCTGCCCGGGGTCGAGCTCGGGCAGGCCGAAGGTCCACGCCGGGTCGGTGCGGTGGGCGGTGGAGGCGTCGATCACGCAGGTGCGGGGGTTGTCCACCAGTGCGGCAGACTCGCGCGCCGCGTCATCGGGCAGGCACAGGAAGGTGACGTCCGAGGCGTTGATCAGCGCCCGCCGCGCCGCGACGTCCTTGCGCAGCGCGGGGTCGATGCGCAGCAGTTCGATGTCGGCGCGCCGCGCCAGGTACTCGTGGATGCGCAGGCCGGTGGTGCCTTCCAGGCCGTCGACGAAGACTTTGAAGCTCATGCGTTTGCCGGTGTGGTTGGGGTTGAGGGGGGTGCTCAGGTCTTGCGGCCGTAGCTCAGCAGCCCGGTCACGCCGCGCGGCGGGTGGGCGCGCAGCCCGGCCTCATTGGGCTCGGTGCCCCAGCCGGGACGGTCGGGCACGATCAGGTGGCCGTCGACGATCTCGGGCACGTGGGTGAACAGCTCGTGGTCCCAGGCGATGCGGTCGATGTCGGTCTCCATGATGCGCAGGTTGGGCACGGCGGCGCAGAAGTGCGCGTTCATCATGGTGCACAGGTGGCCGTAGAAGTTGTGTGGCGCGACATTCACCTCGTGCGCCTCGGCGGCGGCGGCGATCTTCATCGACTGCCACACGCCGTTCCAGGGCGTGTCGATGATGGCCACGTCGAGGGCCTGCTCGCGGAAGTAGGGCAGGAACTCCGCCAGCCCCAGCAGCGTCTCGCAGGAGCTGACCGGGTGCGGGCTGGCGCGGCGGATGTGCCCCAGGGCCTCGGGGTTGTCGGAGTCGATCTCGACCCAGAACAGGTCGAGGTGGGCGATGGCGCGCAGGATCTTGAGGTAGCCCTCGGTGCGGGCGTTGAAGTTGAGGTCGAGCAGGATGTCCATGTCCGGCCCCGCCCCTTCGCGCAATGCCTCGAGGTGCCGCACGACATCGCGCAGCAGGCCCTTCTCGACGTTCATGCCGGGCTCGAAAGGCACGCCGAAGCCCGGACGCCAGCCGCCCAGCACCCGGCCATCGGCGTCGTAGCGGAACATGTTGGTCTTGAGCGCGCTGAAGCCCTTGTCGCGGGCCTCGCGACCGATGGCCTTCACGCCTGCGAGGTCGGTGATCGGCGGCGCGTAGTGGCTCGGGTGGTTGATGCGCCAGGTGGCGCAGTGCGACCAGTAGACCCGGATGCGGTCGCGCACGCGGCCGCCCAGCAGTTCGTAGACGGGCACGCCCAGGCCCTTGGCCTTCGCGTCCAGCAGCGCGTTCTCGATCGCCCCCATGGCCAGGGCGACGACGCCGCCGGTGGCGGGCCGGGTGGCGGCGCGCAGGTCGGCGAAGATGCGCTCGTGGGCGCTGACGTCGTGCCCGACCACGCGCACCGCCAGCCGCTCGATCACCGCCCCGACGCCGGGGGCGCCGAAGCCCTCGTCGAATTCGCTCCAGCCGACGATGCCGCGGTCGGTGACGAGCTTGACGAAGTGGTAGTTGCGCCAGCCCGCGTCCGCGGACAGCAGTTCGATCTTCTCGACCTTCACGACGGCACTCCCCCGCTTTGTTGTCCGATCCCCGCATTGTCACCCGGCGCCGGCATTCCGAGCACCGTGCGCGTCAGCGTCCGGTAGACCGCGCCGAGGGCGTCGCGGTCGGAGCGCACCAGACGCATCTCGCCGACGCGCCAGGCCACCGGCGTGATGGCGCGCTCCGGCATCGACCGCCGGCTGCGCCGCACCAGGGTCACGTGCGGCGCGAAGCGCCGCGACTCCAGGCGCAGGCCGCAACCCGCCAGCCAGTCGGCGAGGCGGTGCTGCAGCAGCAACAGCCCCTCGGGTGGCGTCGATGGTGCGGCCCAGCCGATGCCGTTGTGGTCCCACACGCCGAGCCGGTCCAGCACCAGTTCGAAGGGCGGCAAGCACACCGTCCGGGGCGGATGCATCACGCGCTCCAGAACGGCCGTCGGCACGTCGCCGAGGAAGGCCAGGGTGAGGTGGATGGAAGCCGGCCGCGTCGCCCGCCCCTCCAGTTCCCGCGCCAGGTCGGTCGCGTGGCACGCCAGCCGTCGGGTGGCGGCTTGCGTGGGCCAGAGGGCGAAGAAGGCGCGCTGCCGCGGGCCCTCAGGCGCCGGCGCGTCCGCCGGCATCCGGGCTGCGCACCAGCAGGGCGACGGCCTCGGCGGCGATGCCCTCGCCCCATCCGGTGAAGCCCAGGCGCTCCGTGGTCTTGGCCTTGACGTTGACACGATCCGGCGCGATGCCCAGATCGGCCGCGATGCACGCCACCATGGCGGGGATGTGGGGCGCCATGCGCGGCGCCTGCGCGACGATGGTGGCATCCACGTTGCTGACGTCGAAGCCCGCGGCGCGCACCTTCGCCGCCACGGCCCGCAGCAGGCCGCGGCTGTCGGCGCCGCGCCAGGTGGGGTCGGTGTCCGGGAAGTGGCGACCGATGTCGCCCAGGGCCGCCGCCCCGAGCAGCGCGTCGCACAGCGCGTGCAGCAGCGCGTCGGCGTCGGAGTGCCCGAGCAGCCCGCGCTCGTAGGGAATGGTGACGCCGCCGAGGATCAGCGGTCGGCCCTCGACCAGGGCGTGCACGTCGAAACCCTGGCCCACGCGGATGTCCATCAGTCTTCTCCTGATTCGAGAAAGCGCTCCGCGAGCAGCAGGTCGCGGGCGTAGGTGACCTTGAGATTGGCCGGATCGCCTTCCACCAGCCGCGGCCGCAGGCCCAGCGCCTCCACCGCCGAGGCCTCGTCGGTCGTGAGCGCCGGATCGGCCTGCGCCAGCGCCTCGCGCAGCAGCCCGAGGCGGAACATCTGCGGCGTCTGCGCCGCCCACAGCCGCTCCCGCGGGACCGTGGCCTCGACGCGACGGTCGGCGTCGGCCCGCTTGAGCGTGTCCGCCACCGGCAGCGCCAGCAGGCCGCCGACCGGATCACGTTCCAGCGCGGCGATGAGCCGGTCGAGCAGCACCCGGCCCAGGCAGGGCCGGGCGGCGTCGTGCACCAGCACCCAGGCGTGACCATCGAAATCCGCGGCCAGCGCCTCCACCCCGTTGCGCACCGTGGCCGCCCGCGTGTCGCCCCCACAGCGCAACACCTGCAACTTGCCCGACAGCCCGTCCCAGCCCTCCCCGTCGAACCACTCGTCCCCCGCCGACAGCACCACGGCGACACGCTCGATGCGCGGATGCGCCGCCAGCCGCGTCACGGTGTGGCGGATCATGGGCCAGGCACCGAGCGGCAGGTACTGCTTGGGCAGGGCGTGCCCGAGGCGGCTGCCGCTGCCAGCGGCGGGCACCAGGGCCACGAAGCGATCGGAGGACATGCCGCGATTATCCCCTCCCGGGGTCGGACCTCGAACACCCTCTGATTCCTATGGGAAAAATAGCAAAAATCGGGGGTTTTTCGCGCTTAGCGGCCCCTTTTCGGGGGCGAAAAACGTGAGCTCTGCCCCGGCGGCGCCGAGGAGTCATCCGACGGCCTTCATGCTGCACGCAAGGGACTTCGGAAGCGAAAGCAATGCGCACCGTGAGGCGTATGTCTCGGACGCGTATTTCGCCGACCGAGCGCGGGAGCGCTTTGCGGCTTGGCGGGTGGATTGCTTCCGCGCGACGCACGGGTCCGGAGATCCGGTACGATTCCTCAGAGTAGGTGTGTGCGCGGAAGAGCACGCACACCTTCAGCCGCCGAAGGCCTGTCGTGACCAAGCGATCGCTCGGTGAAGTACGCCAACGGCGCAGCGCTTCAAAGCAGGAGGAATCGCCTTGGAACACATGATCCAGCTACACATCGAAAAGCTGCCCGAGGGGGTGTATCTCGCCACAAGCGACGAGGTGCAGGGCCTCGTGGCCCAAGGCCGCACGATTCAGGAAACCATCGAAATCGCTCGGGATGTCGCCAAGAAGCTGATCGAAGCTCAGGCGGGTACCAGTGGATCATCGCTCCCTCTCGCAGGCGAAGCATTCGACTACCCGTTGATCGTCGCGACCTGATGGGGGCCCTGGCCGGTTTCCGCTATCGGGAGATCGTCAAGCGGCTCAAACAACTCGGCCTGGAGTTTCACCGGCAGGCCGCCGGCTCCCACGAGATCTGGTTCAACCCGGCACTGAACCGCTACACGACGATTCCCAATCATCCTGGCGATGTGCCGGAAGGCACATTGCACGCGATTCTGAAGCAGGCTGGCATCGCCGCCGACACCTTCCTGAGCGACCAGTGAGCCAAAGCCACAGACATCTCTTCGGGGTCTGACCCCAGACACCCAATGATTCGTATGACAAAAAGGGCGAATACTGGGGGTTTTACGCGCTTAGCGGCCCCTTTTCGGGGGCGAAAAACGTGAGCTCTGCCCCGGCGACGCAGCGCGGCCCGGCGGAGATCTCCAGATGCCTCCTGGCACCGCCCTGTCGGGGCCGAAGACCTCACGCGGACCACTGAGCACCAGCCGAAGAACCGCACGTCGGCGTCGGACGCGCCCGCGCCCGTGTCCCACCAGGACCGCACGCCTGCACAACAGCGTCGCAGGCATTCTCCACGCAGGCAGCACGAGGATCCGCCGCATGCCTCCGCCATGGCACCCGGCCCGCAGCGCCCGGCGGGCCTATACTCCGCGCGCCCTCCCCGCTCCCTCCACACGATGTTGCTCCCCCGGTCCGTTCCGCCGCGCGGCCCCCGCCACGCCATCGGCCCGCTGGCCGGCTCCGCCGACGCCCTGGCCCTCGC
>JBEICA010000017.1:0-24902 GCA_040373665.1 Burkholderiales bacterium | reverse complement strand
CTTGCCTTTTGCCTCTGGAGAGATGTCAAGAGGCAAAAGGCAAGACCTGACCCCTACCTCATTTGGGTGCGGAGTTCCTGGTAGAGGCGCATGCCCTCGGTGATCTGCTCCGGGGTCATGCTGTCGGCGACGAGTTTTTCGCGGGCTTCGCGGGCTTTCCACCAGCCGTTGGCGGCGGCTGCGGTGAACCACATGTGGGCGCGTGGGAGATCGCGGGCGACACCGTCGCCGCGACTGTACATGTGACCGAGGATGAACTGGGCGTGGTTGTGGCCGCCACGGGCGGTGCGTTCGAACCAGCCTGCTGCGGCGGAGAGATCGCGCGGCACACCTTCGCCGCGAGCGTGCATGAGCCCCAGATGGTATTGCGCCGACAGGCTGCCGGCCTCCGCGGCGGGCAGGAAGAGGGCGAGGGCCTGCGCGTGGCGACCGCCGTCGTAGTGGGATACGGCCTCCGCGACCGTGCTTTCATCCACCACCGTCGGCGCCGCGCCAAGCGGCGCGGCCGCCAGCAGCAGCCATGCAACACCGGCCGCCGTCGTCCTCACCGGAGGACCACGAAATTGACGAACAGCACGAGCGCGGCGACGAACAGCGCGGCGCCGATCAGCCCCATCACGGCAACCTGCAGCGGCGTGATCCGCACCACGTCGGACTGCATGTCGGTCCTCCTGCGGATGCCGAGGAAACTCCACAGCACCGCCTTGGCGACGGTGAGGGGTGAGGCGCGCTTCCCGTCATGCGGTCGCGTCATGTGTGCCGGCCTCAGCGACCTTTCCAGACCGGCGTGCGCTTGGCGATGAAGGCGTCGATGCCTTCGCCCGCGTCCTCGGCCATCATGTTGCAGGCCATCACCTCAGCGGCCTGGTCGTAGGCTTCCTTCATGCCGACCTCGAGCTGAGGATAGAACATGCGCTTGCCCGCAGCCACGGCCACGGCGCTCTTGGCCTGGATGGAGTTGGTCAGGTAGCCGATCTCGGCGTCGAGGCGATCCAGCGGCACGACGCGGTTGACCAGACCGAAGTCGCGCGCCGTCGGCGCGTCGATGAAATCGCCGGTGAGCAGCATCTCCATGGCGCGCTTGCGCGAAACATTGCGCGACAGCGCCACTGCCGGGGTGGAGCAGAACAGCCCGACGTTGATGCCCGACGTGGCGAACTTCGCGTTTTCCGAGGCCACGGCGAGGTCGCAGGCCGCCACCAGCTGGCAGCCGGCTGCGGTGGCGATGCCATGGATGCGCGCGATGACCGGCTGCGGCAGGCTTGCGATGGTGAGCATGAAGCGGCTGCACTGGGCGAACAATGCGTCGTAGAACGCCTTGCGTGGATTGCCGCGCATCTCTTTGAGATCGTGCCCTGCACAGAAGGCGGGGCCGTTGCCCGCAATCACGACCGCCCGCACGGCCGCGTCCGTGGCGATGGCGTCCAGTGCCGACTGCAGTTCCGTTAGCATCGCGCACGACAGCGCGTTGTACTGCTTCGGCCGGTTCAGCGTGAGCGTCGCCACGCCCCCGGAGACGGTCTTGAGGAGAATCGGTTCCGCGGTGGTGACCGGCTCGACGGTGGTGGACATGGTGTGGGACTCCGATGAAAACGGCGAACAACGATTATAAGTGCGGCCCACCCACACGGGGGGGCAGACTGCGGCTGGCGCTGGTGGCCTGGCTGGCCTGGACGGCCTGCGCCCTCGCCGAGGCGGCTCCGGACGCCGCCCGGACGCCACGCCCCCGCGTCGGCCTTGTGCTCTCGGGCGGCGGCGCGTTGGGGCTGGCTCACGTGGGCGTGCTCAAGGTGCTGGAGGAACTGCGCATCCCGGTGCATGCCGTGGCGGGTACCAGCATGGGCGCGGTGGTCGGGGCTGCCTACGCCAGCGGCATGAGTCCGCCGGAGATGGAGCGCCGCCTGCGCGCGACCGCCTGGGAGCACGAGTTCTCCGACCAGCCGCCGCGGGCCGAGCAGTCGGTGCTGCGCAAGCAGCTGGAGGCTGCCGGCCTGTGGCGTCTGGAGTTCGGCGTCAGTCGCGGCCTGCCCTCCCTGCCGAAGGGCGCCATCAGCGGCCAGCAGCTGCTGCGCACGCTGCGCTCCTTCGTCCACGAGCCGCCCGACGGGAATTTCGACCATCTGCCCATCCCCTTCCGCGCCGCCTCCACCGACATCGAGACCGGCGAGCTGGTCGTGCTGTCCCGGGGCGATCTGGCGCGCGCCATGCGGGCCAGCCTGTCGATCCCGGGTGTCATGGCGCCTGAGGAGATCGAAGGCCGCATCCTGGTCGACGGCATGCTGGTGCGCAATCTGCCGGTGGACGTGGCCCGCGCCATGGGCGTGGATGTCGTGATCGCGGTGAACCTCGGGGCCAAGCTGCTCAAGCGCGAGGACCTGCAGAACGCGGTCGGCGTGTCGCTGCAGATGATCAACATCCTCACCGAACAGAATGTCACGCGGTCGCTGTCGGAACTGGGCGGCGGCGATGTACTGGTCGAGCCCGACCTCCTCGGATTCACCGCGGTGGATTTCAACCGTTTCGAGGACATCGTCGCGCGTGGCGAGGCGGCTGCGCGCGCGCGGGCGCCGGCGCTGTCGCGACTGTCCCTCTCGGAGGAGGAATACGAGGCGTTCCGCCTCATCCAGGCAGAGCGCCTGCGACCGCCGCCACCGGCGCGCCGCATGGTGGTGGACACCGCCAGCCTGCGCTTCGTCAACCCTGCGGCGGTGGCAGCCGCTTTGCGCACCGCGGACGGGCGGATTCCGGAGGACGCGGAACTCGCGACCAACGTCGCCCGGCTGTACGGCCGCGGCGACCTCGACCGGATCGATTACCGTTTCGAGCAGCGCAACGGCGAGCGCAGCCTGCTGGTCGAGACCCGTGAGAAGCCGCGCGGCCCGGATTACCTGCGCATCGGGCTGGCCCTGTGGACCGATCTCGACGGCGAAGGCCGCTTCAGTGCCCAGTTGTTCTACAACCGCAGCTGGCTGAACCGCCTCGGCGGGGAATGGCGCAATCGCGCCCAGGTCGGCTTCAATCCCTTCCTGCGCTCGGAGCTGTTTCAGCCGCTGGACCTGCAGGGACGTTTCTTCGTCGCGCCCCGCCTCGAACTCGGGGAGCGCCTGCACGATGTCTACGTGGAAGGCACGCGGATCGCCCAGTACCTCGTTCGCCGGGGCGGCGTGGGCCTGGACGCCGGCACGAGTTTCGAGCCCTGGGGCGAACTGCGTCTCGGCGTATACACCGGACGCGCGACCGCATCCCCATCCGTCGCCCTGCCTTTCTTTGCCTCGGTGGCGGAGGACGTGGGCAACGTCAACCTGCGCGGCTTCTATGACCGGCTGGACAACATCAACTTCCCCACTTCCGGCGGGGCCGGCAGCTTCACGCTGCTGCGCTCGGCGCCCGCGCTGGGAGCGGAGCGCTCCTACACGCGTGGCGACATCGAGTTGACGCAGGCCTTTGGTTACCGCGCCAACGGTCTGGTGCTCGGTCTGCGCGCCGGCCGGGCGTGGTCGGGCTCGCTGCCCTTCTACGACTGGTACGCACTTGGCGGGCTGTTCAACCTGTCCGGCTATCCCCAGGTCAGTCTCGTGGGCGACGGCGTGGTGCTCGGGCGGGCCATCTACCACCGCCGCATCGACCGCATTCCCGCGCTGATGGACGGCTTCTTCTGGGGTGGCTCGCTGGAGGCGGGCAGCATCACCGGCCAGCGCCTCGGGCCGCCGGAGGGCAGTGGACTGACCCTGGCGGGGTCGTTGTTTCTCGCCGCGGACACCGCGCTGGGGCCTGTCTATCTCGCCTGGGGCCGGGCCGAGCAGGGACGCGATGCCTTCTATCTCATGCTCGGGCGCCAGCAGTGACACGCCTCGCGTCCCGATAGAATGGACGTCCCACCGAACAGGAGACAGCCCATGAACACCGGCGCAGGCATCGATCGCGATTACCTGCTCGACAGCGACGTCGAGCCCCTGCGTCTGGAGCGACAGGCGCGCATCTACGGCTTCGACGAGGACCTCACCCACCTCGCCCTGGCGGGCGACGAGCGAGTGCTGGACGCAGGCTGCGGCTCCGGGGCCATCACCCGCGCCATCGCCCGCCAGGTCATGCAGGGCGCCGTCACGGGGGTCGACCGCAACGAGCGCTACATCGATTTCGCCCGGCGCGCCGCCGCGGCCGAGAGCCTGATCAACACCCGGTTCGAGGTCGGCGACGTCACCACCCTGCCGTTCCCGGACGACAGCTTCGACGTGGTCTGGTCCAAGCACCTGCTGCAGTGGGTCGGCCGGCGGGAGGAGGCGCTGGCGGAGTTCGTGCGCGTCTGCCGCCCCGGAGGACGGGTCATGGCCTGCAACTTCGACGAGTTCTGCATCGGCCAGTACCCGGTGGACGAGACGCTGCAGGCCGACATCGTGCGCTGGTTCGACGCCGCCAACGCGGCCATGGGTTTCGACAACCGCATGGGTCGCAAGCTGCCCCATCTGTTCCGTCAGGCCGGTCTGGTGGATGTGCGCGCCACGATCGTCAGCGACCGCTGCTTCGGCGGCTTCGGCGGCGATCCCGAGCGGCGCTGGAACTGGGAGACCCAGTTCACCAGCCTGCTCGGGTTCAGCGCCGGGGTGTTCGGCTCGGAGGAGAAGGCGCGCGACTTCCGTGACCGGCTGAGCGCCCGCTTCAGCGATCCCGACGTCTACGTGTTCTGCCCCCTGTTCTACGTCGAGGGCCGGGTGCCCTGAGCCACCGGCGGGCGGGCGTGCTCGATGCGACCGGATCGCCGGTCGCCCGTCCGCTGCCCGCTCCGCAAGCGCATTTCCGCCCGCCACGCGATCCGCGTGCCCCGATCAGATCCTCCCCAGGAGAAGGCAAGCCATGGCAGGTCCGCTTTCCGGCGTCACCGTGCTCGACCTGACCACGGTCGTGATGGGTCCGTTCGCGACCCAGATCCTGGCCGAGCTGGGGGCCGAGGTGATCAAGGTCGAGTCCCGCGAGGGTGACAACATGCGCGACGTCGGGCCGATGAAGACGCCGCGCATGGGTCACCTGTACATGCACCTGAACCGCGGCAAGCGCGACATCGTGCTGGACCTCAAGCAGCCCGGCGGGCGCGAGGCCCTGCTGCGACTGGCGCGCAAGGCCGACGTGCTGGTCTACAACGTGCGCCCCCAGGCCATGGCGCGGCTGGGCCTGTCCTACGACGAGGTGCGGGCGGTCAATCCGGGCATCCTGTATGTCGGTGCGTACGGCTATTCGCAGCGCGGCCCCTACGCCGCCAAGGCCGCCTACGACGACCTGATCCAGAGCGTGACCGGGCTTGCGTGGCTCAACGGCGGCGGCGAGGACGGACGACCTCCGTCGTACGTGCCCATCAATCTTGCCGACCGTCTGACCGGCCTGCACATCGTCTACGCCGTGACGGCAGCGCTGTACGCCCGCAGCCGCAGCGGCGAAGGCCAGTCGGTGGAGGTGCCGATGTTCGAGAGCGTCGCCCATTTCGTGCTGGGTGACCATCTGGCCGGCATGTCCTATCTGCCGCCGCTGGGCGGCACCGGCTACGCCCGCCTCGCGCATCGGCGTCCCTACCAGACCGCCGACGGCTGGCTCGGCATCCTGGTCTACAACGACAAGCACTGGCGCGCCTTCCTGCCGGCCGTGGGGCGGGCCGACCTGCTGTCCGACCCGCGCTTTGCCACCCACGGGCAGCGGGCACGGCACATCGGCGAGATCTACGGTTTCCTGTCCGACCTGTTCCGGCAGCGCAGCAGCGCAGAGTGGATCGCGCTGCTCGAGTCGATCGACATCCCGGTGGCGCCGCTGCAGACGGTGGCCGGGATGCTGGATGATCCCCACCTTCAGGGCAGCGGCTTCTTCGAGCACGAGTCGCACCCCACGGAGGGAGAGGTGCTGGCGCCGCGCACACCCACGGCGTGGTCGGGCACGCCGCCGGGGCCGCGCCGGCCGGCGCCGGGTCACGGAGAGCACACCGTCGAGGTCCTGCGCGAGGCGGGCTACAGCGAGGAGGAGGTGGCCGGGTTGCTGCGCTGCGGCGCGGCAGGTGTCGGCGCGCCCTGAGCGCGGCCGGCGGCGCTGTGTCTGGCGGAGTTTGTCGCGCATTCATGCAAACCCGCGGCGCGTGTGTGTATATTCCTGCGGTTCCCGCACCCTTCGAGGCCTGACGTGCCGCGCGCCGCTCCTTTCTTCCTGCCTCCCCCGGGGCGACACCGGCGCGTGCTGGCGTCGTTGCTGCTCTCGACCGCCGCACTCCTCGCCGGCTGCTCGAAGAAGCCGGAAGCGCCGCCTGCGCGGCCGGCGCCCGGCGTCACTGTCGTCGTCGCCGAGAAGCGCGACGTGCCGGTGGCCTTCGAGTTCGTGGCCCAGACCCGCAGCCCGCGGCAGGTGGACATCCACGCCCGGGTCGCCGGTTACCTGGAGCGGCGCATCTACACCGAGGGCGCCCCCGTGAAGTCGGGGGACACACTGTTCCTCATCGATCCCCGGCCCTTCGAGGCGCAACTGCGGCAGGCCCAGGCGGCCCTGTCGCGCAACGACGCCGCGCTGGTGACGGCCCGCGCCACGCTGGACCGTGTGCGTCCCCTGGCCGAGAAGAACGCCCTGTCGCGCAAGGACCTGGACGACGCCACGGGCCAGGTGGCCACCCAGGCGGCGTCGGTGGAGCAGGCGCGCGCCCAGGTGGAATCGGCGCGGCTCGATCTGTCCTACACGCGCGTGACCTCGCCGGTGTCGGGTCTGGCGGGCGCCGCGGCGGTGGCCGACGGCACCTACGTCGGCCCGCAGAACAGCCTGCTCACCACCGTGTCGGTTCTCTCGCCCATGCGGGTGCACTTCAGCCTGTCCGAGAACGAGTCGCAACGCTACCGTCGCGAAGTCGCCGACGGCCGGCTCAAGCCACCGGCCGGCAACCGTTACGTGGTCGAGGTGATCCTCGGCGACGGCACGGTGCTGCCGCAGACCGGGCACATCACCTTCACCGATCCTTCCTTCAACGCCAAGACCGGCACCTTCGAGTTGCGCGCCGAGGTCGACAACCCCGACTTCGTGCAGCGGCCGAACCAGTTCGTGCGCGCCCGGGTGCGCGGGGCGGTGCGTCCCGGGGCGGTCGCCATCCCGCAGCGGGCCGTGCAGCAGGGGCCCAAGGGCGCCTTCGTGTGGGTGCTGGCGGGCGACAAGGTCGAGATGCGGCCGGTGGTGCCCGGAGACTGGATCGAGGACCGCTGGTTCATCGACGAGGGCCTGAAGGGCGGCGAGCGCGTGGTGGTGGACGGCGGCATGCTGCTGGCTGCCGGCATGACGGTGAGCGCGAAGCCCCTGGGCACCGAAGCGGCGCCCGCGCAGCCGGCCGCCCCGGCCGCCAAGCCCTGACCCGGCACCGGCCCGCCCATGTTCTCGCGCTTCTTCATCGAGCGACCGATCTTCGCGACGGTCGTATCCGTCCTGCTGTGCTTGGTGGGCGCGGCCGCCATGCTGGTGCTGCCGGTCGAGCAGTACCCGACCATCACGCCGGTGCAGATCACTGTCAGCGCCACCTACCCCGGGGCGGACTCGCGCACCCTGGCGGACTCCGTGGCTGCGCCCATCGAGGCGCAGATCATGGGGGTGGAGAACATGCTCTACATGAGCTCCACCAGCTCGGCGACCGGTCAGCTGTCGATCACCGTCTACTTTTCGCTGGACACCGATCCCGACACCGCGCAGGTGCAGGTGCAGAACCGCGTGAATCTGGCACTGCCCCAGCTGCCTTCTGCGGTGACGCAGCTGGGTGTGTCGGTGCAGAAGAAATCCTCGTCCATCATGATGCTGGTGGCCATCACCGGCAAGGGCGGGCGCTATTCGGATCAGTACATCGCCAACTACGCCAACGTCTACGTGCTGGACGCCATCAAGCGTGTCCCCGGGGCCGGGCAGGCAGCCATCATGGGGGTGCCGGATCAGGCGATGCGCATCTGGATGAACCCGGAGCGCATGGCCGCCCTGGGCATCACCACCACCGATATCCAGCAGTCCGTGGCGGGGCAGAACGCCTTGTTCGGCGCCGGCCAGCTGGGCCAGCCACCCAACGCCGGGCGCACCGAACTCACATTGCCGGTGGTGATGTAGCGCCCGGCGACGGACCCCGCGCAGTACGACCGGATCATCCTGCGTGCGAGCCAGGACGGCAGTGCGCTGGTGCGTCTCAAGGACGTGGCGCGCACCGAGGTGGGTCTGCGCCAATACGTGATCGACAGCCGGCTCAACGGCGAGCTGGCCACCTTCATCGCGGTCTACCAGCAGCCCGGTGCCAACGGGCTCAAGGTCGCGGATGCGGTGCGGCGCAGCCTGGAGGAGATGAAGCCGCGCTTCCCCGAGGGCATCGACTACGTGGTGGCGCTGGACACCACCGAGTTCGTGCGCATCGCCGTCGACGAGGTGATCCACACCCTGCTCGAGGCGGTGGCCCTGGTGGTGCTGATCGTCTACCTGTTCCTGCAGAGCTGGCGCACCACCGTCATCTGCCTGGCAGCCATCGCCGTGTCGCTGGTGGCCACCTTCGCCGGCATGCTGGCGCTGGGCTTCTCCATCAACCTGCTCACCCTGTTCGGCCTGGTGCTTGCCATCGGCCTGGTGGTGGACGACGCCATCGTGGTGGTGGAGAACGTGGAGCGCAACATGGCGGAGCACCACCTCGCGCCGCGCGAGGCCACCGTCCGGTCCATGGGCGAGATCACCGGGGCGCTGGTGGCGGTGGTGCTGGTGATGGCGGCGGTGTTCGTGCCCGCCGCCTTCCTGCCCGGGACCACCGGGCAGATCTACCGCCAGTTCGCCATCACCATCGTCATCTCGGTGGCGGTGTCCGGGCTGGTGGCGCTGACCCTCACGCCGGCCCTGTGCGCCATCATGCTGCGGCACGAGCCGCCGCGCACCCGCGGCTTCTTTGGCTGGTTCAACCGGAGGATCGACCGCCTGACCGACCTGTTCGGGCGGGCAGTGGTGTTCCTGATCCGCCGACTGGCGGTGGCAGGCATCCTGCTGGTGGTGCTGGTCTGGGCCATCTTCCACCTGTTCCGCACCCTGCCCACGGGTTTCGTGCCGAACGAGGACCAGGGCTACGTCATGGCGCTGGCACTGCTGCCCGGTGGCGCCAGCATGGATCGCGCGCGCGACGTGTCCGGCAAGGTGGACGCCCTGTTCAGCAAGGATGCCGCGGTGGAGCACCGCTCGCAGATGATCGGCTACAGCCTGATCGACGGCGGCTTCAAGAACAACGCGGCCACCCTGTTCGTCACCCTCAAGGACTTCGAGCAGCGCTACGCGTCCATCGAGACCGCCAAGGCGCAGAACCCGCGATCGGTACTGACCAGCCTCTACCAGCGCTCCGCCGCCATCGACGACGGTCTGGTGCTGCCGGTGGCACCTCCGCCCATCCCCGGCATCGGCAGCACCGGTGGCTTCGAGATGTGGATCCAGGACACCGGCGCCGGCGACCCCGCCAGGCTGGAGGAAGCCGTGCAGCGCTTCGTCGCTGCCGCCAAGCAGCGCCCCGAGCTGTCGTCCGTGAACACCACCTTCCGTGCGTCGCTGCGCCAGCTGCGCGTCGACGTCGATCGCGACAAGGCGCTGCTGCTGGGCGTACCGGTGCAGGACGTCTACGGCGCCATCCAGGCGCAGTTCGGTTCCCTGTCGGTGAGCCAGTTCAATCAGTACAGCCGGGTCTGGCAGGTGGTGCTGCAGTCCGATCCGCTGTACCGGCGCAAGCCCGAGGACATCGGCCGCCTCTACACCCGCTCCCAGCAGGGCGCCATGGTGCCCCTGTCGGCCCTGGTGACCACGCGCTGGGTGACGGGGCCGGATGTGCTGCCGCGCTTCAACGGCTTCCCGGCGGCCAAGGTCAACGGCAACCCCGCCGCCGGCTACAGCTCCGGCCAGGCCCTGTCGGCGCTCGAGGCGGTGGCACGCGAGACCCTGCCGCCGGGCTTCACCACCGCCTGGTCCGGTCTCGCCTACGAGGAGACCCAGGCGGGCGGCACCTCCGCCCTGGCCTTCGCCCTCGGTCTGGTGGTGGTGTTCCTGGTGCTGGCGGCGCAGTACGAGTCCTGGCGCCTGCCCCTGGCCGTGATGACCGCCATTCCCTTCGGCGTGCTGGGCGCGCTGGCCGCCAATCACCTGCGCGGCCTCCAGAACGACGTGTACTTCCAGATCGGCCTGCTGGTGCTCATCGGCCTCGGCGCGAAGAACGCGATCCTCCGGGTGACCGCGGCCGTGGACCTGCGGCGCCAGGGCCGTGACATCATGCAGGCCACCATCGAGGCCGGCGAACAGCGTTTGCGGCCCATCATCATGACCTCGCTCGCCTTCGGCGTCGGCGTGCTGCCGCTGGTGATCGCGATGGGCGCCGGCGCCAACGCCCGCCACTCCATCGGCACCGGGATCCTTGGCGGGATGATCGGCGAGACCACGCTGGCCATGCTCTACGTGCCGGTCTTCTTCTACCTGCTGGAGCGCTTCACCGAGTGGTGGGGGCGGCGCCGGCCGAAGCCGTCGGCGCCGGCGCAGCCGGAGAGCCACGGGCCGGCAGCGTCCGGCCCGGAAGCGGGGCAGCCGTGAGCGCAGGCCGCCTGCTGCCCGTCCTCGCCTGCCTGGGTGCACTGCTGGCGGGCTGCACCGTCGGGCCGGACTACCGTCGTCCGGAGCTCGAGGTGCCGGCCACCTATCGGCTGGACACGCCGGCGACGGCGGCCGCCGAGGACCTCGACTGGTGGGGCGGGTTCGAGGACCCGGTGCTGGACCGGCTGGTGCGGATCGCCTTGCACAACAACCGTGACGTACGCATCGCCGCCGCCCGGGTGGAGGAGTTCGAGGCCCGCCTGACCGGGGCGCGCGCCGGTCTGTTCCCGTCGGTAGGCTACAACGCCAACCGGGCCAGGCAGCAGGTCACCGAAGTCGGGCCGCAGCCCCTGCCGCGGGGCGTGAACTCCCAGGCCTCGGCCGGGACCGTGCTCGCCTCCGCCAGCTGGGAGCTGGACCTCTGGGGCCGCATCCGGCGGGCCACCGAGGCGGCGCGGGCCGACCTGCTGGCCAACCGCGAGGCGCGGCGCGGCGTGGTGCTCAGTCTGGTCGCCGAGGTGGCACGCGGCTATGTCCAGCTGCTCAATCTCGATGCCCAGGTCGACATCACCCGCCGCACCCTGGAAGTACGCGCCGAGGCGGTCAAGGTGTTCCAGCAGCGTTTCGCCGGCGGCGTGATTTCGGAGGTGGAACTGCGTCAGATGGAGGCCGAGTACGAGGCGGCCGCCGCCCGCCTGCCCGACCTCGAACAGGCCCTCGCCCAGCAGGAGAACGCCCTGTCGTTCCTGCTCGGTGGCAACCCCGGGCCGATCGCCCGCGGTCGCAGCCTGAGGGCGCTCATGCTGCCCCCGGTGCCGGGCGGCCTGCCCTCCAGCCTTTTGGAGCGCCGGCCGGACCTGAGGAAGGCGGAGCAGGACCTCATCGCCGCCAACGCGCGCATCGGCGCGGCGCGGGCGCGCTACTTCCCGACTGTGACCCTCACGGGCAGCCTCGGGTCCTCGAGCGCGGCGCTGTCGGACCTGTTCAGCGGACCGGCATCGGTGTGGAGCTTCGGTGGTGGCCTCACCGGACCGATCTTCGACGCCGGCCTGATCGGCAGCAACGTGCGTCAGGCCGAGGCCCAGCGCGCCCAGTTGCTCGCCACCTACGAGAAGGCGGTGCAGCAGGCCTTCCGCGAGGTCAACGACGCCCTGGTGGCCACCGCCAAGACGCGCGAGCGTCTGCAGGCGCAGGCCAGACAGGTGCAGGCGTTGCAGCGCTATTCCGAGCTGGCGCGGGCGCGCTACGAGGGGGGCTACAGCAGCTACCTCGAGGTGCTGGATGCCGAGCGTGGTCTTTTCAGCGGCCAGCTGAACGAGGCCCAGGCGCGCGGCGATGTGGTCACCGCGCTGGTCTCGTTGTACCGTGCGCTGGGCGGTGGCTGGGTGTCGCGTGCCGAGCAGATGGCCGATGCGCCGTCCCGTGGGGCGCCACCTCAATCAGACCTTCTCCGGGGGAACAAGCCGTGAAATCCATCGTCACCGTCGCCGCGATCGTCCTGCTGGCGCTGGCCGGCTGCTCCTCGCCGGTGCTCAGGAAGACCCAGGGGCTGGAGGTCGCCGACAAGCTCGAGCCCGTCCCCAAGGGCACCTCGGTCTACCAGTACATCGATCCCGCCTACGACCTGTCGGGCTTCCGCCGCCTGATGATCGATCCCGTGGTCGTCTACCAGGGCGCCGACAACGGGTTCGGCGACATCCCGCAGGCAGACCGCGAAGCCTTGGCGCGCTTCATCGAGTCCAAGGCCCCGGAGATCCTCGGCGGCGGCAAGATCGTGCTCACGCGCGCCCCGGCGCCCGACGTGCTCCGCCTGCGTTTCACGCTGGTGGGCATGACGCGCAGCCGCCCGGTGCTGCAGGGCGTCAGCTACGTCATCCCGATCGGCGCTGCCCTGAACATCGCCAAGGGCGCCTCGGGCGGGAGCGGCACCTTCATGGGCTCCGTCACCCTGGCCGGAGAGTTCTACGATTCCACCACCGGTGCCCTGGTGGCAGGCTTCCTCGCCTCGCGCAGCCCCAACGCCCTGAATGTCAGCGCCATCGCCGGCGAATCCGCTGCGGCGGAGCAGGGCGCCATCCTGCTGCTCGAGGAGCTTCGCAAGCGCTTCGACGCCCGGGCGGCGAAGTGGAAGTGAGACACCGCGGTCGTCCCGCGGCCTGCCTGCGGGCGGCGCTGGGCGTGGCGCTGCTGACCGCGGGCATTCCCGCTTCCGCCTGCGTCGAGGGCGATGTGCGTGGCGAGGCCGTGACCCTGGAGCGGCTGGTGGAGATACGCTCCTCGGCGGAACGCGCCTCGCTGCCCATCCACGGCGCCGGCTGGTTCCGCGCGCTGACGGTAGAGAAGGTCGGTGGCACCACGGACCGCACCGAGGTCAGCATCGAGCTCGACGGCGAGCCCCTGCTCAGCACCTCGTTCGCAACGCTCAAGAACGCCTGGAACCAGATCGCCACCCCCTACCTGGTGGCCCGGGTGACCAGCGATGGCGCGCGCAGCATCCTCACCATCTGGTACTCGCCGGAACTGAAGTTCCGTGCGCTGGCCAACCTGCGGGTCGACGTGCTGGAAGACGGCGTCGAGTCCCTGCGGGTGAGCGCCGTGATGAACAAGCCCGCCCCCCACGAGCACCTGCCGGGCCAGCCCGGCAACGTCGCCTCCGCCCTGCCGGCGTTCAAGTAGACCCTGGCAGGGTCCGCCGGCCGGACCCGTTTCCGTCCCCGCCACTCTTGTTCGAAGAGAGGGGCTCGCCTTGCGACCCCGGCAGCGTGTCTCTCGGTGCGTGTCCGACATGTCGTGCCGCCCCCCTTCGCGACCGACGCATCGGCCTCGCGCCGGTGGCACACCCGTCCCTGCTGGTCTCGGGGTTTCCCGGCGACGTGGTCCGCCGGTGGTGTCGGATGTTCTTGCACAGGCTCCGAGCGCATGCACATGCCGTCTTCTCTCCCGGGCGCGCCCCATCGGGCACAGGCCGCCAGGCCGGACAGTGGTACGGAACATGCCCTCTGCGGACTCGTCGGCCAGTCCTGAGCGCCGCATACCAGAAGAGAAGACAATGAACCCGAGCACACAAGAAATCGGCAGGACATCTTCAACGCTGCGTCGGCTGCTCGCAGCCGGCGTCGTCCTGGCCAGTGTGGGGGCGCAGGCAGCACCAATCACCAGCCAGGGGACCTGGGCCACGACCCTGCTGGGCCGCGATGCGGCGGGCAAGCCGGTGGACCTGCTGGCCAGCGGCAACCCCAACCCGGCGCTGAAGTACGTCTACGACACCCGGCTCGACCTGACATGGCTGGCCGACTGGAATGCCGGCGCCGGGACGAGCTTCGACAACGGTGCGAGCACTACCGACGGTGCCATGACCTGGGCCAGCGCCCAAGCCTGGGCGGCGAGTCTGACGGACTTCGGTGGCGGTTGGGTGCTGCCCGCCGTGCGGGACACCGGAAGTGCCGGCTGCAATCAGGCCAACGCCGGCACGGACTGCGGCTACAACGTCTACGGCAGCGAGACGGCGCGCCGGGATTCGCCGCTGGCGCACATGTTCTACGACACCCTCGGCAACCGCGGCCTGTTCGACGCCGCGGGAAACATCCAGTCAGGCTCGGGCCTGATCAACACCGGCCCGTTCAGCAACATGGCCGCTGCGCTCTACTGGACGGGGTCGGCGTACCCGCAGTCACCCGCGGGCCTTGCGTGGGATTTCCAGACGGACTGGGGTTTTCAGTTCTATGGCAACGCGGCCAGCGCCAGCTTCGCCGTGGCCGTGCGCAGCGGTGACGTGTTCACCGGCGCCGTGCCCGAGCCGGATGCGTCGGCGCTGCTGGGGCTCGCGTTCGGGGCCTTGGCGTGGGTCCGTCGTCGCTGGAGCCTTTGACGCCCGGATTCCTGCGGGACAGTTGTACATCGCGGGTCTCGCGCTCGGAGGAGTCCTGCCCGGATGGGTGGCGCACACACCGGACGGGCTGAGTGCCGGCGCCTTGCTCCGTCCCGGGCAAACCGTGCAGTGGCCGCGGCCTTTCCCGATGCCGCTGTACATGTGAATATTTCACACTATCGGGGTGACTTGTTTCGCTGATCCCGGGAACGCCGCCCGCATAAGGTGTTGGTCGCGACGTTGAAGGCCGCGCAGCACACTGGTTCCGGAGGGGCGGCATGGATGGAATCCGTATCTGGCTCGACCGCCACGGGCTTGGGCAGTACGCCGACGTGTTCGAGGCGAACGACGTCGATCTGGACGTGTTGCCCGCGCTGAGCGAGCCCGATCTCGAAGCCCTGGGCCTGTCCCTGGGCCACCGCAAGCGCCTCCTGCGGGCGCTGGCCACCAGTCCTGGTATCGATGCGCCCGGCGAGGCCAGGGGTCCGGCGATCGAGCGCGTCACCGCCGCGGGCGAACGCCGGCAGGTGACAGTGCTTTTCTGCGACCTGGTGGGCTCCGTGAGCCTGTCCACCCGCCTCGATCCGGAGGAACTGCGCGGCGTCATCGCCGGATACCACGCCGCTGCGATCCGTGCCGTTCAGTGCTTCGAGGGTTACGCGGCTCAGATCCAGGGCGACGGCGTGATGGCCTACTTCGGGTATCCGCTGGCGCACGAGGGCGAGGCCGAGCGCGCCGTACGCGCGGCGCTGGCGGTCGTTGAGGAGGTGCAGGTCCTGCCCCCCGTGGCCGGGGAGCGGCTCGAGGTGCGGCTGGGCATCGCCTCGGGTCTCGTGGTGGTGTCGCACATCCTCGCCGCGGATCGCACCGCCGTGGGCGAGACGCCGAACCTCGCCCACCGCCTCCAGTCCAGCGCCCGGCCGGGCGAGATCATCGTCTCCGAGCGCACGCGGGAACTCGCCGGCGGCGCCTTCGAATACGAGGACCTCGGCCTGCACGCCCTGAAGGGCATCGCCGGCGAGACCCGGCTGTGGCGGGTGGTCGGCAGCAGCGCCGTGGCCAACCGCTTCGACGCGGCCCGGCGTGGCGCGCTGACGACGATGGTCGGCCGCGACGACGAGATGGCGCTGCTGCTGGATCGCTGGGAGCGCGCCCGGGCCGGCCGCGGTCAGGTCGCGCTGCTGGTGGGCGAGCCCGGTATCGGCAAGTCGCGCACCATGCGGGCCCTGCGTGAGCGCCTCGGGGCGCGAGTGTCACGCACGCTGGAGTTCCAGTGCTCCACCTTCCATATCAACTCCGCGCTCTATCCCATCATCGATCATCTCGAGCGCGCCCTGCGCTTCGGACGCGCGGACGATGCCGAGGCCCGGCTGGACAGGCTCGAGCGCGCCGTCGGCGGCGAGTGGGGTGGCGGTCGGCTCGAGTGCCAGCTGCTCGGCCGGCTGCTGGCGCTGCCCGCCGAGGCGCGCTTCGGCGCCCTCGACATGACCCCGCAGCGGCAGAAGGAGGAGACGCTGCGCGCCCTGACGGGCATTGTCGCGCGGCTGGCCACCGGCGCGCCGACGCTGCTGGTGTTCGAGGATGCACACTGGGCCGACCCCACCACCGTGGAACTGCTGGAACTCATGGTGGCGCGGGTGGCCGAGACGCCGCTGCTGATGCTGGTGAGCTTCCGCCCGGAATTCCGTTGCGACTGGACCGACCGGACGCACGTGACCCGGCTGGCGCTCGAACACCTGGCGCCGGCCCAGGCAGCCCGCCTGATCACCGAGGTTGGCGGTGGCGCAGCCCTGCCCATGGACCTGGTCGCGCAGATCGTGGACAAGACCGACGGCGTGCCACTGTTCCTGGAGGAGCTCACCAAGGCGGTACTCGAATCCGGCATGGTGGTGCGGCGCGACGGTCGCTACGTGTTCGACCGCGGCGTGGACCGCATGGCAGTGCCGGCGACGCTGCGCGATTCGCTCATGGCCCGTCTCGACCGGCTGATCCCGGTGAAGGAAATCGCCCAGATCGGCGCGGTGGTCGGCCGCGAGTTTCCCTGGACGCTGGTGGCCGCCGTCTCATCCATGAGCGAGGTGGAACTCACCGACGCGCTCGACAGTCTGGTGGCGTCCGGACTCGTGTTCCAGCGCGGTGTGCCGCCCGAGGCCACATAAACCTTCAAGCACGCGCTCGTGCAGGACGCGGCCTACGACTCCCTGCTCAAGGCCAAGCGCCAGGAACTGCACGCCGCCATCGCCGAAGCCATGCGCACGCGAATGCCGGAGATTCCAGCCGAGGAGCCGGAAGTTCTGGCGCAGCACTACACGCTGGCCGGCATGGAGGCCGCCGCGGTGCCGCTGTGGCGGCGTGCCGGCGAGCAGGCGCTGGCGGGGATGTCGCTCAACGAAGCCATCTCGCACCTCGAGACCGCACTGCGCCTCGTCGGGAGGCTGCCTCCCGATGCGGTGCGCGAGGCTCAGGAACTGGAACTGCAGGTGCTGCTGGGCACGGCGTGGATGGCGCTGCGCGGCTGGCCCGCCCAGGAGGTGCACGACTACCTCGCCCCGGCGCTGGCGCTGGCCCGGCGTCTCGGACGGGTGGATACACTCATGCCGATCTCCCTCGGCCTTTGGGCGAACATGCTCGTGCGCGGACGGATCGCGGGATCCCTGGAACTCGCACTGGACGCCATCGAGGAGGGCCGCGACGTGGGGCGCGGGGACTTGGCCATCGTCGGGCACTCCGAAGCCATGATCTCTCGCTTCTGGTTGGGCGAGTTCGCGGAGGCTGCAGGACACGGCGACGAGATCCTCGCGCGCTACGATGCCGCCGCGCACGGCCACATCGTGATGCAGTGCAATTTCGATCCCAAGAGCGCATACGGTCTGTACGCCGCGCATTTCGTGTGGATGCAGGGTTTTCCGGACCGCGCGCTTTCCATTCTCCTGGAGAAGGAGGCGCATGCGCGACGCATCGGTCACCCCTTCGACCTCGGTTTCGCGCTTACTGTCGGTTCCCACGTGCTCGAGTACCGCGGCGAGCCCGAGGCGCTGATGCAGCGTGTCGAGGAGGCCGAGCGCCTTGGCCGGGAGGCCAGCGTTCCCTTCGTGTCCGAGGTCATGGCTCAGGTGATGCGCGGTGTGGCGATGCTGCGTGCAGGCGATGCCCGTGGCGCCATCGATCAACTCCGTCACGGCGTCGCCATGTGGAAAGGTACCGGCGCCAACATCTGGAACCCTTACATCAATGCGCTGAGCGCCTGCGGCGACCATGGCGAGGCCCTTGCCGCGCTCGAGGAATCGCTGGAGCAGGTGGCCCGCCCCGGGTGGGAGGAGCGGTCCCACCTCGCCGAGATCCTGCGCCTGAAAGGCTGCGTGCTACGCAGGCTGGGGCGGGACACGGAGGCCGAGGCGGCATTGCAGGCCTCGCTGGAGGTCTCGCGGCGGCAGGGCGCACGCGCCTGGGAACTGCGCACTGCCACCACCATCGCCGGGCATCTCGCAGATGAGGGTCGCGCCGCCGCTGCCCGCGCCGTGCTGCAGCCGGTCTTCGATGGGTTCACGGAGGGGTTCGGGACCATGGACCTGCGCGCTGCCCGGAGCCTGCTGGAGCGGGTCGCAGCGTCCGGATAAAGGCATTGCCGTCATCCTCCGTGGCATGCGCGTCGTTGCGTCAGACGGTGGACCCGCTGACGTAACGGGGTGAGGGCTCGCCGTCCCGTCTGTGGATTGCCTTCATGGCCGCCATGATTCGTCGCATGTCCCGGGAAGGCGCATCCCCTCGCAGCGACCCTACCAGCGCATGACGGATGGGTACACAATCAGGGCTTTCCAATCAGGACGGGAGGGGGGGCCATGAAGTCCGACATGTTCTGCGGGAAGGTGTGGCTGGTGGGCGGTGCACTGCTGTTCGTGTTGCCGGGGTGCAGCACGACCGCAACGCCCGAGCCCGACCGGGTGTCCGCGGCCATGGCCGCGGCCGAGGCCGCCATGGCGGAAGCCAAGGCAGCGCGCGCGGGGGCGGATGCCGCGCTGGTGAAAGCGCGGGCGGCGGAGGAGGCGGCCCAGCAGGCGCTCGCTGCGTCGCAGGCCGGCACCGAGGCGCGCGCCCTGGCGGAGAAGGCGATGACCACGGCCGGGGTTGCGAAAGATGCTGCGGCGTCGGCGCTGGCCAAGGCCGGCGAGGCGCAGAACTCCCTGCAGCGGGTCGACAAGAAGGCCGATCGCATGTTCCGCAAGTCGCAGGGCAAGTAATCCCTGCGACCCGGGAGTTGCTGGCCTGCGCGGTCGGCCGGCCCGGTCGCGCAGGCAGTGCCTGTCATCGTGCCGCCGTGTCCTTCGACCAAGGTGGGGCCAGCGTGCACGATTGCGACGCAGGTCTGCCTGGTCGGGCCGAGGTCCCGGTGTCCGGTCTGCGGGTTCGCGATCTGACCGTGACAATGATCAACCTCGAAACGAAGCATCGAGCGCGGCGCGCGCAGGCGCTCACCCTGTTCCGACCGAGGAAGCCCCGTGTCACTGAATCACGACAAAGTCCGAGAGATCGCCGACGCCTACACCGCCGCCTGGAACTTGGGGTCGCCCGAGGCGGTTGCCGCGTTCTACGCGGTGGAGGGCCAGTCCGTCATCAACCGTGGCACGCCCTGGATCGGGAGACAGGCCATCGCCGGGATGGCGGCCGGGTTCTTCGCGGATGTTCCGGACCTCGTGCTCGTCTGTGACGACATCCGGACCGCCGGCAATCACGTTGTCTATTTCTGGACTTTCACCGGCACCCACGCCGGGACGGGGAACACCCTGCGCGTTGCCGGATGGGAGGAGTGGGACCTCGACGGTGATTTCAAGGTGGTGGTCTCACGAGGCTGGTACGACACCGAGGAGTACGCGCGCCAGACCGTGCCGCGGTAGCGCGGAGGTCGGCGACAGGGGGCGGGCGATCCCAACCGCGCGGAGCGGCCAGCTGCTTCAAGGGTGCAGCGACAGCCGACGATGCACTGCTCATTGCGCCGGCCGAAGTGGTCGCCTGATGACCCGGTGGGGCGGACCCCTCACGGCGCCGGCGCGAGACCTCGTCCGGGTGGACCTCCTCGTGGCGCCTTCGCTGGGTCGCCACGGCGCGGATCACGTCGTTGAGCAGGCTGCCCTCGGTAGTCTCGTCCTCGGAAACGATGCCGGTGACAGTCAGGCTGCCAGCTTGGCGCTGGCGAGTCTACTGAGGCTCACACCCTGTTCGGCCGCCTGCATGGCCAGGGCGCGATGCAGTTCGGGTGGAATGCGGCCCCGAAACTCGCCGCTGCAAGTTTCGAGCGCCGGCAGTGTCAATGGGACACCAGTTCGTTCGAGTTCAGTAGTGGTGGCGAAGCTGCGCAATCTGCAGCAGATCGCCTTCCAGGCGGTACACCATCCGATGCTCGTCGGTGATCCTGCGGGACCAGAACCCCGACAGCGCGTGTTTGAGTGGCTCCGGCTTGCCGACGCCACAGAAGGGGTCGCGATTCACTTCCTGAATGAGCCTGTTGATTCGCTCGACCATCTTGCGGTCCTGCTTCTGCCAGTAGAGGTAGTCTTCCCACGCCTCATCGGCGAAGAGAACCTTCACTCCGAGAGCTCACGAAGCTTGCCTTTCCCCTCCACGAGTTGGCTGATTGCGGAAAGAAGGCGTCGGGCATTTGCCGGATTGCGGAGCAGGTACGCGGTCTCCTCCAGCGCCTGGTAGTCATCGAGCGACACCATGACCACGGACTGCTCGCCGTTGCGCGTGATGATGATGGGCTCGTGGTCCTCGCAAACGCGATCCATGGTCTTGGCCAGATTCGCCCGGGCCGTGCTGTAAGTGATTGCGTCCATGATCACTCCTCATCTGTACAATTTATTGTACGTCGGATCGCCTTTCAGCGGCCACTTCCCGGCAAGTGTGGAGGGAGTACGTCATTCCTCGGAGGGGCGATGTGCCAGCGTGTCGTGACATTCAGCGCAGACGGGCGGAACACGTCGTTGAGCAGGCTGCCCTCGGTGGTCTCGTCCTCGGAAACGATGCTGGTACCAGTCAAGCCGCCAGCCAGGACAGGGAAGGGAATTCCGCGCACAGGCCAAGGTGCTCGCCATCTTCCGGCGACCAGGTGACCCGGTAGGGGTGTAGTGATCAACGCTCATGACGCATGCTCTCCTGCTTTTCGATTGCCAACAGCACCTGGCGAACCTGATCGAGCACCTGCAAGACATATGTCCCCACCGAAGCGCACGCTGCCCGGCGAGCACCCGAAAGCACGGCGCCGCGGCGCCACGAGGGGCGCATGCGCATCAGGGCGCCGGCGCGATGCGCACGATCGCGCCGCTGCGCTCCGCGACGGCGCGTGAGACCTCGTCCCAGTCCACCTCCTCGTGGCGCCTTCGCTGGGTCGCCACGGCGCGGATCACGTCGTTGAGCAGGCTGCCATCGGTGGTCTCGTCTTCAGGGAAGCCCGGGCTCACCTGAAGGTACAGGCCGTCTCCGGAGCGGCCGACCACGAAGGGCTGGCGGACGATGCGCACCGGCGTGCCCACGGGTACCCGGGCGTACAGGCTGGCGATGTCCTCGGGATAGAGGCGCAGGCAACCGCCTGACACGCGCATGCCGATGCCCCAGGGCCGGTGGGTGCCATGGATGAGCAGGGCCGGGATGCCGAGATAGAGGGCGTGGCTGCCGAGCGGGTTGTCCGGGCCGGGCGGGATGCGTGGCGGCAGTGTCTCGCCCTCGGCTGCGCGATCGGCCCGTATCGACGGCGGCGGGATCCACTCCGGATCGGTGCGCTTGCGCACCACCCGTGTCTCGCCGGCGGCGGGCAGGCGGAACTCGCGTCCGATGCCGAGCGGGTGGGTGGTGACGACACCGCTACCGGTCGGCGCGAGGGTGTAGTGGAACAGGCGCATGCGCGCCAGATCGATCACCAGACCGCGTCGCGGCCCCGCGGGCAGGAGGAATTGCGTCGGCACCTGCACGGTGGCGCCCACCGGGGGCACCCAGGGGTCCACCCCGGGGTTGGCCTGGACGATCTCCTCGTACCCCAGGTCGTGCCGGCGGGCGATGTCGAGCAGAGTGTCATCGGGCCGGACCTGCTCCGTGCGCCATTCGCCGATGAGGTCGTCGCCGGGAGTGGTCGGAAACACCGCAGCGGCCGCGGGCAGCGCCGCCGCCACCCCGATCGCCAGCAGCAGCCGGCGCATCACTGCTTGAAGGGCTCCACGGCGCTGGCCCGCAGTGCGTAGCCGATGTCGATGTCGCTGCTGCCGTCGATCATGGTGAGGGATTTCTTCAGGCTGCCGGTGGACAGGCGCCCCGTCACCCACACCGGCATGAACATGGCGCTCAGCTCGAAGGGACGGTCCGGCTTGACATGCACGAGCTGGTTGGCCGGCGGGGGCGGTGTGTGGATGCAGGCGCCCACCCAGGGTACGAGCAGGAACTCGGTCACCTGGCGGCCGCTGATCTCCAGCGGCAGCACGTAGCCCGGCAGGCGCACCAGCTGGCCGTCCAGCGCAGCGACCGGGGCATGGCCGCCGGCCTTCTTCTGTTCCGCGATCTCGCGCCGCCGCGCCAGCAGGCCATCCACCTCCACGCCCGCCTGACCAAGCTTGCGGGTGGTGGCCTGCTCCTCGGCGAGGTCCGCGGCGGACAGGGTGGTGTCGCCGCGCGCACGGCGATCGCGCACCGTGGCGACGTCCGCGAGCATTTTCAGCTGGTCGGTGGTGAGCTGGGCAAACGGATTCTCGATGGCGGCAGCTCTGGGCGCGAGGTCCTTCCACATCAGCGGTCTGGGGGAGTCGGCCGCCGCCGCGCCCGCCAGGGTCAGCGACAGCAGGAGCAGAAGTGCGCGCATCGCGATGTCTCCGGGAAGAGCTCAGAGCCGTGGGGTCATGCCGTCGGCGAGCGAGTGGCGGTAGATCCGCCAGGCGGGCAGCAGCCCGATGAGGGTGCCCGCCGAGGCCACCAGGAGCAGCAGCCACCCCTCGTGGGCCGAGGGCCAGCGGGCCGCGACCGGCAGCCCGAGTGTCGACAGGATGGCGTCCTGGCCGAAGTGCAGGCCGGCCTGCAGCGCCACGGTGCCCACCGCGATGCCGGCCAGGGTCAGCAGCACGGCCTCGAGGAGGATGAGTGCGAAGACGTGGGCCGGGCGGGCGCCGATGGCCCGCAGCACCGCCATTTCGCGGCGCCGCTCGCCCAGGCTGGTGAGCAGGGCCACGAGCATGCCCGCCAGCCCGACCACCACCACCATGACCGAGACGCCGAGCAGGGCGCGTTCGGCCAGCCCGGCGATCTCCCAGATCTCCATCAGCGTGGGGCCGGGCATGACCGCGGTCAGGGGTTCACCCGCGTACTCGCCGATGGTGCGCTGCAGCCCCAGCGCCGCGCCGCGTTGCTTCAGGCCCACGAGGGCCGCAGTGAGCGCGCTCGTGGCGCCTTCCGGCGTCAAGTGGGCGTGGAGCGCGGCCGCGAGCGGGTCGCCATCGTCCTGTTCCGCAGCGTGCAGCAGGGCCAGCCCGCGCAGCGGGACCTGGACGCTGCGGTCCACCGGGGTGCCCGTCGGGCGCAGGATACCGACCACCTGGAACGGCTGCTCGTCGTGTTCGATGAAGCTGACGTCCCCCGCCCCGTGCGCCAGAACGATGCGTTGGCCGGGGCGGTAGCCCAAACGTGCCGCCACCTCGGCGCCGAGCACGGCGTCGCGCTCGCCGGTGAAGGGGTTCCCGGAGGAGAAGGCCAGCCCGCGCCCTTCCCCGAACCGGTAGTGGGTGAAGAAGGCTTCGGTGGTGCCGAGCACCCGATAACCGCGGTGGGAATCGCCCAGGGCGAGCGGGATGGTCCAGGCCACCTCGGGCCGGGCGGCCACCCAGTCGTGGCTTTCGGGCCGGATGCTGTTGGTGGGGTTGCCGATGTGGAACACCGAGGACAGCATCAGATGCGCCGGGCTGCTGCGCGCGCCCACGATCAGGTCGGTGCCGGAGACGGTCGCGGCGAAGCCGGCCCGGGTTTCCTCGCGCAGGCGCTCGACACCCAGCAGCAAGGCCACCGACAGGGCGATGGACAGCATGGTCAGCGCCACGGTGAGGCGGCGGTTGCGCAGGCTGGCGGCGGTGAGGCGCAGGAGGGTGGACATCCGGAGATCTTCAGTGCCGGCCGGCGCGGTTGACCTTCGTCAGGTCGAGCACCCGGTCGAAGCGCTCCACGCCGAGGCGGTCGTGGCTGACGTACACCAGGGTGGCCTCGGCGCGGGCGCATTCCTCGAGCAGCAGTTCGAGGAAGCCGGCGCGGTGGTCGGCATCCAGCGCAGAGGTCGGTTCGTCGGCGATCACCAGCCCCGGCCGCCCGAGCAGGGCGCGGGCTGCGGCCACGCGCTGCTGCTGCCCCACGCTCAACTCCGTCACGCGGCGGCCCAGCAGGTCCGGGGCATCCAGCCCGAGGCGCGACAGCAGCCGCCTGGCTTCGGCCTGCACCGTGGTCCCGCCGGCGCTGGCCCTGACCCGGCGCCAGGACGAGAAGTCGCAGGGCAGGGTGACGTTCTCCAGCACCCCCGAGATAAGGGATGAGGTTGAACAGCTGGAAGATGACGCCCACGTGGTCGGCACGGAAGCGGTCGCGCTGTGCACCGGACACGGTGTGCAGGCTGGCCGACAGCACCTCGACCCTGCCTGCCGTCGGTACGAGCACCCCGGCGATGAGGCCGAGCAGTGTCGACTTGCCGCTGCCGCTGGGTCCGTGCAGGAACACGCGCTCGCTGCGGGGGATGCGCAGCTCGGGGATGTCGAGCACCGTTGTCGCGCCCGGGCGCCAGGAGAAGCGCACGTTTTCCAGGGCGACCGCGGTGCCGGACACATCAGGTGGTGGCGCGCTCATCTCACGTCGGTTGCGCGCCAGGGACGTGGGGGAGTCCTCGGCGCGCAGGGAAGAGGACCACCGACCGTACCGGGCATGACTTCCCGCCTCGCGACACGTTGCGAGGCGGGTCGCCGTGGAGGGCCGGTGCGCTCGTCACATCGTGAAGATCTTGCCCGGGTTGAGGATGCCGAGCGGGTCGAGCGCCTTCTTGACCGCGCGCATGACGCTCACGGCCTCGCCGTGCTCGGCGGTGAGGAACTTCATCTTGCCCAGCCCGATGCCGTGTTCGCCGGTGCAGGTGCCGTCCATGGCCAGAGCGCGCATCACCAGGCGCTCGTTGAGACGCTCGGCCTCGGCCATCTCCTTCGGGTCGTTGCGGTCGATGAGGAAGCCGAGGTGGAAGTTGCCGTCGCCGACGTGCCCGACCAGCGGAGCGATGAGGAAGCTCTCGGCGAGGTCCTTCTTGGTCTCGATGATGCACTCGGCCAGCCGCGAGATCGGCACGCAGACGTCGGTCGCCCAGATCTCGCAGCCCGGACGCAGGGCCTTGTTGGCATAGGTCACGTCGTGGCGGGCGGTCCACAGGGCGGTGCGCTCCTCGGGCTTGGTGGCCCACTTG
>JBEICA010000438.1:0-1692 GCA_040373665.1 Burkholderiales bacterium | reverse complement strand
GGCCAGTAGGGCCAGGTCAGGGCCTTGTTCTCCTGCCCGGGCGGCTGGGGCAGCAGTTCGAACTGCGTCACAGACGCGGCGCCGTGACGATTGGAAGTGCCGACGCAGTCGGACCCCGTATCGCCACCGCCGATCACCACCACGTGCTTGCCGGTGGCCATGATCTGACCCTCGACCTGGTCCCCCGCCACGACCTTGTTCTGCATGGGAAGGAACTCCATGGCGAAGTGGATCCCCTTCAGGTCGCGCCCGGGAATCTGCAGATCACGCGGCTGCTCGGCGCCGCCGGAGAGCACGACCGCGTCGAACTCGGCCAGCAGCGCCTCGGGCGCCACGGTCTCGGTGGCATTGCTGCCGATCGCGCCACCCGCGGGAAGCGCACCGACCAGCACGCGCGTGCGGAAAGAGACGCCCTCGGCTTCCATCTGGGCGATGCGGCGGTCGATGTGGTGCTTGTCCATCTTGAAGTCGGGGATGCCATAGCGCAGCAGTCCACCGACGCGGTCGTTCTTCTCGAACACCACCACGTCGTGCCCGGCGCGCGCCAACTGCTGGGCACAGGCCAGACCGGCAGGCCCAGACCCGACAACCGCCACCCGCTTGCCGGTCTTGCGGGCCGGGGGCTGCGGAACCACCCAGCCCATCTCCCAGCCCTTGTCGATGATTGCGTGCTCGATCGACTTGATCCCGACCGGATCGTTGTTGATGTTCAGCGTGCAGGCGGCTTCGCACGGCGCCGGACACACACGCCCGGTGAACTCCGGGAAATTGTTGGTGGAGTGCAGGGTGGCGAGAGCCTGCCGCCAGTTCTGCTTGTAGACCAGGTCATTCCAGTCCGGAATGATGTTGTTGACCGGGCAGCCCTGCATGCAGAACGGGATGCCGCAGTCCATGCAACGCGCCCCCTGGGTCTTGGCCTCTTCGTCGGTGAGGTGTCCGACGAACTCGTGCCAGTGCTTGACACGCGACTCCCGGGGCTCGGTGGCCTCGGCCAGTCGCTGGTATTCCATGAAACCCGTGATCTTGCCCATCGTCTGCTCGGAGTTTGTGGTGAGGTTGCAGGGATGCCCGCACGACCGCGTCAGGCGGCAATCTTCCGGTGCCTGGCGGCCAGTTCGCCGAGGGCACGCCGATATTCGTTCGGGAACACCTTCACGAAGCGCGGACGCCAGTCGCCCCAGTTGTCTACGATGGCGCGCGCTCTGGCGCTTCCCGACCAATGCGCATGGTTGGACAGGACATGGCGCAGCAACGCCTCATCCGACTGCCCCAGATGCCAGAGGTCGCGCGCGAGTTTCGCCTCCTGCTCGGACTCCGCCAGCACCGGCTCGAGCGATACCATGGCCGGGTTGCAGCGGGACGCAAAGGTACCGTCCTCGTCCAGCACGTAGGCAATGCCCCCGGACATGCCGGCCGCGAAATTGCGTCCGGTCATCCCGAGCACCACGACCGTGCCGCCGGTCATGTACTCGCAGCCATGGTCGCCGACGCCTTCGACCACCGCCAGGCCGCCCGAATTTCGGACACAGAACCGCTCTCCGGCCACGCCGCGGAAATAGCTCTCTCCGGCGATGGCGCCATACATCACGGTGTTGCCGACGATGATGTTCTGCGAGGGATCCGCCCGGAATTTCGGCGAGGGCTGCACAACGATGCGGCCGCCGGACATACCCTTGCCGACATAGTCGTTGG
>JBEICA010000108.1:0-10656 GCA_040373665.1 Burkholderiales bacterium | reverse complement strand
CCTTGCAGGTAATTTGTATAGAGGTCCTCTACACTCGCTGCGCAACACACACATTCCGCATCATTGATTGCCTGTGTCGAGTATGCTCAGCCCATGAGCAGCGAGGCGTCCTCACAGCTTGCCTCGGCCTACGCCGAATTGCAGGGCCGTGTGGACCGGCTCGCGGGCGAACTGGCCGTGGCCAACGGCGAACTCAGGCGCCAGTACCTCGAGAAGGAAGCCCTGTCGGAGCGGCTCCGGCTGCTGCTGGACGCCCTCCCGGGCGCCATCATCGTCCTGGACGGCGGGGGACGGGTGATCGAGGCCAATCCGACCGCAGCTTCCTGGCTCGGCGACACACTGATCGGTGCCCAGTGGGCGGCGGTGGCGGCGGCGCGTCTGGTCGCGGTGCCGGGCGCCCAGGAGTGGCAGCTCGGCGACCCGGGGCGCGGGCGCCGGGTCACCCTGTCCGAGAGCCCGCTGGACGCGGCCGGAGGTCGCATCCTGCTGCTCAACGACATCACCGAGGCGGTGCGGCTGCGCCAGGAGCTGGAGCAGCACAAGCGGCTGTCGGCCATGGGCGAGATGGCGGCCGGGCTGGCGCATCAGTTGCGCACGCCGCTGGCCACTGCGCTGCTGCACACCGCCAATCTGGCGCGGCCCGACCTGTCGGACGCCGACCGCCGCCGCTTCAGCGAGCGTGTCCGCGAACGCCTGCGCCATCTCGAGCGCATGATCCAGGACATGCTGCTGTTCGTGCGCGGACAACCGGCTGTGGAGGCCCGCGTGGACGTGGACGACATGCTTTTCGAGGCGGTGCAGACCATCGAGCCACAGATGCAGCTGGCCGGTCTGTCCCTGCGGCGCCCCTCCGATCCGACCGGCGCGCAGGTGCGGGGAGACCGCAAGGCCCTGGTCGGGGCCGTGCTCAATCTTCTCGAAAATGCCCTCCAGGCCACCCCCGCCGGCGGCGAGGTGGCGGTATCGGCCGCGAACGGTGAGGGCTGGGTGCGCATCGCGGTGCGCGACACCGGCCCCGGCATGGAGCCGGACCTGCTTCAGCGGGTGTTCGAGCCTTTCTTCACCACCCGCCAGGAGGGCACCGGACTGGGCCTCGCGATCGTGCGCAGCGTCGCGGCCGCGCATGGTGGCGAGGTGGACGTCAGCTCGGAGCCCGGACGGGGCTGCGAGTTCGTGATCCGCCTTCCCGTGATGGCGGCAACCATTCCGGAGACAGCGACATGAGCGGCAGCGACGGCGCGACCGCCGGGTCCAGACCCCTGCCCATCCTCATCGTGGAGGACGACCCGGCGCTGCGCGAGGCCCTCGTCGATACCGTGCGGCTGGCCGGCTACGAGGTGACCGAAGCGGTGGATGGCGAGGCGGCGCTGCACCACCTCGAGCGGCGGCGCTTCGGCATGGTGGTCAGCGACGTCCAGATGAAGCCGATGGACGGGCACCGTCTGCTGGTCGAGGTGAAGCAGCGCCACCCGGAGGTGCCGGTCCTGCTGATGACCGCCTACGGCATGATCGACCGGGCGGTCATGGCCATGCGCGATGGCGCCTGCGACTACATCACCAAGCCGTTCGAGCCCGACGTGCTGCTGGCGCGCATCGTGCGCCACATGCTGCCGGCGGGCTTCGGCGAGCAGGACGATGTCGTAGCCGAAGACCCGGCTTCGCGCGAGGTACAGGAGCTGGCCCGACGCGTGGCCGGCACCGATGCCACCGTCCTGATCACCGGCGAGAGCGGCACCGGCAAGGAGGTGCTGGCGCGCACCATTCACCGGTTGTCCGCGCGCAGCGACGGCCCCTTCGTGGCGATCAATTGCGCCGCCATTCCCGACAATCTGCTCGAGTCGACGCTTTTCGGTTACGAGAAGGGTGCCTTCACCGGTGCGGCCAATGCCGCCGCCGGCAAGTTCGAGCAGGCCCAGGGCGGCACCCTGCTGCTCGACGAGATTTCCGAGATGCCGCTGCCGCTGCAGGCCAAGCTGCTGCGCGTGCTGCAGGAGCGAGAGGTCGAGCGTGTCGGCGGTCGCAAGCCGATCCCGCTCGATATCCGCGTGCTGGCGACCTCGAACCGCGACATGGCTGGTGAGGTGAGGGCGGGCCGGTTCCGTGAGGACCTGTACTACCGGCTCAACGTGTTTCCGCTGCACAACCCGCCGCTGCGCGAGCGCCGCGGCGACATCGTGCCGCTCGCCAGACGCATCCTGGCACGCGGCATCGGGGCCCCGCGCGGGAGCGGGCATGCCCTGAGCACGGCCGCCGAGGCTGCGTTGACCACCTATGGGTGGCCCGGTAACATCCGCGA
Source organism: Burkholderiales bacterium (assembly GCA_040373665.1). Lineage (GTDB taxonomy): Bacteria > Pseudomonadota > Gammaproteobacteria > Burkholderiales. The sequence goes on along the minus strand of JBEICA010000108.1, from coordinate 8,360 downwards.
GCTTGAAAATGTCATGCAGCGCGCCATGATCATGGCGCCCGCCAGGCTGATCGATGTGGTGCATCTCGGTCTGCCCCAGGAGTCTCATCCGCAGGCGTCAGCACCCAGGCAGCAGGGGCCGGCGTCCGCGCCCGAGGACATCCGGAGTCTCGAACGTCGGCACATCCTCGAGACCCTGGCGGCGGCGGGCGGGGTGCGCAGGATCGCGGCCGAACGGCTGGGCATGGCGGAGCGGACGCTGCGTTACAAACTGCAGCAATATCGCCGCGAAGGGTTTGCGGTGCCGGCGGGCGGCGCCTCCGAGGATGGCGCGGAATGAGGCAAGGCACGGGCCTTGCAAAGGATCTCCGCCAACATGCCGATGGGCAGCCTGATGGCGGCCGGCGGCGTCAGCGACCACTATGAATACACAGGGAATCGATCAACTCCTCGGCGAACTCCGGCAGGCTGCCTCCAAGGCGGCGGGCCAGGAGCCGGCAAGCGTTGCCGGTGGGGCGGCAAATTTTGCCGACCTGCTCAAGTCGTCGCTTGATCAGGTCAATGCCGTGCAGCAGGAGGCGACCGGGCTGCAGCAGGCCTTCGACGCCAACGATCCCAATGTCAACCTCCAGGACGTCATGGTCCAGTTGCAGAAGGCGAGCCTGTCCTTCCAGACCATGGTCCAGGTGCGCAACCGCCTTGTCTCGGCGTATCAGGAAATCATGAGCATGCAAGTCTGAGCTTGAGGTCTCGCGCCGATGTCAAATGCTCCACGTGATTTCCTTCTGTCGCTGCTGCATGTTTTCTGTCAGCTCAGCAACACCCGCAAATTCGCCCTCCTGGTCGGCCTGCCCGCCCTGGTCACCATCGTGGTGGCCGTTGCGCTGTTCGCCTCGACGCCAGGCTACAAGGTGTTGTTTTCCAACGTTTCCGAGAAGGACGGCGGCGCCATCATCGCGCAGTTGTCCCAGATGAACGTGCCCTACCGCCTCAGCGGCGGCGGCAGCGTCATCGAGGTTCCCTCCGACGTCGTCTACAAGACGCGCCTGCAGCTGGCCAGCCAGGGCCTGCCCAAGGGCGGCGGGGTCGGCTTCGACCTGCTGGAGCGCCAGCGCTTCGGTACCAGCCAGTTCGTCGAGCAGGTCAACTACCAGCGCGGTCTCGAGGGCGAGCTCGCACAGACCATCCGCGCGCTGCGCGAGGTCCAGGATGCCCGGGTGCATCTGGCGATCCCGCGGCCTTCGGTGTTCGTGCGCGAGAACCAGAAACCCAGCGCCTCCGTGATGATCGCCCTGCATCCGGGCCGCGGGCTCGACCAGGGGCAGGTCAGCGGCATCGTCCACCTGGTCGCCTCCAGCGTTCCCGAGCTCTCCCCCAGGCAGGTGACCGTGGTCGACCAGTCCGGCAAGCTGCTGTCCGGCGCTGCCGACGATCTCAGCACCAGCGGGCTCGACCGCTCGCAGATCAAGTACCTGCACCAGATCGAGGACGACATCGCCCGCAAGATCGAGGCGATCCTCCGGCCGCTGACAGGGCCGGACAATGTGCGCGCACAGGTGGCGGCCGCGCTCGATTTCTCCCAGGTCGAGCAGACCTCCGAGACCTACCGCCCGAACAACGACCCGCGCGATCAGGCGATGCGCAGCCAGCAGACCACCGAGGCGACCAGCCAGACCCCGCAGGGTCCGCAAGGGGTGCCGGGAGCGCTGTCCAACACCCCGCCGGGGGCGGCCTCCGCACCTCTGGTGCAGCCCCCCCAGGGAGAGGCGGGCGGGGCTGCAGCCGGGCCGACCACGGCCTCGACGTCGCAGCGTGACAGCAAGGTCAATTACGAGCTCGACAAGACCGTCCGCCATACCCGCACCGAAGTCGGCACCATCAAGCGCCTCTCGGTGGCGGTGGTGGTCAATCACAAGCGCGTGGTCGACAAGACCGGCGAGCCGAAGCTGCAGCCCTACGACCCCAAGGAGATGGCCCAGATCCAGACCCTGGTGCGCGAGGCGATGGGTTTCGACAAGGATCGCGGCGACACGGTCAACGTCGTGAACGCACCCTTCCTCGTGCCCTTCGAGCCGGAGGTGGTGCCTTTCTGGAAGGATCCGGGCAACCTGCCCCTTGCGATCGAGGCCGGCAAGTGGCTGCTTGTGGCGGGCCTGGGCCTGGCCACCCTGCTGATGGTGAGGTCCTCGGTGCGGGATCTCATCCGTCTGAGCGAGGTCGCGGCAACGCCGCCACCGGCCCCTGAGCCGCCACCCGCGGTGGAGGAGCCGCCACCCAGTCCGGAGGAACTGCGTGAGACCCTCGACTATGAGCGCAGCATCCAGCGCGCGCGGGACATCGCCCGCGAGAACCCGCGGCTCGCGGCGCAGGTGATCAGGGGATGGGTGACCAAGGGTGAGTGACGACGGCGTGCACCGCGCGGCGGTATTGCTCATGACCCTGGGTGAGGAGGCATCGGCCGAGGTGTTGCGCCTGCTCGGCCCGCGCGAGGTGCAGAAGCTCGGCATGGAGATGTCCAGGTTGTCCACCATCCCGCGCGACGAGGTGGCCGCCGTGGTGACCGAGTTCCGTGAGGAATCCGAGCGTCAGGACGGCATCACCACCGACTCCGACGAGTACATCCGCAAGGTCCTGACCCGCGCCCTTGGCAACGACAAGGCGATGGCCCTGCTGGACCGCATCCTGACCAACAACGACAACTCTGGCATCGAAAGTCTCAAGTGGATGGATCCCTCGGCCGTGGCCGAGCTCATCCGCAACGAACACCCGCAGATCATCGCCACCATCCTGGTGCATCTGGAGCCGGACCAGGCCAGCGAGATCCTCAAGAACTTCCCCGAGCGCCAGCGCAACGACGTGATGCTGCGCATTGCGACGCTGGAGGGTGTCCAGCCCTCCGCGCTGCGCGACCTGAACGACGTGCTGACGCAGCTGCTCACTGGCGGAGAGCGGGTGAAGAAGACCTCCATGGGTGGCATCAACGTGGCGGCCGACATCCTCAACTTCCTCGGCACCCAGTACGAGGGGCCGGTCACGGACTTCATCCGGGAGAGCGACGCCGAACTGGCGCAGAAGATCCAGGACAAGATGTTCGTGTTCGAGAACCTGCTCGAACTCGACGACCGCGGCATCCAGTTGCTGATGCGCGAGGTCCAGTCCGATTCGCTCGTGGTGGCCCTGAAGGGTACGTCCGACGCGCTCAAGGAGAAGATCTTCAAGAACATGTCCAGCCGGGCGGCCGACATGCTGCGCGAGGATCTCGAGGCCAAGGGCCCGGTGCGCCTGTCCGAGGTGGAGGCGGAGCAGAAGGAGATCCTCAAGGTCGTGCGCCGTCTGGCGGACGAGGGCCAGATCGTGCTCGGCGGTCGTGGCGGAGACGAGGGTCTTGTCGAGTAACCGGGTCATCCGGTCCGGCGACCGGCGCCGATTCGAGCCCTGGGTGCCCGACCCTCTCGCGCCGGTGGTCCCGGACACATCGGCGGCCGCCGAGGCGCCTGCCCGGGCGCCGACGGCGGGTGGTGCGGCTGCGGTCGCGCAGCCGCCTGCCGATGTCCCCCGTCACGACCCGGCCGATCTGGCGCGCGAACGCGAGGCCGCACGAGAGGAGGGCCGGCGTGCCGGATTCGCGCAGGGTCGGACCGAGGGGCTGGCGCGCGCGCGGGAGGAGGTGGCTGCCATCGCCGCCGTCCACACCCGGCTGGCGGAACTCGCCGAATCACTGGAGCAGCGCCTGGCCGGGGACGTGCTCGCCCTCACCCTCGATCTGGTGCGCCAGATGGTGCGGCAGGCCATCCGCGTGCATCCCGAGCTGGTGCTGGCAGTGATCCGCGAGGCGGTGCGCAGTTTCCCGGATCTCGGCCCGGGCCCCAAGCTGATGCTCCACCCGGAGGACGCCGCCGTGGTTCGCGCCATCGCCCAGGACGGCGATGAGGATCTCGCCGCCTGGGTCATCGTCGAGGACGAGCGCCTGGAGCGCGGTGGCTGCCGCATCCAGACAGCTTCCTCCGAGATCGACGCCACGCTGGACAACCGCTGGCGCCGCGTGGTCGCCAGCCTGGGGCGCGATGACGCCTGGCTGGACACCCGGAGCTGAGGCGCGCGTGGCCGGGCTGCAGCGCTGGGACAAGTATCTTCAGGACTGCCGCGCCGCGAGCACCCAGGTGGCACCCTGGACCGTGAGCGGCCGCCTGACGCGGGTCGCCGGTCTGGTGATGGAGGCGGTGGGGCTCAAGCTGCCGGTCGGCAACTCCTGCTACGTCGTGGCGCCGACCGGACAGCGTGTCGATGCCGAGGTGGGCGGCTTCTCGGGAGACCGCCTGTTCCTCATGCCTGCCACCGACATCTACGGCCTTGAGCCCGGTGCCCTGGTGGTGCCTGTGGAGGCGGGCGCCGTGCGGACTCCCGGGCTGGGGGTGGATTTCATCCCGCGGCGACGCGCCGCCGACCGCGCGCGTCAGGTGGGGGTGGGCTGGGGGCTGCTGGGGCGGGTGCTGGACGCTACCGGACGGCCGCTGGATGACCGGGGGCCGGTCAGCTTCGATCGCCAGGTGCCCCTCTACAGCCGGCCGCTCAACCCCCTCGGTCGCGTGCCCATCCACGAGGTTCTGGACGTCGGCGTGCGGGCCATCAACGGCCTGCTGACCGTGGGGCGCGGGCAACGGCTGGGGCTGTTCGCGGGCAGCGGCGTGGGCAAGAGCATCCTGCTCGGCATGATGGCGCGCTACACCGAGGCGGACGTGGTGGTGGTCGGGCTGATCGGCGAGCGCGGCCGCGAGGTCAAGGAGTTCATCGAGCGCATCCTGGGCGAGGAAGGACTCGCCCGCTCGGTCGTCGTGGCGGCGCCCGCCGACAGCCCGCCCCTGCTGCGGCTGCACGGGGCGGCCTACGCGACCGCCATCGCCGAGCATTTCCGTGCCGAGGGCCGCCACGTGCTGCTCATCATGGACTCCCTGACGCGCTACGCCATGGCGCAGCGCGAGATCTCGCTGGCGATCGGTGAGCCTCCTGCGACCAAGGGCTACACGCCCTCGGTGTTCGCCAAGCAGCCGCAGCTGGTGGAGCGGGCCGGCAACGGTGACGAGGGTGGCGGATCGATCACGGCCTTCTATACCGTCCTCGCCGAGGGTGACGACCAGCAGGATCCGATCGCCGACAGTGCCCGCGCCATCCTGGACGGTCACGTGGTGCTGTCGCGCGATCTCGCGGACGAGGGGCATTACCCGGCGATCGACATCGAGCAGTCCATCAGCCGGGCCATGACCGAGATCGTGACGCCGGCGGAGCTGGCGCGCATCCGGCGCTTCAAGCAGCTCTATTCCGCCTACCGCCGCAGCCGTGACCTGATCAACGTCGGCGCCTACACCCGCGGGGCCGACCCGGTGCTGGATGAGGCCCTGCGCCTGCGCGAGCCCCTGTTCGCCTACCTGCGCCAGGACATCCGGGAGCGGTCAGGCTACGCGGATAGCCGGGCTGCCCTGGCGGCCCTGGTGGGCGATGTCCCGGTGGCGGCCTGATGGCCCGCCGCTTTCCGCTCGAGCCGATCCGCGAGGTGCTGCGCCAGCGTACCGAGGATGCTGCGACCGCCCTGCAGGCGCATGCGGGGCGGCTGCGCGCGGCCGAGGTGAAGCTGCGCGAACTCGAGGGCTATCTCGCGGAGTACGAGGCGATGCGCCTGCGCATGCTGCAGGAGGGAGCCACGGCGCTGCGGTTGCGCGATTTCGGTGTCTTCCTGGAACGAATCCGTGAAGCCATAGACCTGCAGCGCATCGAGGAAGGCAGACTGCGCGCCACCTGGGAGACGGCGCGCCAGCACTGGGAGGAACAGTCGCGGCGGGAGCATGCCATCGACGTCCTCGCCGAACGCCACGCCCAGCGCGAGCAGGTGCGCGAGGGCCGGGCGGAGCAGAAATTGCTCGACGAGTTCGCAGCCCGCGGCCACCGGGCCGGTCAGCCTGGCCAGGCCGGATGAGCGTGACATCGCACGAGACAGCCGCGGGGATGCGCGCCAGGGTGGCAACCGCCCGGCGGGTGACCCCGGGTTTGCCGCCAAGGATTGGCGAGACCCTTCTGCCACGCTCCAGGGCGCGCTGACCGGTCACCCCAGCGGTGACACCTGCCCGGGATGGCACGGCGATTGCCATCTCCACCGCGAATCTCTTGAAATCAGGAGTTTGCGATGCCAGAAGGAACAGTGTTGCCGGCCCTTGTTGCCGCCCCGGCCAAAGTTGCCGCCACCGCCGCACCCGAGCGCCCCGATGCCGGCGCGCCTGCGTCGGCGGATGGCGCCGGCGGGACGGAAAGCTTCGGTCAGGTGCTGCAGTCCAGGATGTCCGCGCGAGACGGGGCGCAGAATGCCACGCCGTCGGATCAACGTCCCGCCGCGTCTGCCGAGGAATCGGCCACCGAGGTGGAGGCACCGGTGGTGGCCGGAGACACGCTGGGGCTCCAGGCGAGTGTGCTGGCCCTGCTGCAACAGCAGCCGCCAACGCCCGTCGATGCCGAGGGCATGGCGGTCACCCGGGAACTCGGGGACGTCGTCGAGTCCGCTCGCGGCGATCGCGGTCGCGGCCTCCTGCCGCGACTCGTTGCGGAGGAGGGCGGTGTCGTGCGCGACGACAAGTCTTCCACGGATGAGCCCGGCAAGGCCTCCGGGGAGTTCCGTGATCTGGTGGAGGCGCTGGGCGTCGACGCCAGCGAGAAACGTGCGCAGCGTGCCCTGGATCCGGCATCCCAGGAACTGCCGCATGAAAAGCCGGCGCTTCATGCCGAGGCCGGTGCCAGCCCAGGGATGTCGGTCGGGGCTTCGAACGCCGCAGTCCAGTCTGCGAGCTCCGCCCAGGGTGGCGCGTCGCCCAGGATGACGCTCACCGTTCCGGTGAGTTCGCCCGCCTGGGGAGACGCGTTCTCCGATCGCATGACGCTGGCCCTGCAGAACCGCCAGCCGGTCGCCGAACTCCATCTCAATCCGCCCAATCTCGGGCCGGTGGAGATCCAGGTCAGCATGAACGGGGATCAGGCCAGCCTGTCCTTCTTCTCTCCGCACGCCCCGGTCCGTGAGGCGATTCAGTCCGCCATGCCGCGCCTCTCCGAGGCTCTCGCCGAGTCGGGGGTCAGTCTGGGCAACGTATTCGTCGGCGCCCAGTCGCAGCAGGGGCGAAATCCCCAGGATGACGCCCGCGGCGGTTCGCGTACCCGCAACGACCGTTCCGAACCGGTCTCCGCCGTGACGTCGCCCGCCGCGACCCGCTGGTCGGGCCCGGTCGCCAGCCTGCGGGCCGTCGACCTGTTCGCCTGATCCCGATTCACGCTTCCCGTGCCGGGGCCTCCATGGCCCCGGCCGTTTCGGTCGCGCTTGCGGTCCCTCCGCGAGGGATGTCCCGGCCGATCTCCCGTTCCGTCCGAGCCTGGCCCTGCCTGATCCCCCCTGCCGGCGCCGTCCCGCGGCCCCGCATCGGCACCCTGCTGTCGGCCGTCTTGCGATAAGCTGAAAAACAACCTAAAGTACCTGCGCAAATTAGTTGTTTTTTATGGAGTTTGAAACGGCGAGGCCCTTGCAGAGGGCATGTGTGTCGTTTTGGTGCTCCAGCGTTGCCGGGATGCGCCGATGACAAGCGCGTGAGAATCCCACGCAACCGAGGTGAACATGGCATCGAAAGCAGCGGCAACCGTCGTCGACCTGGGGCAGGCCGAGGCTGGGGGCGCGACGAAGAGCAAGAAGAAGCTGATCATCATCGTGGCGGCGGCCGTGCTGCTCGTCGGGGGCGGAGGCGCTGCGGCCTACCTGTTCCTGTTCGGCAAACACGGCACGGCGGAGCATGGCAACGCAAAGGATGTGGCGGCGGACGAGGCGGAAGACGAAGGTGGCGCCAAGGGCAAGCCGCCCGTGTATCTGTCGCTCGATCCCTTCGTGGTCAACGTCTCCGGAGAGACCGTCGAGCGCTACCTGCAGGTGGGGGTGGATGTGAAGCTGTCCTCACCCGAGATGATGGACTCGGTCAAGCAGCGCATGCCGGAGATCCGCAATGCCATCCTGCTGATCCTGAGCAGCAAGCGGGTGGAGGATCTCAACACGCTGGAAGGCAAGAACGTGCTGCGCGACGAGATGCGCGATGCGGTCAATCGTGCCATCGGCAAGTACAAGCCCGCGCCGGAAGGCTCGGATCGGAAGACCAAACCCAGGACAGGGGCGCAGGACGTGTTGCTCACGTCCTTCGTCATTCAATAGGCGGATGTCCGACGATATCCTTTCCCAGGAAGAGGTCGATGCGCTGCTGCGCGGTGTCACCGGCGAACCCGAGGAGCTGGCCGGCACGCCGGCCGGCAGTGCCGGCGTCCGCACCTACGATATCGGCCGCGAGGAAAGGATCGTCCGTGGGCGCATG
>JBEICA010000164.1:0-7793 GCA_040373665.1 Burkholderiales bacterium | reverse complement strand
GATCGAGCGCATCCGCTGGTGGAAGGACGAATACACCGTCGGCCGCGATACCCAGATCAACGGTCGCGTCAGCCCGGGCAACCAGTCCGGCGGCCTGGCCAACATCCTGGAGAAATCCCTCGGCTCCTCCATGAAGGGTGGTACCGGGCCGCTGATGGCCGTCTACCGCTACGCCGAGCCGGTGGTGAGCAAGGGACTGGTGTTCATGGACACGCCCGGTTTCGACCCCTGTTCCGCCACGGGGCAGATTGCCGGCGGTGCCAACGTCATCGCCTTCACCACCGGGCGGGGTTCGATGTTCGGCGCCAAGCCCGTGCCCTCGCTCAAGCTCGCCACCAACACGCCCATGTACCGCCGGCTGGAGGAGGACATGGACATCAACTGCGGCGAGGTGCTCGACGGCGCCGCCAGCATCCAGGCCATGGGACAGGCCATCTTCGATCACATCCTGCGGGTCTCCTCGGGCGAGCCGTCGAAGAGCGAACTGCTCGGCCTGGGCGACCACGAGTTCGTGCCCTGGAACATCGGGGTGGTCGGCTGACCCGCCAGCCTGGCCCGCCGTGCGGCCCCCGGCGGGCCGGGGAACTCAGCGCGCGGCTGCTGCCAGCGGCAGTCCGCGGCCCGGGTCCTGTCGGCCGGATCCGCGGCGCACCAGCCACACGGCGATGACCAGATTGAGCAGATTCCAGGCGGTACCGTTGATGAAGGCGGCGCGGTAGCCGCCGGTCAGGTCGAAGATCGCGCCGGACATCCAGCCGCCCAGGGCCATGCCGACGATGGTGGCGGTGATGGTGAGACTGATGCGGGTGGCGGCCTCGGCTGGCGGAAAATAGCGCCGAATGATCATGGCGTACGAAGGCACGATGCCGCCCTGCGACAGGCCGAACAGTGCCGACACCACGTACAGAGACACCGGGCCGTCGAAAGGCAGGAACAGCAACAGCGCCAGTCCCTGCAGGGCCGAGCCGAGCACCAGGGTCCTGGGGCCGCCGATGCGGTCGGAGATCCAGCCCGACACGAGTCGGCTGACGATGCCGCAGGCCAGCATCACCGACAGCATCCGCGCCCCCTGTGCCGGGCCGTAGCCCAGGTCGGCGCAGTAGGCGACCAGATGCACCTGCGGCATGGACATGGCCACGCAGCAGGCGATCCCCGCCACCACCAGCAGGCCCTGCAGAGTCGCGGGCGTCACACCCAGTTGCCGGATGGAGGCTGCGGGGGCGGCCGCGCCAGTGCCGCCTGCGGCGCCGGCCGGCGACCGCCGCCTCAGCATCAGCGACAGCGGCAGCATGGCCAGCAGACAGAACACACCAATGCCCAGGTAGGTCGGGCGCCATCCCGCGCTGGCGATGAAGTGCTGCACCACCGGGGGCCAGAGCACGCCTCCCAGGTAGTTGCCGCTGGCGAAGATCCCCACCGCAAGCCCGCGGCGCTTGACGAACCACAGCGATGTGTCGGCCAGCAGGGGGGCGAAGGTGGCGGCGCTGCCGGTGCCGATGGCGACGCCCTGTGCGAGGGTGAACCACCAGAGGTTCGGCGCCATTGAGGCGACGGCGAAGCCGGTCGCCAACAGCAGGATGCTGACCACCACCGGCGGGAAGATGCCGACCCGGTCGGTGAAGCGCCCCACCACCACCGCGCCGGCAGAGAAACCGATCATGGTCAGGGTGTAGGGCAGCGAAGCGTCGGCCCGTGCCACGCCGAACTCGGCCTGCACGGCAGGCAGTGCCACCACGACGCACCACATGCCGGCCGCACCGATGGTGGACAGGGCCAGTGCCATCCACAGGCGCAGCCAGGCGTAACGGGAGTCGACGGGATCGTGCAGGGCTGCGGTCATGACGGGGTCCATGCGGCCGGATGGCGCCGCGGACCCGCGCCGGGGCCCGCCGCGCGACCGATGCCGGTCACTCGGTGGAACAGAGTGCCACCTTACACCAGTCTCGCCATCCGGCGACGCATCGGGGGCCGTAGCGGGTGCCCTGCGGTCATTCCCCGGCTTCCGCGCAGGGAGCGTGGAGTATGATTTCGTCATCGATGCCGCAATGCCATGACGGCACCAGCCTCTTCCCGGGTTCCTCCATGAGCGACGAGCGTCACTGGGCTTTCCCGCCGGATCTCCAACCGCAGCAGCGCGATCTGGGCTTCGACCTCGCTCCGGTCCTGGACGCAGTGGTCGGCCTGCGCGCGGAGATCCCTTCCGACGCCTTCACTGCGCCACTTCTCGGCACGGAGCGCGCGGGCAACGGCGTGGTCATCGGCGACGACGGGCTGGTGCTCACCATCGGTTATCTGGTGACAGAAGCCGAGGCTCTGTGGCTGTCCACCAATGATGGTCAGGTGCTGCCCGGCCATCCGCTGGCCTATGACTTCGCCACCGGCTTCGGGCTGGTGATGCCCCTGGGACGCCTCGACGCGCCCGCCATCCCGCTGGGCAGTGTCGCCGCCTGCGCCGAGGGAACCGAGGTCCTGTCGGTCGGCCATGGCGGGCGCGAGCACGCCTTGCGCAGCCGCGTCTTCGCTCGCCGACCCTTCGCCGGCTACTGGGAGTACCTCCTCGACGAGGCGGTGTTCGTCACCCCGGCGCATCCCCAGTGGGGCGGCAGCGCCCTGGTCGATCCGGAAGGCAGGCTGGCCGGCATCGGCTCCCTGCTGGTGGAGGAGGTGGTGGACGGCAACCGGGTGCAGGGCAACATGTATGTTCCCGCCGACCTGCTGCCGCCCATCCTCGACGACCTCCTTCGGACCGGGCGTTCCGCCCGGCCGCCCCGGCCCTGGCTGGGCATGTACACCAGCGAGGCCCAGGGCGAGCTGGTGGTGGGTGGGCTGGCACCCGGCGGACCGGCCGAGCGCGCCGGCATCCGCGAGGGTGACCTGCTGCTCGAGGCGGGTGGGCGGAGGGTGCATTCGCTGGCCGAGTTCTACCGGCGGATCTGGAGTCTGGGCCCGGCGGGCGTCGACGTTCCGCTGGTCGTGGCGCGCGAGGGCGCTCTGCTGCGTCCCGTGCTGCGCTCCGCGGATCGCAATGATTTCCTCAGGAAGCCCCGCCTGCACTGATGCCCCATGGATGACACCTGCTGCGTGATCGCGGAGGTAGGGCTGGGCCGGGCCCGGGCGTTTCGTCGCCCCCCGGCATGAGGGCGAGGCGGGCCGCGCATCCCGGCGCGAAGCCCAGGGCGCGCCTCGCCACGGGAGATCCGACGAGATGACAACGTTGGCGCGCTCGGATCTGGAACAGGACCGGGTGCGCACGGCCGTGCGCGCCGCGGGGTTCGGCCACCTGCTGTTGTCCGACGACGCGCTCCAGGCCTCTCTGGAAAGATCGCTGGCCGGGCACACACCGGGGGCACCGGTCTGGGTGTTCGGCTATGGCTCCCTGGTGTGGCACCCGATGATCCGTTTCGAGGAACGCCGCGACGCCGTGGTGCATGGCGTGCACCGCGGCTTCTACCTGCGCTCCTTCATCAACCGGGGGTCACCCGACAGACCCGGGCTGGTTCTGGCGCTGGACCGGGGTGGCTCATGCCGGGGTGTGGCGTACCGCATCCCCGCCGACGGTTTGCACGCCGAACTGTCGCTGCTCTGGCGGCGGGAGATGATCATGGGTACCTACGTGCCGCGCTGGCTCCAGGCGGATACCAACGCCGGCCGGGTGCGTGCCCTGGCCTTCGTGGTCAACCGCGACATGGTGCAGACCTATGCAGGGCGCCAAACGGACGAGGAGATCCTGCGCATCGCGGCCAGTGCCCGCGGGCATTACGGGTCCTGCGCCGACTACCTTCTCGAGACTGCCGCGGCGCTGGAAGGCGCGGGCCTGGGCGACCGCCATCTGAGCCGGCTTGCCCGGGTGCTCAGGCAGCGCCTGGACCCCCGCCCGCCAGTGGCCGCCCTCAGCGTGCGAACAGGCGGGACGGGTCCGCGAAAGCCTTGAACTCCAGGGCGTTGCCGCAGGGATCGAGGAAGAACATCGTGGCCTGTTCGCCGACCTCACCGCGGAATCGGACATGGGGTTCGATCAGAAAGTGCGTGCCTGCAGTGCGCAGTCGCGCGGCCAGTGCCTCCCACTCGTCCATCGGGAGCACGACCCCGAAGTGGCGCACCGGCACCTGGTCGCCATCCACCAGATTGGTCTCGTCGTGGCCGGCCTCCGCCGGGGACAGATGGGCCACGATCTGGTGGCCGTAGAGGTCGAAATCCACCCACTCGGGCGAGGACCGGCCCTCGGGGCAGCCCAGCAGCCCGCCATAGAAGGCGCGCGCCTTGTCCAGCGAGGTCACGGGGAAAGCGAGGTGAAAGGGGTGGGACACGGGCATGATGGCGGACGCTCCGGACGGGTTGGCAGCCGGGCCAGGATTGCAGCGGCTGGAGGCGGAGGCTACCCTCGCTTCAGGTGGCGGGGCAACACGGGGATCGGCTCCGTGGTGGCCCTCGACAGGTGGGGGAGAGGCGCATGGACGCAGCAAGACAGGCCGAGCTTCTGGACGAGGCCGGACGCATCCTGGCGGGCGGCGGCACCGGGTTGTTCGTGCTGCCGTCCGAACTCAATCTGGTGGTGGCGCGCGGGCAGGGCAGCCGGGTGTGGGACGTGGCCGGTCGCGAGTATCTGGACTACCACCTGGGTTCGGGGCCGGTGCTGCTCGGGCACGCCAACGAGGCGGTGAACGAGGCCGTGCGGGAGCAGCTGGGCAAGGGCACCACCTACTTCTTCCTGAACGAGCCTGCGATCCGCCTTGGCCGGCGTCTGGTCGATGCCATACCCTGTGCCGAGGTGGTCCATTACACCGGCTCCGGCACCGAGGCCACCTACTATGCCCTGCGGGTGGCGCGGGCCTGGACGGGCCGCAATCGCATCCTCAAGTTCGAAGGCGCCTGGCACGGCATGCACGATTACGGCCTGTGGGGGACCGTGCCCTCGGGCGCCTCCCCCTACCCGCGTGCGTTGCCGGATTCGGTGGGCGTGCCCGCGGAGTCCGGCGAGGGTGTGCTGGTGACGCCGTTCAACGACACCGAGCGCGCCGTCGCGCTGATCGAACGCCACGCGGCCGAACTGGCCGCGGTCATCGTCGAGCCGCTGCAGCGCGTGCTTCGCCCCGAGCCCGGCTTTCTCGAGGCCGTCCGCGAGGTCACCCGCCGCCACGGCATCGTGCTCATCTTCGACGAGATCGTCACGGGCTTCCGCATTGCCTGGGGCGGGGCGCAGGAGTGCTACGGCGTGGTGCCCGACCTCGCCTGCTACGGCAAGGCCATCAGCGGCGGCTTCCCGCTCGCCGCCATTGCCGGGTCGCGCGAGGTCATGTCGGTGCTCGACGCGCGCAGCCGGCCCAAGGCCGAGGTGGTCTGGGCCACGAACACGCTCAACGGCAACCCCGTCTGCGCGGCCGCCGGGCTGGCCGCCCTCGGCGAGCTGTCCCGTCCCGGGGTGTACGAGCGCTTGCATCGCATCGGCACTCGCCTGCGCACCGGCATCGTCGAGGCTGCTGCGCGCCACGGCTATGCCGCCCAGGCCCTGGGCGAGGACGCCGTGTTCGGCATCCGTTTCACCGACCACCAGCCGATGCGCGCCTGGACCGACCTGCTCCACTCGGACAAGGACCTCGGCTGGCGCTGGGCCATCGAACTCATGAAGCGAGGCCTGCTGGTGAACCCGAACGAGAAGTTCTACATCTCCATCGCCCACAGCGACGCCGATGTGGACCAAACCCTCGGTGTGGTGGACGAGGCCTTCGCAGCCCTGCGCCGTGGCCACTGAACTGAGATGCCGCGCGTGAGGACGGACGCAGCAGCCGGAGAGGTGTTCCGCGACGACGTCCGCGGTCGCGTCGGCGCGGCCCTGCCACCCGGCGCCCTGGCGGATCTGACCCGTCTCGACGACGTGCAGTCCTTGCGCGCGCTGGCGATCACCCTGTCGTCCACGGTCATCGTGGTCGGATCGGCGGCCTGGGTCTGGTCGCCCTGGGTGGTGCTGCCCGCCATCGTGCTTGTCGCCACCCGCCAGCATGCCCTGTTCGTGCTGGCGCACGAGGCTGCTCACCACCGCCTGTTCGCGCGCCGTGGTCTCAACGAGTTCGCCGGGCGCGCCATCGGCGGAGTCACCGGGATCTCCATGTGTGCCTATCGCGTGGTGCACCGCCTGCACCACAACGACCTCTACGGCCCCTCCGACCCGGACATGGCCCTGCACGGCGGCTACCCGCGCGGCCGGGCCTATCTGCTGCGCAAGCTGGCGGCCGATCTGGCCGGACTCACGGCCTGGAAGACCTGGCGGTATTTCTTCGGCCTTCCGGGGGTGACCCGGCCCGGTTCCGGGGGCGGGCCGCTGCGTCCGCTCGACGACACTGCTCCGGCTCTGCGGCGCGCAGCCCTGCACGATCGCTGGGCCGTAGTGGCCTGCCAGATGCTCATCCCACTGGGGTTGGTGCTGGCCGGCGGCCTCGATGCCCTGCTGCGCTACGCCGTGCTCTGGCTGCTGCCCATGGCCACGGTGCTGCAGGTCCTGTTGCGCCTGCGGGCCATCGCCGAGCACGGCGCACCTCGCAGGACGGATTCGCCATTGCTGGCGGCGCGCACGCACACTGCCAGCGCCCTGGGAAGGCTGTTCCTGTTCCCGCACAACGTGCATCACCATATCGAGCACCACCTCTTCCCGGCCGTCCCGCAATATCACCTGCCAGCGCTGCACGCCCTGCTCGCCGGCCAGGGATTGCTCGAGGGCGCCGAGGTGCGACGCTTCGGTGAGACCTGGCGGCGTGTCTACGCGCCGCGCGCCGTGGGGCCGGCGAAAGCCTGAGCCGGTGGCGCATTACAATCAAGGTCTGCGCGGCGCAGCGGCGGTCGCGCTTCGAATCCAAACATTCCTCGGGGGTAGGCAGTGAGCACGAACGGCAAGGTGGCGCTGGTCACAGGCGCGGGCACGGGCATCGGCAAGGCGGCGGCGACGGCGCTGCTGAAGGCAGGCTACCGCGTGGCTCTGGCCGGGCGACGCGTCGAGTTGCTGCAACAGACGCTGGCGGACGCGGGCGTGCCCGCCTCCCAGGGCCCGCCGGTTTCCACCGACGTGGCGGATGCGGCGTCCGTGAAAGCCTTGTTCGCCCAGGTCAGGCAGACCTGGGGGCGGCTGGACGTGCTGTTCAACAACGCCGGTGTCGGCGCGCCTCCGGTTCCGATGGAGGAACTCAGCGTCGAGCAGTGGAAGAGCGTGGTGGACATCAACCTCACCGGCCCCTTCCTGTGCACCCAGGAGGCATTCCGCATCATGAAGGAGCAGACGCCCCAGGGCGGACGCATCATCAACAATGGTTCGATTTCGGCACATGCACCGCGCCCGTTCTCGGCGCCCTACACGGCCACCAAGCACGCGATCACCGGCCTGACCAAGTCCACCTCACTCGACGGGCGGCGCTACAACATCGCCTGCAGCCAGATCGACATCGGCAACGCCGGCACCGAGATGACCGCCCGCATGGCCAAGGGGGTTCTCCAGCCGAACGGGGAACTCGCTCCGGAGCCGCTGATGGACGTGAACCACGTGGGCGAGGCCATCGTGCACATCGCCAACCTGCCGCTGGAGTCGAACATCCTGTTCATGACCATCATGGCGACCAAGATGCCCTTTGTGGGCCGCGGCTAGCGCGGGGCGAACCGACCCGGTGGCGGCTGTTCTGAAGGCGTCCGGACCGGGTGAGGTGCGTCTTGCCTCCCTGCCGCCGCTGTCGCTGTATGTCCACATCCCCTGGTGCATCAGGAAGTGT
Organism: Burkholderiales bacterium; assembly: GCA_040373665.1. Classification (GTDB taxonomy): domain Bacteria; phylum Pseudomonadota; class Gammaproteobacteria; order Burkholderiales. The sequence goes on along the minus strand of JBEICA010000164.1, from coordinate 45 downwards.
CCGTATTGCGACTTCAACTCCCACGAGGCGCGCGATGGCGTCCCG
>JBEICA010000117.1:0-10001 GCA_040373665.1 Burkholderiales bacterium | reverse complement strand
GGGCAGCAGGCAAGGCCAGGGGCTGGCGTGTGGCGTCCGGAAGGATCGCATCGCGAATCGGGATTGCCGGCAGGTCGGGCGCCGGCGACAGCGCTTCTTCCGACCCGTGGTCTGCAGGGTCGCAAGGCTGCTCCACCAGGGACAGCCGGGTGGCACCTGCAGACGGCGTGGGCAGGGAGATATCCTTGATGAACCCCAGCTCGCTCAACTCCCGCAACTGATCCTCGAGCATCTGGGCGGACAACAGCGACAGCCGCTGCTCGAGATCGCTCAGGGTGGCGCGACCATCGACCACTGCCAACAAACCGTGAGCCTCGGGGGAAAGCGAACGCGAACCGTGACGGACCTGCATCAGGCCCTTGCCGGTCTTCGCGTAAAGAGCGGACTTGTTCACCCGCTCACCCCGCCTCTCGCCACATGGGACTTCCGCGGCGCTCCGCAGGGGTCGGTGACATGCCCGGCTCCGTCGGTGATGCTCCGTGAGCATATTCCCCGCCCCTCTGGACCAGACCCGGGTTCATTCCGCCAGCGTGGTGAAATCAAGATCGCTGGTGACGGCGCCGCCCGCTTCAGAGCAGGCACCGGAGCCTTGCGGCAGAGCCATGACCCTGATGAACCCCATGTCCGCCAGCCGGCGCAGTCCGAGCAGCACGACGCGCGGCACCCCGGCACCGTGTGTATCGGCGAGCAGGCCCGCAGGGGTGGCGCCATCCACCGCCAAGAGCAACTGCTGCAGGTCCTCGGGCAGGGCGCGCGAGCGCCCGCCTGCCTGGAGCACTCCCTTGGCGGTTTTCTCGTAGAGGATCTGGTTTTCCATGCCGACGCACTCATGACCACTTGTCTGTCATCAGCGTCGCAAGCGAGTGTCATGCCCAGCAGCCCCCAGCAGAATGCCATCCCCCACGAAGCGTGCAGGCTCGCGCCCACCCATACTGCCGGGCGGATCACCTCAGGTGAAGGGTCGAAGGAGTTCGACTGTCTGAAGTGGGCTCACCGCGCCGGGTCGGGGGTTACCCGAGCCGATGGGAGAAAGGCCAGCCCGAGGGGTGCATCGGGCCGCCGCAAGCGCTCGCAGCGCTGAGGGCAGCGGTGGGGGGCCGCCAACGGCACCCCCGCTCCCGCTGAATGCCCCGGACCATGGCCGGGGCCAATCCAGACTCAGTCGATGGCCTTGACGATATCTTCGATGACTTTCTTGGCGTCACCAAAGACCATCATGGTTTTATCCATGTAGAACAGAGGGTTGTCGAGGCCGGCATAACCTGCCGCCATGGAGCGCTTGTTGACGATCACCGTCCTGGCCTTGTGGGCCTCGAGGATGGGCATGCCATAGATGGGACTGCCTTTCTCATGCGCGAGCGGATTCACGACGTCATTGGCGCCGAGGATCAGAACGACGTCGGTCGTGCCGAAATCGCTGTTGATGTCCTCCATCTCGAGCACCTGCTCGTAGGGGATCTCCGCCTCGGCCAGCAGGACGTTCATGTGGCCGGGCATGCGGCCCGCGACCGGATGGATGGCGTAGCGTACCTGCACGCCCTTGGCCGTGAGCTTGGCCGCCATCTCCTTGACCGCATGCTGGGCACGCGCCACCGCCAGCCCATAGCCCGGCACGATGATGACGCTGTCCGCATTGCCCATCAGGAAGGCGGCATCGTCGGCGCTGCCCGACTTGGCGGACTTCTGCTGGCCACCCGTTGCGGCGGCACCGGCGTCGCCACCGAACCCGCCGAGAATCACGTTGAAGAACGACCGGTTCATCGCCCTGCACATGATGTAGGACAGGATGGCACCGGACGAACCCACGAGGGATCCCGCGATGATGAGCATGGGGTTGTTGAGAGAGAAACCGATGCCGGCGGCGGCCCAACCCGAGTAGGAATTGAGCATCGACACAACCACCGGCATGTCGGCCCCCCCCGATGGGGATGATGATGAGCACGCCGATGACGAAACTCAGCAGCAGCATCAGGAAGAATGCGCCCCAGTTTTCGGTGAACATGAAGCCCAGACCGAGCACCACGATGGCGACACCCAACAGCAGGTTCAGCATGTGCTGACCCTTGAACACCACAGGCGCGCCCTGGAACAGCCGGAATTTGTACTTGCCCGACAGCTTGCCGAAGGCGATCACGGATCCGCTGAAGGTGATGGCACCGATGGCGGCGCCCAGGAACAGCTCGAGGCGGTTGCCGGCCGGGATGGGGTCGCCCTTCTCGACGATCGAGAAGGCGTGAGGCTCGGCCACCGCCGCAACGGCGATGAACACCGCGGCCAGACCGATCATGCTGTGCATGAAGGCCACCAGCTCGGGCATCTTGGTCATCTCGACGCGCTTGGCCATGACGGTGCCAACCGCACCGCCCACCACCAGACCGAGGAGCACGTAGCCGATGCCCGCTGCAGGATCGGTCGCGAGCTTGAGGATCAGGCCGGCGGTGGTGAGCACGGCGATGGCCATGCCCGCCATGCCGAAGCCATTGCCGATGCGCGACGTGGTGGGATGGGACAGGCCCTTGAGCGCCTGGATGAAGCAGATGGAGGCGACCAGGTACAGCAGGGTGACTACGTTCATGCTCATCGGGAGTTCTCCGCGTTGGTGGCGGGGCAGGAAGCGTGGGCAGGAATGTTCACTTGCCGCCTCCGGCTGCGGGCCGTTCCTTCTTCTTGAACATCTCGAGCATGCGACGCGTCACCAGGAAGCCGCCGAACACATTGACGGCCGCCAGCGCGACCGCCAGGACACCCATGGTCTTCCCCAGGCTGCCCTCGGTCAGCGCCGCCGCCAGCATCGCGCCGACGATGACGATCGCCGACACGGCGTTGGTGACGGACATCAGGGGCGTGTGCAGGGCCGGTGTGACGTTCCACACCACGTGGTAGCCCACGTAGACCGCGAGAACGAAGATGATCAGATTGATGATGGTCGGATTCAGGGTTTCCATGGAGAGCCTCTTCTTTCCCGTCACTTGCGGACCAGTTCACCGCCGATGCACGCGAGGGTGCCGGCGACGATCTCGTCCTCACGGTTGAGGTTGAAGGCGCCGGTCTTCGGATCGAGCATCAGCGCCAGGAAATTGAGCAGGTTGCGGGAATACAGGGCGCTCGCGTCCGCCGCGACCAGGGCCGGCAGGTTGGCGATGCCAACGAGGTGAACCCCGTGCCGGACGACGGTGCGATCGAGCTCGGACAGCGGACAGTTGCCGCCCTGCTCCACCGCCATGTCCACGATCACGGACCCCGGCCGCATGCTCTTCACCATGTCCTCGGTGACCAGAACCGGGGCGGCGCGGCCGGGAATGAGCGCCGTGGTGATGACGATGTCGGCCTGCCGGATGCGCTCGGCGACCAGTTCGGCCTGACGCCTGCGGTAGTCCTCGCCCATGTCCCTCGCGTAACCGCCCTGGCCCTTGGCAAGTTCCTTCTCGGCGTCGGTCAGGGGAACCTCGATGAATTTCCCGCCGAGCGACTCCACCTGCTCCTTGGTCTCGGGGCGTACGTCCGTGGCCTCCACCACGGCGCCGAGGCGCTTGGCGGTCGCGATGGCCTGCAGACCCGCCACCCCCACGCCCATGATCACGACCCGCGCCGCCTTGACGGTACCGGCAGCGGTCATCAGCATGGGCATCAGCCGCCCGTAGGTGTTGGCGGCGATCATCACCGCCTTGTAGCCGGCGATGTTGGCCTGGGAGGACAGGACGTCCATGCTCTGGGCACGCGAGATCCGCGGCAGCCATTCCATGGCGAAGGCGGTGACCCTGCGCTCGGCCAGGGCCTGGAGACCCTCGGTGCGGTAGGGGGCGAGCAGCGCGATGAGCATCTGGTCAGGCCGCAGCATGGCCAGTTCGTCCGCTTCGGGCCCGCGCACCTTGAGCAGCAGGTCCGCCTGACCGTAAACCGCGGCGGCATCAGGCACGAGAGTGGCGCCTGCGGCGGCATAGTCGGCATCCTGGTAGGAGGAAGCTTGGCCGGCACCGGCCTGCACCAGGACCTGATTGTGCCCGCCCTGGGTGTATTTCTTGACCGTCTCGGGTGTCGCGGCGACCCGCGTCTCGCCGGCGCGGACTTCTGCGGGAATTCCGATCTGCATCCCTTGGCAACCTCCGATTGTTGCGTGTTTCGTGACGTGCGGCGTGGCGGCTCCGGCCTTGCCGGCTTGGCGCTGCGACGCGAACCCGTGATGCGAAAAAGCCTTGCATTATATGGGGCAATCGGTCGTGCATCCACTTGGCGCGGCCGCCGGTGACGGCGGCATGACCGCTGGAAGCGCTCGAACGGGCGGGATTCCGCCCCCGCCGGCGAACCGCTTCGGAGATAATCCGCGCGCAGACATGCCCAACATCCAGAGACTTCCCGATCAGCTCGTCAACCAGATCGCCGCGGGCGAGGTCGTCGAACGACCGGCTGCCGCCCTCAAGGAACTGCTGGAGAACAGCCTGGACGCCGGCGCAACGGACATCGCCGTGACCCTGCGCGAGGGCGGGGTGCGCCAGATCAGGATCCAGGACAACGGCGCGGGCATCGCGCGCGAGGAATTGCCACTCGCCGTCGCGCGGCATGCCACCAGCAAGATCGCCTCCCTGGACGATCTCGAGTCTGTGGGCACCCTCGGCTTCCGCGGGGAGGCCCTGGCCAGCATCGCATCAGTGTCCAGATTCAGCCTGGTGAGCCGTCAGACCACCGAGCGGCACGGCTGGCGCCTCGACGTAGCCGGAGGAGAGCTGGCGGAGATCGAACCCGCGCAGACGGAGCCTGGCACGACCATCGACGTCCTGGAACTGTTCTACAACACGCCCGCCCGCCGCAAATTTCTGCGCACCGAAGCAACGGAATTCGCCCACGCGGAAGAGGCCGTGCGGCGCGCTGCCCTGTCGCGCCCCGACGTGGCCTTCCGCCTGACACACAATGGTCGACCGCTCCTGCGGCTGCCGGCGCAGGATGCCAGGGCCCGTGCGACGGCCATACTCGGCGAGGACTTCATGGCGGCCGCCATGCCACTCGACGAGGGCACCGCGGGGTTGCGCATCTGGGGTTTCGTCGGTCTGCCCACGGCTGCGCGTGCAGGACGGGATGTGCAATACCTGTTCGTCAACGGGCGTTTCGTCCGCGACCGGCTGCTCGCGCACGCCGTGCGCGAGGCCTATCGCGATGTCCTGCATCACGAGCGGCACCCGGCCTTCGCGCTCTTCCTGGAAGTGCCACCCGCGACCGTGGACGTGAATGTCCATCCGACCAAGACGGAGGTGCGGTTCCGGGACGGCCGGGCCATCCATCCGTTCGTCCGTCATGCGGTGGAGAAAGCCCTGGCCCGCCCCGCGGGCGCACCTGCGCCTCAACTGCCTGCGATCGCAACGGATTCCAGGCCTGCGGCAATGCCGGCATCGTTTCCGTCGCGGCAGGCGGCCATGCCCCTGCACACCGGCATGCCGGAGGGCTTCTACGACCGGCTTTTCGGCCGGGAACAGTCTGCTTCCTCGCCGGCGCTCGCCCGGCCTCCGGTCCCGGCAAACGACATCCCGCCCGCGCGACAGGACGTGCCACCTCTGGGTTTTGCCCTTGGCCAGCTGGGCGGCGTGTACGTGCTGGCGCAGAACGCCACCGGTCTGGTGATCGTGGACATGCATGCCGCGCATGAGCGCATCGTCTACGAGCGACTGAAGGCTTCACTCGACCGAGCCGCCATCCCGACGCAGCAACTGCTGATCCCCGTCACGCTGCTGGCCGGCTCGCTCGAGACCGCCACCGTCGAGGAGCATGGCGAGCTGCTCAGCCGCCTCGGTTTCGAGATGGCCGTCTCCTCGCCGACCAGTGTCGTGGTGCGATCGATACCCTGGTTGCTGCGCGACGCCGATCCGGTGGCTCTGGCCCGGGAGGTGTTGCGCGAGGTCTCCGAGGTCGGGGCCGGCAACGTCCTGGCTGGCAGGCGCGACGAGATGCTTGCCACGCTGGCGTGCCACGGAGCGGTGCGCGCCAACCGGACACTGACGGTGGCCGAGATGAACGCATTGCTCAGGGACATGGAGGAGACGGAGCGCGCCGGCCAGTGCAACCACGGACGGCCGACCTGGTGCCAGCTGTCGATGAACGACCTTGACCGGCTGTTCATGCGCGGTCGTTGAGCGATGACCGCCCGCCGGACGAACCTGCCTGACCGGCCGCCGCCGGTCATTCTGCTCATGGGGCCGACCGCCAGCGGCAAGACGCGGGTCGCGATGAGCTTGGCACGCCGCCTGCCCGTGGAGATCGTCAGCGTCGACTCCGCAATCGTCTACCGGGGCATGGACATCGGCACGGCGAAGCCGGATCCCGCCATGCGCGCGGAGGCGCCGCACCACCTCATCGACATCATCGATCCCACGGACGCCTACTCGGCGGCACGTTTCGCCGCGGACGCGTGGCGTCTCGTCGCGGAGATCCACGCGCGCGGACGCATTCCCATCCTGGCGGGCGGCACCATGCTGTACTTCAAGGCCTTCCGGGAGGGTCTGGCAGAACTGCCGCCAGCCGATCCCGCGATACGGCGCCGCATCGACATGCTCGCGGCCGAACGGGGCTGGCCGGCGCTGCACGAGATCCTGCGTACCAGGGATCCAGACACCGCAGCCAGGCTGGAACCCACCGATGCCCAGCGGATACAGCGGGCGCTGGAAGTCTGCGAACTCACCGGCGCCCCGATGTCACGCCTCATCTCGGCCGCGCCGGCGCCACCGGCCCCATCGCCGGTCCTGTGCATCTCCCTGGAACCGTCCGACCGCTCGGTGCTGCACGCACGCATTGCGGAAAGGTTCGACGGCATGCTGGCCGCCGGACTCGTGGAGGAGCTGTCCGCGCTGCGCGTCAGCCACAGCCTCCACCCCGACCTTCCCGCCATGCGCTGCGTGGGTTACCGCCAGGCCTGGCAATACCTCGACGGCGTACTGGACCGCGACGGCCTGCGCCTGACAGGGATTGCCGCCACCCGGCAACTCGCCAAACGGCAACTCACGTGGCTGCGGGGCATGCAAGACCTGCGGCGTCTGGACTGCCTGAGACCGGACCTGGAGGCCGTTGTCATCGAAACAATCGAGTCCGCCATCGCGCAACCGGACAAGCTGCCCTGAGGCGGATCACTCGGCGGTGAGCGCCTCGGTTCCGGCCTTGGCGATCTGGCCGTCCTGCTGGGAGGTGACGCCGGACACGCCGATTGCGCCCACCACCTGGCCGTTGTGCACGATGGGCAATCCACCTTCCAGGGCGAGTGCCTGATCCAGCGAAAGTATCGCCGTCCGGCCGCCGGCGATGGCATCCTCGAACACCTTGGTGGGACGTCGGAACGCAGCGGAAGTGCGCGCCTTCTGGATCGCCACATCGATGCTGCCGTACTGGGCGCCGTCCATGCGCTGCAGATAGAGCAACTGGCCGCCGTCGTCGACGATGGCGATGACGACATTCCACTTGTTGCGCACCGCCTCCGCCTCGGCCGCGGCTGCGATCCGGCGCGCCGCCTCGAGAGACATCGCCTTCTTGTCCACCATCTGCGCCGCCGCCGGTCCCGTCGCCAGGAACGATGTCAGCAGAACCGCGGCCACCGCGACCACTCGCATCGATTTCATTGGAACACCTCCAGGCCTTTGCCATGTCACCCCGCGGATTCGGAGTGACGGAGCGCCACATTACGTGCCCCTGGCTCGGCGGGCAATCCGCCTGCGCATCCCCGGTGGCAGGCCCGGCCGCTGACCACAGCGGCTGCCCATCATTCGCGCGGGTGCACGGCGTCGACGGTCGCCTCGAGCGCGCCACGGGAGAGCGTAACCCGGATCGCCTCACCGGGCTGCACGTCGCCGGGCTGGTGGATCACCCGCCCGTCGAGATCCCGGACGATGGCATATCCGCGGCTCAGCACGGCCATCGGATCCAGATGGCGCAGGCTCTCTTCGAGCCGGAGCAGCCGCGCATGGCCGGCCTCGATGCCGGCCTGCGACGCCGCACGGAGCCGGGCCGCGACCGCGTCCATGGCGCGCCCCCGGGGCTCGACATCGGGCCGCCCCGTCCGGAGCCGCCGATCCGCATCGGTGACCCGCCAGTTCCGCCGCTCCGCCGCCATCGCCCAGGCCCTTCGCATGCGACCCAGCGCGTCGGTCAGGCGGATGCCCTGGGCGGCGAGGCGCTCGCCGGGATGACGCAGCCTGAGCGCAGCCGAGTCGACCCGCTGCATGGACCGCTCGACCGACCGGCGTTGCGCGCGGGACATGGTCTCCGACAGCAGCAGCACCTGCCGCCGCAGAAGCACCCTGTCAGGCGTCGCCGCCACCGCGGCGGCCGTGGGCGTGGGGGCCCGCAGGTCGGCCGCGAAGTCGGCGATGGTGAAATCGGTCTCGTGGCCGATGCCGGTGACCACCGGCATGGCGCATCCGGCGATGGCGCGTGCGACGGCCTCGTCGTTGAATGCCCAGAGATCCTCGATCGACCCGCCGCCCCGGCACACGATGAGGACCTCGACCTCGCACCGCGCCGACGCCAGTTCGATGGCGGCCGCGATCCTCGCCGCGGCGCCGTCACCCTGCACCGGCGTCGGGTACAGCACCACCGCAGCGGCCGGCCAGCGCCGGCCCAGCGTGGTGAGCACGTCCCGCAGTGCCGCAGCCTGGGGGGAGGTCACGATGCCCACGGTGTGCGGCATCGGTGGCAGCGGGCGCTTCAAGGCCTCGTCGAACAGACCCTCGGCCTGCAGCCGAAGCCTGAGGCGCTGAAACGCCTCGAACAGGGCACCCTGGCCAGCCCTCCTGGCGAAATCGACGTTGAGCTGAAAATCGCCGCGCGGCTCATACAGGGTGGGCGTGGCCCGCACCTCGACCTGCTGGCCGTTGGCCAGGGACCAATCGAGCAATTGTGCGCGGTGGCGGAACATGACGCAGCGCAGTTGCGCGGATGCGTCCTTCAGCGAGAAGTAGCAGTGCCCGGAGGCGGCGCGGGTGAAGTTGGACACCTCGCCCGCGACCCAGGTCAGCGGGAGCCCCCCCTCGATCAGTTGCCGCGCACGCGCGGCGAACTCGGCCACGCTCAGCACCCCTCCGCCCGGTCCCTCAGACTCACGTGCCACGTGATTCCCCCACTGGCGCCCGTGCCGCTCGCCCGAAGGCGACCGGTGCGCGGAGGCCCCGCGGCCGGACGCCGGCAGCGGCCTCGCGAGTGACGACACCACCACTGGGGAGATCGCAATAACTCATTGTTTTATATGGCATATAACCCTGATCAAAAAATGGGCGGGGCAACAAATGTCCTTTCCCGGAGATCACTTACCTGCGCTTTTTACAACCTGTGCACAATGTTATCCACAAGCTCTGTGGAAAAAGCCACCGGCATACTCGACCGGTGCGCGAAGGCATCGCTGAACGGTGGCGGCGGAATCGCAGCGGCTGCGACCGCCGGCCCCGGGTTGCAGGGCATCGACCCCCGAGCTAGAGTCCGACAGTCACTTCAGGAGTCCTCTGCGTGCTTGCGATCATCGAGGCGGCCGGCTGGCCGATCTGGCCCATCATTGCCGCATCCGTCGTTGCTCTGGGCATCATCGGAGAGCGCATCTGGACGTTGCGGGCGGGCAGTGTGGCGCCGCAGGGACTGCTGGAGAACACCCTGCGCGAGTATGCCGCCAGCGGTGTGTCCCAGGAATGGCTGCAGCGCCTCGCGGACGGTTCGGTCCTCGGGCGGGTGTTCGCGGCCGGCCTGCGCAACGAGACCAGTTCGCGGGAAGTCATGAAGGAGGCCATCGAGGAGGCCGGCCGGGCCGCCGCCCACGAACTCGGACGCTTCCTGTCCGGTCTCGGCACGATCGCGTCCATAGCGCCCATCATGGGGCTGCTCGGGACGGTGATCGGGATGATCGAGATCTTCGGCTCTCAGGGGCCGACCGGCGCGAGTCCGGCACAGCTGGCGCACGGCATCTCGGTCGCCCTCTACAACACGGCGTTCGGCCTTGTCGTCGCCATCCCGAGCATGATCTTCTACCGTTACTTCCGGGCCCG
>JBEICA010000412.1:0-2284 GCA_040373665.1 Burkholderiales bacterium | reverse complement strand
GCCTTCTCCGACTTGGAGTCCAGCGCCGAGGTGGCCTCGTCGAAGATGAGGATGGGCGGGTTCTTGAGGATGGCTCGGGCGATGGCCACCCGCTGCTTCTCCCCGCCCGAGAGCTTGAGGCCGCGCTCCCCGACACGGGTTTCGTAGCCGTCCGGCAGGGCCGCGATGAAGTCGTGGATGTGGGCCGCCCGCGCCGCCTCCAGGACCTCCTCGCGGCTGGCATCGGGCCGGCCATAGGCGATGTTGTAGACGATGGTGTCGTTGAACAGCACCGTGTCCTGCGGGACGATGCCGATGGCGGCCCGCACGCTGGTCTGGGTGCAGTCGCGGATGTCCTGCCCGTCGATGCTCACCCTGCCGCGCTGCACGTCATAGAAGCGGTAGAGCAGCCGCGCAAGCGTGGATTTGCCTGCGCCGCTGGCCCCCACCACGGCCACGGTGCGACCGGCCGGGATGGCGAAGCTCACGTCGTCCAGGATGCCGCGCCGCGCCTCGTAGGCGAAACCGACCCCCTCGAATGCCACCGCGCCGCCCCGCAGTTCCAGCGGCCGGGCACCAGGCCCGTCCTCCACCTCGCGGTTTTCGCGGAGCAGCCGGAACATGCGGTCCATGTCGGCCAGCGACTGCTTGATCTCGCGGTAGACCATGCCCAGGAAGTTCAACGGGATGTAGAGCTGGATCAGCAGTCCGTTGACCAGCACCAGGTCACCCAGGGTGAGCGCACCCGCGACCACGCCATCGGCGGCGAGCAGCATGAGCAGCGTCACCGCCGTCGCGATGATCAGGCTCTGGCCGATGTTGAGCAGGCCCAGGGAGGCCTCGTTGCGCACCTCCGCGGCCTCGTACTGCCGCAGGTGCTCGTCGTAACGCTGCGCCTCGAACTCCTCGTTGTTGAAGTACTTGACCGTCTCGTAGTTGAGCAGGCTGTCCACCGCACGCGTGTTGGCGCGGGAGTCGAACTCGTTGGCGCGCCGCCGGATGTCCATGCGCCACTCCGTCACCACGATGGTGAACGCGATGTACACCGCCACCGCGGCGAAGGTCACGGCCGGGAAGCGCCAGTCGAACTTCGCCAGCAGCACCGCGGCGACGAGACCGAACTCCAGTACCACGGGGATGATGGAGAACAGCATGTAGGACAGCAGGCTGGAGATGCCGCGCGTGCCCCGCTCGATGTCGCGCGACACGCCACCGGTCTGCCGCTCGAGGTGGAAGCGCAGGCTCAGCGAGTGCAGATGTCTGAACACCTCCAGCGCGACCCGGCGGATGGCACGCTTCGCGACGCGCACGAACACGATGTCCCGCAACTCCGCGAACAGGGTCGTCGACAGGCGCAGAGCCCCGTACGTGACGAGAAGTGCCACCGGCAGGACCAGCGGCGCCTGGCGCGTGTCCAGCGCGTCCACGATCTGCTTCATGACAAGGGGAACGCCGAGGTTCGCCAGCTTGGCGGTCACCAGGCAGGCGAGAGCGAGCCCGACCCGCCAGCGGTACTCGAGCAGATAGGGCAGCAACAGGCGGGCGACGCGCCAGTCGCCGCGGGGAGCGGACTTGTCGGGGCTGTGGCCGGCGGCCGCCGGAGCACTGTGGGCGGGGGGACTCATGCAGGGATCCTGGGATGGGGGCGCGACCGGGGAGGCCGCGCATGCCGGCGCAGGCACCGGCACACCCGCAGAGAGTACCATCCGCCCGGGCAAGCCCCGAGCGTCGCGCCCCCCGCCGGGCCGACGTCGGTCCCGACCACGCACATCGATGCATCGTCCGGCCGTGGCGCGACGGGGTGGCGTTGCTGGACAACGCGGGCGGCAGGGGTTGAAATACCGGCTTTCCCGACGTGATCCCGACCTCAGGCTCCGCATGCAACCGACCCCGCGCTCGCGCAAATGGAAGTGGCTGTTCTGGCTGCTGGTGGTGCCAGCCCTGCTGTTCGCCGTCTACCTGTGGTTCGTCGTCTCCTGGAGCTACTCGCTGGGCGAGCGTGCGGGCTACATCCAGAAGTTCTCGAAGCGCGGCTGGCTGTGCAAGACCTGGGAGGGTGAACTGGCCCTCATCACCATGCCCGGCACGGTCGCCGAGAAATTCGTGTTCACGGTGCGCAACGAGGACGTGGCGCGGCGCGTGAACGCCACCATGGGCCAGCGCGTGACCCTGGATTACTCGCAGCACATCGGCATCCCCACCACGTGCTTTGGCGACACGGAGTATTTCGTGACCGACGTCCGGGTGGTTCCCGAACCCAGCCTGCTGCCTTCGGCACCACCTGCGGTGCCGGCGCCGGCGCCGG
>JBEICA010000322.1:0-3840 GCA_040373665.1 Burkholderiales bacterium | reverse complement strand
GGCCAGTCGGCGTGGTCCGACAGCACGAAGCCACGGTCCAGCCCGCGACGCCGACGCGCGCCGCGCAGCCGCATCCAGCCCGACGCGAAGGCGTCGCCGTGCTCGCCGAAACGGCGCAGCCACGGTGTGCCGCAGGCGGAGGGTGGCGCGACCACCAGGCAGCGGCGCAGGTCGACACCATCGGTCGGCGCATGGGTTGCCGGCAGGGCCACACCCGCGGCGCGATAGGCCTGATTCAGCGACTCGACCGCCCCGTGGCACACGATGGGTCCGATGTTCGGGTCGACCCCGGCGAGCAGGCGCTGGGCCTTGCCGAAGGCGTAGGCGTAGAGGACGCTGGCCCGACCCGCGACCGCGTTGGCCGCCCACCACTGGTCGATGCCGTCGAACACCTTGCGTGCAGCCGGCCAGCGGTAGACCGGCAGACCGAAGGTCGATTCGGTGACGAAGGTGTGACAAGCCACCGGCTCGAACGGCGCACAGGTCGGATCCGCCTCGACCTTGTAGTCCCCCGAGATCACCCAGACCTCGCCGCGCCACTCCACCCGCACCTGGGCCGAACCCAGCACGTGGCCGGCCGGATGGAAGGATACGCGCACCCCGTTGAGCGTCACGCCCTCGCCATAGTCGAGGCACTGCAGGTGGATGTCACCCAGACGATGACGCAACACCTGCTCGGACGGACGGGTGGCGAGATACGCGGCGCTGCCGCGGCGCGCGTGGTCGGCGTGAGCGTGAGTGATCACCGCACGCGCCACCGGCCGCCAGGGGTCGATGTGGAAGTCGCCAGCCTCGCAGTAGAGGCCGCGATCGGTGCGGCGGATGAGGTCGGAGCGGAAGGACACGGCAGTCCCGGCAGGCGTGATGTCCTGCCAGAGACAGACAATGCGACCGGAAGTGCCGGGCCGCCCCCCGGTGGGAGACGACCTGGCTTTCAGACGGCAGCCAGCAGGGCTGCGTAGGCCTCCTCGAAGAGCGCCAGACCCTCGGTCTGGAGCTGCTCTCCGACGGCGGTCGTGTCGACCCCCAGGGCGGCGAGCCGCTCGAGGACAGCAGCGGCCTGCGCAAGCCCCGTGTCGATGGTGCGCGCGGCACGACCGTGGTCGCGGAAGGCCGCGAGGGTCGCATCCGGCACGGTGTTGATGGTCTGGGGACCGATCAGCGGCTCGACGTAGAGCAGGTCGGGATAGGCCGGGTTCTTGGTGCTGGTGCTGGCCCACAGCAGGTACTGGGGACGTGCGCCGCCGGCCTGCAGCGCCTGGAAGCGTGAGGCCGCGAAGATCTCCTGGTAGCGCCGATAGGCCAGCTTGCCGATGGCCACGGCAGCCTGCCCCTTGAGCTCCGCGGCGCCCGGCGAGCCGGCGGCATCGAGCCGCTTGTCCACCAGGGTGTCGATGCGGCTCATGAAGAAACTGGCCACGGCCTTGATCCCTGCGAGATCACCACCCGCAGCCCGGCGCGCCTCCAGGCCGTCGAGATAGGCCGCGAAGATGCGCTCCATCTGCGGCAGGGAAAACAGCAGGGTGATGTTGACGCTGATGCCCTCGGCGATGCACTGGCGGAAGGCCTCGGCCCCGGCCGCCGTGCCGGGGATCTTGATGAGGGCGTTGCTGCGGCCGACCGCGGCGTGCAGCCGGCGCGCCGCCTCCACCGTGCCTTGCGCGTCGTGGGCCAGGGCTGGCGACACCTCGAGGCTGACGAAGCCGTCGTCCCCGGCGGTGGCCTGATACACGCCCGACAGCACGTCGCAGGCGGCCTGCACGTCCGCGATCGCCATGCGCTCGTAGCGACGCTCGGCATCAGGCTCGCTGGCGATCAGGGCCGCGCGTTCCTCGCGATAGGCCTCGCCCGTGGCCATCGCATTGCGGAAGATGGCGGGGTTGGTGGTGATCCCCGTGGCCTCACCCGCCTCCACCATGCGGCGCAGTTCCCCGGAACGGAGCATTCCGCGCGACAGGTTGTCCAGCCAGATGCTCTGGCCGATTTCGCGCAGTTGGGAGAACTGGGGGGCGGCTTGCATGACGGAGTCTCCAGAGGGATGACGCACGCACTCCTCCGGGCTTGCAGCCCGGGCCGGATGTCGCGGCGGTATGAACGCGGGGAGTTGAATGCTGGCCGCCGGTCCGGACAGCGGCCGGGACCTCAAACGGCGGCTTCGTCGGTCTCGCCGGTACGGATGCGCACCACCTGCTCGACCGCGCTGACGAAGATCTTGCCGTCGCCGATCTTGCCGGTGCGCGCGGCGCGGATGATGGCTTCCACGGCGGCATCGACAAGCGTGTCGGTCAGGACCAGTTCAACCTTGACCTTGGGCAGGAAATCGACCACGTACTCGGAGCCCCGATACAGCTCGGTGTGGCCCTTCTGGCGCCCGAACCCCTTGACCTCGGTCACGGTGAGCCCGGTGACGCCGATCTCGGACAGTGCCTCCCGCACCTCATCGAGCTTGAAAGGCTTGATCACGGCTTCGATCTTTTTCATGCGACCCCCGGTGCCTGGGTTTTGGAAGGCCGGAGTATAAGACCGAAGACGGGGCGACCGGAACGCGGCAGCGCAGACCGGGCCGGATCAGCCCCGGTCCGGTGTCAGGTGGCGGATGAGTCCCCCCTGCCGCGCCACCCGCAGCAGGATGTCGTCGATGCCGGATTGCAGGCCCATCGCCAGCAGCACGTCCTCGAGCGCATAGCCGGCATCGGGGAAGCAGCCGGCGGGCGGGTCCCTGGGCACCGTGACCTGGCCGCGGCTGCGGATGGCAACCTGGGCGTGCAGATGGTCGGCCACGCAGACCAACATGGCGAGCGCCGACTCCTCGGGGGAAAAGCCCTCATGGTGACGGGCGGCGACATCGCACAGGATCGCCGGGGCGCCGCACTGCATGAGCGTGGCGGCGCCGAGTTCGGAGTGGGCCTCGACGAACTCGCGATTCAGGCCGGTACCATGACCGTAGCCGGTACGGATGAAGCGCGACATCAGGCCCGGCTCCGCGGCGCACAGCACGAGCGTGCCGAGGTCGTGCACCAGCCCGCCGGCAAAGGCGATGTCCGGGCTCACCATGCCCTCTCCCAGCGCAACCGCGATCTCCCGCGCACAGAACGCGGCGACCAGATACTCCTGCCACAGCGCTGCGGGCAACGCGCGATCCGGCGTGGTGGACCAGCGTCGGGTCCAGCAGAGGAAAAGGTCCGCCAATGCGGCACTGGTGGTGACCACCGGACCGAGGCTTCCCACCACGGAGGCCGCATCCGCTGCCCTGTCCGCCGCTCCTGCGACAGCGCTCAGATTCGCCAGCGCGCACAGGCGCGCCTCCAGGGAGGCATCACGGGCAATCAGGACGGCCAGCTCGCGGCCGTCCCCGGCGACGCCAGTGTCGATGTCGAGCAGGTTGAGGAACAGTGGAGGCAGCGGAGCGATCAGCCGTTCCGTCGAGACCATCTGCGGCCACTGGCGAAACAGGCGCGACAACGCCTGCCGTTCGTCCCGGGACAGGGGGGGCGTGGCCGGCGCCGCCGTGCGCGGGGCCGCCATGCCGGTGACCTGCTGTGCCGCCAGTGTGGGTGTGTCCATCGCAGTCCGTCCGTTTCACCAATGCGTGCCGGAGTTTTCGGCCCGCTTTCGGAGGGCTTGAGCGAAACCCCGCCCTGGGGCCGGGGCCGGGATTGCCCGCCGATCCGGCGCTGTGGTAGCTTGCCGTCGCCGTTGTCGCCGCGTCGGTGCCACCGGGCACCCGAGGTTCACTCTTGACCGCCACCCTCCGCAGACCGGGCTCTCTGTCGGCGCTGCTGCGCCTGAGCTCGCAGGCGCTGGCGGTGCTGGGCTGTCTGATCCTCATCGGCATCGCCG
>JBEICA010000230.1:0-5826 GCA_040373665.1 Burkholderiales bacterium | reverse complement strand
GGGCGTACCGGTGGAGCAAGGAAAAAGCCCGCTATTATAGGCTGCGGAGCCGTTGGATCAATGCTTTCCTGTTTCCCGTGCGACACGCTGCCGCCGCGCCTCGTACAGGCAGATGCCGGCCGCCACCGAAACGTTGAGGCTCTCGACCTGACCGAACATCGGAATGCGTACCAGGACGTCACAGCGCTCGCGCGTCAGGCGGCGCATGCCGCCACCCTCCGCTCCCATCACCAGCACCAGCGGACCATCGAGCCCCTGGCCGGTGATCACGTCCTCCGCCTCCCCTGCCAGACCGACGGCGAACAAGCCGCGGTCCTTGAGCGCGTCGAGTTCACGCGCCAGATTGGTGACCATGACGTAAGGCACCGACTCCGTGGCCCCGCTGGCCACCTTCTCCACCACTGGGGTAACGCCGACCGCTCGGTCCTTGGGCGCAATCACGGCGTGCACGCCCATGGCATCCGCGCATCGCAGGCAGGCGCCCAGGTTGTGCGGATCCTGGACGCCATCCAGCGCCAGCACCAGCGGCGGACCGATCACGCCATCCAGCACGTCGTCCAGATGCTGCGGCAGCGCCTCGATCCGGACCGACGCTGCCACACCCTGGTGACGCTGCCCCGGCAGCATGCGGTCCAGCCGTTCGGCGGGCAGATGCACGAAACGCACCCCGCGTTCGCCAGCCACGCCGAGCAGTTGCCGCAACCGGGCATCGCCCCGCCCCTCCACCACGTAAAGCTCCAGCACCGACCCCGGTCGGCTGCGCAGGCGCGCCGACACGGCGTGAAAGCCGAACACCAGGCGCGTCGCGCCGACACCGCCGCCCTTCGCATCAGCGCCCATGCTCACTCCGCCCGCGCGGGCACGAAGTCCAGACGAGCCCGCTCCAGATCCACACGCACCAGGCGCACGCCCATGCGATCGCCCAGGCGGAAGCGCCGGGCGGTCCGCTCGCCGACCATCTGGTGCCGCGCCGCATCGAAGTGGAAGTAATCGTTCCCGAGTTCCGAGACGTGCACCATACCTTCCACGTAGACGCTGTCGAGAGCCACGAATATTCCGAAGCCGGCCACGCCGCTGACCGTGCCGTCGAACACCTCGCCAACGCGGTCACGCATGTAGTAGCACTTGAGCCAGGCCTCCACGTCACGCGTGGCATCGTCGGCACGACGTTCGGTCATGGAGCAGTGCCGACCCAGCGCCGCCAGATCCGCCGCCAGCCGGCCACGCCCCTCCAGCACGGCGCGTATGGCGCGATGCACCACCAGATCGGGATAGCGCCGGATCGGCGAGGTGAAATGCGTGTAGCTCTCGTAGGCGAGCCCGAAATGGCCCAGCGGCTCCGGGCTGTAGACAGCCTGCTGCAGTGACCTCAGCATGACCGTCTGCAACAGCTCGGCGTCGGGTCGATCCCGCACCGATGCCAGCAGGCGCGCATAGTCCTTGGCCCCCGGCTCGTCGCCTCCGCCGAGCTGCAGCCCGAAGTCGGCCAGAAACTCCCTCAGCCGTCCGAGCTTCTCCTCGGTCGGTCCCTCGTGGATGCGATACAGCGCGGGATGGCCTTGGGTCTGGAGGAAGTCCGAGGCGCACACGTTGGCTGCCAGCATGCACTCCTCGATGATGCGGTGGGCGTCGTTGCGGCCCACCCGGACGATGTCGACGATCTTCCCATCGTCGCCGAAGATCATGCGCGTCTCGATGGTCTCGAAATCGATCGCCCCCCGGCGCGCCCTCGCCTTGGCCAGCACACGGTACAGGCGCTCCAGCGCCTCGAGGTCGGGCAGCAGCGGCGCCAGCCGCTGGGCCGCCTCCCCATCCGGTTCGGACAAGGCCGACCACACCTCGGTGTAGGTGAGCCGCGCCCGCGAGTGCATGACAGCCTGGTGAAAGCGATAGCCGGTGATCTCGCCGCGGGAGGAGATCTCCATCTCGCAGCACATGCACAGCCGGTCCACCCCAGGGTTGAGCGAACAGATGCCGTTGGACAAGGCCTCGGGCAGCATGGGGATGACACGCCGGGGGAAGTACACCGAATTGCCCCGTTCCGCGGCATCGCGATCCAGCGCGTCCCCTGGCTGCACGTAGTGACCGACATCCGCGATCGCCACATGGAGCCTGAAGCCCTTGCCCTGCGGCTCGCAGAAAACGGCATCGTCGAAGTCCCGCGCCGTCTCGCCGTCGATGGTCACGAGCCTGAGATCGCGCAGATCGACGCGACCGCGCAGGTCCTTCTTCGAGACGGTTCGCGGCACCGCCTCCGCACGGGCCTCAGCCTCGGCGGAAAACATGAACGGCACCTGATGCTTGCGCACGGCGATCTCGATCTCCATGCCGGGGTCGGTCGCTTCGCCGAGGACCTGGCGCACACGGCCGATCGGCCGGACGTGCCGCGCAGGCTGCTGCACGATCTCCACGACCACGATCTGCCCGGGTTGGGCGCCGCCGGACGAATCGCCAGGGATGAGGATGTCGTGGACGATGCGACGATCCGAGGGGGCGACGATCGCGATCCCGTGGTCGAGCATGAAGCGCCCGACCACCTCCTGGGTGCGGTGCTCCAGCACCTCGACGATTTCGCCCTCCGTCCGCCCCCGGCGGTCGACCCCGACGGCGCGCGCCATGACGCGGTCGCCGTGCATCACCTTGGCCATCTCGAGCGGGTTCAGGAACATGTCGGCCCCGCCGTCGTCAGGCACGAAAAAGCCGAACCCTTCCGGATGGCCCTGGACGACACCAGGCCGCAGATCGAGCTTCTCTGCGACGCACAGAGCGCCCTTGCGGTTCACCAGCACCTGACCCTGGCGCGCCATGGCCTGGAGCCGGCGGGAAAAAGCCTCCTCCTCGTGCGCCTCGATGGCCAGGCGCTGCGCCAATACGTCGACCGTGATCGGGTGGCCCTCCTCCTTCATGATGGCGAGGAGGAACTCGCGGGAGGGCAAGGGGTGCTCGTATTTGCCACGTTCGCGGTCGAGATTCGGATCGCTGGCGCGCAGGGCCTGCGCCTTGACAAGGGCGGGGGATACGCGGCTGCGTTTTGCTGATGGGGTCTTGGTCAAGCGTGTGATTCCTGCAATGAGACTTGAAAGTTTGACAATGCGACGCGATTGACGCTACATTTCGCGCCCGCTTGCCGAGATGGCGGAATTGGTAGACGCACCAGGTTCAGGTCCTGGCGGGGGCAACCCTGTGGAGGTTCGAGTCCTCTTCTCGGCACCATGAATTGTTCGGAAGGCACTGCACCCGCGGAAGGGTGAATGGGGATGTCGCAACCATCGGGAGATGGGGGCGGTGTCCGGGGCAGGCAAGCGGATGGCAGGAAATCGTGTGCGAAATCGCAGACGATCAAGAGAGTGTGATTCAACGGCCGCCGGTGCGGCCGTTTTTGTTTCGTGATCAGTCCCGTGCCTCAGTGCCCGAACGGATGCCGCAGGATGATCGTCTCCTCGCGGTCCGGCCCGGTGGAAATCATGTCCACCGGCACGCCACAGACCTCCTCCACCCGCTTGAGATACCGTCGTGCCGCCTCCGGCAGGCCGTCGTAATTCTTGACGCCGACCGTGCTCTCGCTCCAACCCGGCATCTCCTCGTAGACCGGCTCGCAGCGGGCAAGCGTCTCCGCGCCGACGGGCAGAATGTCGAACTGCTCGCCATCCACCCGGTAGCCGACCCCGATCTGCAGGCTTTCCATGCCGTCGAGCACGTCGAGCTTGGTGACGCACAGCCCTGACACACCGTTGATCTGTACCGAACGGCGCAGCGCGGCGGCATCGAACCAGCCGCAACGTCGCGGACGCCCGGTCGTGGCACCGAACTCGTTGCCGCGGCTGGCGATGCGCTTGCCGACGTCGTCCTCGAGTTCCGTCGGGAAAGGACCCGATCCGACGCGGGTGGTGTAGGCCTTGGTGATCCCCAGCACGAAATCGAGCATCTGCGGTGCGACGCCCGCCCCCGCGGCGGCCGCCCCGGCGACACAATTGCTCGAAGTCACGAACGGATAGGTCCCGTGGTCGACGTCGAGAAGCGTACCCTGGGCACCCTCGAACAGCAGATGCTCACCGCGCCGAGAGGCCTCGAACAAGAGCCTCGGCACGTCACCGACCATGGGCTTGATGCGCTCCGCGAGCAGCAGCGTCTCGTCCAGTGTCCGCTGGAAGTCGACGGTCTCGGCCTGGAAGTAATGCTTCAGGACGAAGTTGTGGAAATCCAGCAGTTCACCGAGCTTGGCCGCAAAGCGCTCACGATGGAACAGGTCCTGCAGCCGCACCGCGCGGCGGGCCACCTTGTCCTCGTAGGACGGCCCGATGCCACGTCCGGTGGTGCCGATCTTGCGATCGCCTTTGGCGCGCTCGCGGGCCAGATCGAGAGCCACATGGTGCGGCAGGATCACGGGACAGGCCTCACTGATGGTGAGCCTCCCGGCAACCTCCACCCCGGCCTTTCCGAGCGTATCGATCTCGTTCAGCAGCGCCTGCGGCGACACCACCACGCCATTGCCGATGTAACAGCGCACCCCCGGCCGCAGGATGCCTGACGGGATCAGGTGAAGCACCGTCTTGGCGCCGCCGATCACGAGGGTGTGCCCGGCGTTGTGCCCGCCCTGGAAGCGCACCACGCCCTGGGCGTGGTCCGTCAGCCAGTCGACGATCTTGCCCTTGCCCTCGTCACCCCACTGGGTGCCGACCACCACCACATTTCTTGCCATTTTCCGTCCGTCAGTTTTCCGTGGGGGATGCATCGCCCGAGACGACGCGCCATTCACCGGCCTCGAGACACAGTCGCCGACCGGCATGCGTATGCGCCTCTTCGCCGGGCAAGGCCACGATGACCACCTCGCCGCGTCCCCGCAGTTGCTCGATGACACGCGCCAGCCCGGGATCCTCCGGGTACGGCGCGTGGATGGGCGGCAGGGGGGCATCAGGAGCCACCACCGCCGCGAGCTCGCGAAGGTCAAGGCTGAACCCGGTCGCAGGCCGGGCACGCCCGAAAGCCCGGCCCACCTCGTCGTACCGCCCACCGCGGGCCAGGGCATTCGCGCTGCCGGGCACGTAGGCGGCAAACACCACGCCGCTGTGGTAGTGATAACCACGCAGTTCCGCGAGATCGATGAGCAGGGCATCGACCCGCGAAGCCAGCGCCTCGCCGATGCGGCGCAACTGCGCGAGGCTGGCCACCACCTCGGGGTAGGCCGGCAGCACGTCCCGCCCGCGATCGATCACCTCGATGCCGCCGAACAATTCCGGCAGGCGCAGCACCGCCTGCCGCGTCACAGGGGCAAGGTCCCGGGTGAGGGAGCGCAGCGTCGGCAGATCCTTGCCCTGCAGGGCCTGGAACAACGCCCCCTCGAGCGCGGCATCGACATCGCCGTGGCGGCACAACGCCCGGAACAACCCGACGTGGCCGAGATCGAGATGAACCCCGTTGGCACCGGCGCGTCGCAGCGCGTCCAACATCAGGCGCTGGATCTCGATGTCGCTCTCCACCCCGGCATGACCGAACAGCTCCGCACCGATCTGCAACAGCTCCCGCGAACTCGACATGGGGGGTGGCAGGGCATGCAGCACCGTGCCGCAATAAGCCAGTCGCGTGACGCCGGCGCGGTTGAGCAGGTGGGCGTCGATGCGCGCCACCTGGGGTGTGATATCGGCACGCACGCCCAGCATGCGGCCGCTCAGCTGGTCCACCAGCTTGAACGTGCGCAGATCGAGGTCGTGTCCGGTCCCCGTGAGGAGCGACTCGGTGTACTCGATCATCGGTGGCATCACCAGTTCGTAGCCATGGACCACGAAGTGATCGAGCAAAAGCCGCCTGAGCCTCTCGACCCGAGCGGCC
>JBEICA010000049.1:0-16359 GCA_040373665.1 Burkholderiales bacterium | reverse complement strand
TGACGGTCGTTCCCGGTCGTGATCTCGTCATCGTGCGCCCCGGCGTCGACCCTGACGGAAAACGCTTACAGCCGCACCGGCTGGTCGCCGACACGGTGCATGCCCTGCCGCCGGAGTGAGCGGGACGCCGGTCCGGGGCCTCGGCAGCACCCGTCGCGCGGCACGAAGGACCTGTGACCGGCTGCATTTCCCGGCGTTGTCGGCGTTCGAGGGGCGGCAACGGATGCGGCCCGTGGAGAGCATAATTCGATCGCGAGGCGTGCCAGCCCGCGTGATTCAACCCGACCTTCCTCAAGCGGAGCCCGTCATGAAAGCCCTGCCAATCGCCCGCCTTGCGCTCGCTGCCGCTCTTGCACTGGTGCCGCTGACATCCGTCGTGGCGCGCGACCTCGTGCTCGGTCTGGTGCCAGCGGAGAACAACGAGGAGATGCTGAAGCGCTTCGAGCCGATGCGCGCCTACCTGGAGCAGAAGCTCGGCGAGAGGGTGAAGATGTTCACCGCCACCGATTACACCGGCGTCATCGAGGCCATGCGCAAGAAGCGTGTGGACATCGCCTTCTACGGCCCGATGTCCTACGTGCTCGCGGAGCAGGAGGCCGGCGCCGAGGCCTTTGCCATCGGCATCCGGGCCGGCACCGCCTCCGCCACCTACAAGAGCGTCATCGTCGCGCGATGCGACAGCGGCATCAAATCGCTGAAGGATCTCAAGGGCCGCAGCGTCGCCTTCGTCGATCCTGCCTCGACTTCGGGCGGACTCGTGCCCACCTTCATGGTGAAGCGGGAGACCGGGCTCATGCCCCAGGCCTTCTTCGGCAAGTTCACCTACGCCGGGACCCACGATGCCGCCGAACTGGCGGTGAAGAACGGCACGGTGGACGCGGCGGCGGATGCGGACGTGACCTACGAGCGCATGGTTGCGAAGGGACTCATCGGCCGCGACACCAACTGCATCATCGCGGAGTCTGCCCCCATACCCGGGCCTCCGCTGGCTTTTCGCGGTGACCTCGCCCCGGAGCTGAAGAAGAAGATCACCGAGGCCATCCTGTCGGCGCACAAGGAGGTCGACATCTCCGGTTACGTGCCGCTCAGCCGCTACGTCGCAGCCTCGGCGGCGGACTATGCGGGCATCAAGGAGATGGCGAGGTCCCTCGGTCTCACCAAGGATCAGATGCTGAAGTGACCGGCACGCGATGGCCATGGCAGCGGTCGAACTGCGCGGCCTGAGCAAGCGTTACCCGAATGGCCTGCTGGCCCTGGAGCCGCTCGACCTGGACATCGAGGCTGGCTCCTTCGTCGCCGTCATCGGGTCGTCCGGGGCGGGCAAGTCCACCCTGATCCGGCTGATCAACGGCCTCGAGTCGGCGACCTCGGGTTCGGTGACGGTGGACGGCATTCCATTGCGGGCCGGCACGTTGCGCCGCATCCGCTCCCGCGTCGGGATGGTGTTCCAGCAGTTCAATCTCGTCGGGCGGCTCTCGGTCGTCACCAACGTTCTCACCGGGCGCCTCGCGCAGCGCTCCACCCTGGGCAGCCTCTTCCATGTGTTCCGTCGGGAAGATCTGGAAATCGCCCATGCCGCGCTGGCGCGCGTCGGCCTGGTCGACAAGGCCTGGGAGCGGGCCGACCGGCTCTCCGGAGGGCAGCAGCAGCGGGTCGGGGCCGCGCGTGCCCTGGCGCAGCAGCCGCGGCTGATCCTGGCCGACGAGCCTGTCGCCAGCCTCGATCCGGTCACCGCGATCGAGATCATGGATCTGCTGCAGGACATCAACCGCCGCGATGGCATCACGCTCGTGGTCAGCCTGCACCAGGTCGATCTGGTGCGGCGCTACGCCGGACGTGTCCTGGGTCTGAATACCGGTCGTCTGGTGTACGACGGTCCGACCGGCGGGCTCACCGAGGCCGTGCTCCGGGACATCTACCAACGCCCGTCACGGGTGGGCCCGACCGTCGAGGGGATGCGTGGTGCCGCGCTTTCCGACGCCTGACGGACGGCCGCCGCGGTCGTTGGTGCGGACGGTGCTGATCCTCGCGGGACTGTTGATCGCTAGCGCACCTCTGGTGGAATTGAACCCGCGATCACTGGTCGGCGCCGGTACGCGGTTGCTGGAGTTCCTGGGCCACCTCTGGGTCGTGCCCGACTGGTCATATCTGCCCGATCTCGGACAGCGCATGCTGGAGACCATCGAAATGGCGGTCATCGCCACCGTCATCGCGCTGGTGCTGTCGCTGCCGCTCGCGGTGCTGTCGGCGCGTAACGTGAGTCCGCATCCGCTCGTGTTCGCTCTGGGGCGCGGCCTCCTTTCGTTGATCCGTGCCCTGCCGGAGCTGGTGTGGGCTCTGGTCTTCGTTTCTGCCGTCGGGCTCGGTCCCCTTCCGGGCATCCTCGCGCTTGCCGTCGTCACGGTTGGTTTCATGGGCAAGGTCTTCGCCGAGGCCATCGAAGTGGTCGATCCGCGGCCGGTGGAGGGCGTGGCAGCCCACGGTGCGCGGCGGTTGCAGGTGCTCGGTTTCGCAATCCTGCCCCAGGCCCTGCCCGATCTGCTGGGGTCGACGCTGTACGTCCTGGACCACAATGTCCGTGCTGCAGCCATCCTCGGGCTGGTCGGTGCCGGCGGCATTGGTTACGACATGGTGATGGCCATGCGCTTGTTCGAGTACGACCGGCTGGTGCTCATCGGCGCGGCCATATGGTTGTGCGTGACGCTGCTCGATCGGGCGTCCCACCGCCTGCGTGCCCGGGTGATCGATGGCTGAGCGGTCACAGCTTCCACCGCGGCCGCGCAGCTGGCTGCCGGCCTGGACTGCGTTTGCGCTGGCGCTGCTCTACGCGGCAGGCCACGACCTGGAACTGTCGTTCGAGGACCTTGCCTACGGTCTCGACGACATGATCGAGTACTTCCGGCGTTACAGCGCACCGGATTTCGCCGGGGTGCCGGGGGTGCTCGAACTGATGTTGCAGACCCTGGCGACCGCTCTCTGGGGAACAATGCTGGCGCTCCTCCTGGGAGGCCTGCTCGCGCCCCTGGCCGCGCGCAACCTGTCGCCCGGTCGGTGGACTTATCTGGTGGTGCGTGAGGTGCTGAACCTGATGCGGGCGATGCCTGACCTGCTCCTCGCCCTGGTGTTCGTGGCTGCCCTCGGGCTGGGGCCACTCCCGGGTGTGCTGGCACTCGGTGTGCACACCGCCGGATTCATGGGGAAGTTCTGCGCCGAGAGCATGGAGCGCGTGGAACCCGGGATCTACGAGGCGCTTGCCGCCACCGGCGCCACGCTGCCGCAGCGCATCATGTACGCCGCGTGGCCGTCGGTGCTGCGCGAAGCCGCCGGCTACGCCCTGATCATCCTCGATCGCAACGTGCGCATGGCTGCGGTGCTCGGTCTGGTCGGGGCCGGCGGAATCGGCCTTGCCTTGCACGACACGCTTCGCCTGTTCGACTACGGCCGCTCTTCCGCCCTGATCCTGGTCATGCTCGTCACCATCATCGTCATCGACACCCTGTCCTCGTCGCTGCGTCGTCGCCTGGGATGAGGTCCACGACCACCCATCGGCAGCAACTGGCGCACGCCCGGGTGGTGCTCGCCGACCGTGTGCTCGACGACGCCAATGTCGTCCTGGAGGGCGACCGTGTACTGGCGGTCGAGGCCGAAGCCGGTGCCGCAGCAGTTGTGACCGACCTCTGCGGGCACTGGCTGCTCCCGGGTCTCGTCGACCTGCACTGCGATGCCCTGGAAAAAGAGCTGGAGCCGCGGCCGGGGGTGTTCTTCGGGGAGGGCTTCGCGGTCGCCAACGCCGACAAGCGCAACGCTGCGGCCGGCATCACGACCGTTCATCACGCCATTTCCTTTGCGCACGACGAACTCGGGGTGCGCAATGTCCGGCTGGCCGCCGGCCTTGCGCTTGCGCTGCGCCGGTTCCACGCCCACGCGCTGGTGGACAACCGCGTGCACGCACGCTACGAGATCACGGACCCCGCGGGCGAACTCGTGCTGCGCGAATTGCTGAGCGCGGGCATCGTGGACCTGCTCTCCTTCATGGACCACTCACCCGGGCAGGGACAATTCCGGACACCCGAGGCTTATCGGGACTACGTGATGCGGACCTATCACCGCAGCGCGGCGGAGGTGGAGCGCATGGCGGACGCGAAGCGGGGACAACGGGAACCGGCCCGGGACCGCACGCTCACGCTGGCGGGACTTGCGCGCGCCGCCGGCGTGAGGCTGGCGAGCCATGATGATGACAGCCCCGGGCGGGTGGCCGCCATGGCTGCCATGGGCGCAAGCATTTCCGAGTTCCCGGTCAATGTGGAAGCAGCGACCGCCGCGCGCGCCGCAGGCCTTGTCACGGTTTTCGGAGCGCCCAACATCCTGCGCGGCAGCAGCCAGTCCGGCAATGTGCGCGCACTCGATGCGGTGCATCAGGGACTGGCAGACTGCCTGTGCGCGGATTACGCACCCGCCGCCATGTTGGCCGCCGCCTTTCGTCTGCCGGCGGTCTCGGCGCTCTCACTGCCTGAGGCGGTCCGGATGGTCACCCGCGCGCCTGCTCTCGCGGCGGGTCTGGAAGACCGCGGGCAGATCGCCCCGGGCCTGAGGGCCGACCTCATCGCTGTCCGTGAGGTGGACCGACTGCCCCAGGTGACCCATGTCTGGCGCGCGGGCACTCTCGTATACCGCGCCGGGTATCCGGCCTGATGCAGCGACGCGACGCCGGCGCCCCCTGCCGGGCTCTCAGTGGATCTCGGGTTCCGGCGTTGCCTGTGTTCCTTCGAGGAAGTCGAAATCGCATCCCTCGTTGGCCTGGGACACGTGGCGGCTGAACAGCATGCCGAAGCCACGGGTGAAGCGCGGAGGAGCGGGTGTCCATGCGGACCGACGGGCTGCCATCTCGGTCTCCGGTACCTGCAGGTCGAGCCGGCGGGCCGGGACATCCAGCGTCACCAGGTCGCCGGTGCGCACCAGCGCCAGCGGCCCGCCGATCCAGGACTCCGGCGCCACGTGCAGCACGCAGGTGCCGTAGCTCGTCCCGCTCATGCGCGCGTCCGAGATCCGGACCATGTCCCGAACACCGGCCTTGAGCAGTTTCTTCGGTATGGGCAGCATGCCCCACTCGGGCATGCCGGGTCCGCCCAAGGGGCCGGCATTGCGAAGGATCAGCACCGAGTCGGCGTCGACGTCGAGATCGGGGTCGTCGATACGGGCAGCCATGTCGTTGTAGTCTTCGAACACCAAAGCACGACCGGTGTGTTGCAGCAGCCGCGGGTCGGCCGCGTTGGCCTTGATGACGGCTCCGTCGGGCGCCAGGTTGCCACGCAGCACGACCAGTCCGCCATCCGGGCGGATGGGATCTGCGGGGGTGCGGATGACGTCGCCGTCGTGGATCTTCGCTCCCGCGATGTTCTCGCCCAAGGTCAGGCCGGTGCAGGTGAGTTCGCCCACGTCGAGGAGTCCTCGCATGCCCTCGAGCAGCGCTACCAGTCCGCCCGCGTAGTAGAAGTCTTCCATGAGGTACTTGCCGGCGGGGCGCATGTTCACCAGATAGGGGGTGTGACGGCCGATCTGCTCGAACCTGTCGAGGGGCAGATCGATGCCGGCGCGACGCGCGATGGCGATGACGTGTATCAGCGCATTGGTCGATCCTCCCAGAGCCATCAGCACCTTGATGGCGTTGTCGACCGAGCGCCGGGTAATGATGTCCCGCGGTTTCAGGTCTTCCCAGACCATCTCCACGATGCGCCGGCCACTCTGCGAGGCCATGCGCGGGTGGTTCGAGTCCGGGGCGGGGATCGCCGCGGCGTTCGGGAGGCTGAAGCCCAGGGTCTCGATGATGCTGGTCATGGTGGAGGCCGTTCCCATGGTCATGCAGGTGCCCGGCGAACGCGCAATGCCTTCCTCGATCTCCTTCCAGTCACGGGGGGTGATGTTGCCGGCGCGCAGCTCGTCCCAGTATTTCCAGACATCAGAGCCTGACCCCAGTGTGCGGCCTGCCCAGCGTCCGGTCAGCATCGGTCCGGCCGGAACGAAGATCGCCGGCAGGTTCATGCTGATGGCGCCCATCAGCAGTGCAGGTCCCGTCTTGTCGCAACCTCCCATGAGCACGCAGCCATCGACCGGATAGCAGCGCAACAACTCCTCCGTCTCCATGGCGAGGAAGTTCCGGTACATCATGGTGGTGGGTTTCTGCAGCACTTCCGCCAGGGTCATGGCGGGCATCTCGAGCGGGAAGCCGCCCGCCTGCCAGACCCCGCGCTTGACGTCCTCCACCCGCTCGCGGAAGTGCGAATGGCAGTGGCTGACGTCGCTCCACGTGTTGACGATGGCGATCACCGGCTTGCCCTTGTAGTCCTCATGGGAGTAGCCCATCTGGAGGGTACGTGAGCGGTGGCCGAAACTGCGCAGGTCCTGGGGTCCATACCAGCGGTTGGAGCGCAGCTGCTCGGGAGTCTTTTTCCTGGTCGTCATCGGGGTTCTCCGGGTGTCGCGTCGAATTATGGCGCGCCCGGCGGGCGCCCGAAAAAGAAATGGCGGCCCGGAGGCCGCCATTGACCAGGGGTGGACAGGCGCTCAGGCGCCTTCGTCGGAGGCCTCGGCCGCGAGCAGTTCGGCAGCCATGGCGCGTCCTCCCAGCTGGTGTTTCACGCTGCTGCGGACCTTCTGATGGTGTTCTTCGAGTTGACGCTTGGCAGCGTCGAAGGCGTCGCGCAAGGCGACGTAGGCATCCTCGTGCTCATGGTGGTTGACCACGATCTCGGTACCAGGGACCCTGAGGTCGAGGTTGACCCGGAAGTTCCTGCCCTGATGCTTGTGCTTGTGGGGTAGTTCGACCTTCACGTGGCAGGCCATGATCGGCGAGAACAGCGACTCCAGCTTCGCCGCCTTTTCACGGATGTGCGCCTCCATGGCGTCGGAATGGGGCACGTCGTGGAAAGTGATCTGCAGCGGAGTTTGCATGCGTTTTCCCTCCATCAATCCAGCTAGAAAACGGGAGGCGAGCCAGCCCTCCCTGGTCTGTCGTGCTGCCGGGCGGGGGGTTCCTGGCCGGTCCCCGCCCACGCCCGCGGCGGGCGATGGGTTGCACCTCCTGGCAATGTCGACACTGTTGACTTCGACCACCAGGCCGCAAACCTGAGGCCTCGCGGTCCGGGGGTGGCAGGCGGGAAGTCCGTGACCATCCCTGCATCACCACGATCCTATGATGCGCCGCCCTGCCGGCCCGGACAACCCTGGGCGGGGCGGGCCCACGGACCTCCGGAAGGGCTCAAGCGTCCGGTGCGGCATCGACGGCGGTGCCACCGAATTCGACCGTCAGTCGGTGGCGTCCCACCCCGAGCGGCCATGCCAGGGTCACCACACAGGCCTGCATGATCTTCTCGAAACCTGCCTCGGACTGGGATACCGTGCGCAACGGCTGTGTCGTGGTTGTCGCCGGTGGCTCCATGGCCAGCGTCGCGCCGCCCTGCAGAACGCCATCCTCGAGCGACAGGGCTGCCGTAGTCCCGTGGTGCAGCACGTCGCCGAAACCGCCCACGATCAGGTTGCCGCAACGCACGCGGCCCAGGAAACCATCGCAGCTTGGCATGGCGAGGTTGAGTTCGACTTCCCAGCGCAGGGGCTCGGCGGCGTCGATGTCGTAAGTCACCCGCAGGATGCCGCGGTCCAGGGAGAAGCGCTTGTCGATGTCGGCCGCCCGGCTGCGTGCCAGGAAGGTGGCATCCGTGCCGCCTGCACGCACGTACGGAGGCATGAAGCCCTGCGACCCTTCTTCGACGAAAAGAGTGTCCATGAACGACTGTCTGGGACGGCGGTCCTCCACCACGTCCGCCGCGACGATCTCGTGGCGGAAGGCGACCCGGTCGTGGGCCGAGGCGATTCCGCCATGCTGGGCCCGGCGCGCCACAGTCTGGTCGAGCAGTCGATGGTAGTGCTCGCGACGGCGGGTGAGGGTGTCCGCGAAATTGTGGGACAGCGCCCGGTGCGAGAGTTCGCAGACGGCAGCGTGGACGTCGTCGCGCACGACCGCGACCCACTGGTCATCGCGGAGGAAGATCTCCTCCCGACCGTCGAGGTCGAGGTCCATCGCGGTGCAGGCCTCCGAGGGCGCGCATCGCTCGAGGGCATCCTCGAGGGCGACGATGGCGTTCCAGACCGCGCGACGCAGATGGGGGAGATACAGGCCGCCGAACAACCCGTGCCAGTAGGCGTCGTTGGCCTGCGCCCGGTGCAGCAGCGGCAGCATGTCGCCGGACGCCTTCTCCCCGAGCGCTGCGACACGCGCGGACAGGTCGAGCATGCGCTTGTGCATCCAGTTGGCCTCCGGGTACCGCGACAGGAAGTTGCGCCAGATGCCTCCGCGCAGGAAGGGCTTGAAACGCTCGTAGGTGCCCGCCTCTTTGTGCCGTGAAACCAGTTCGGCGAAATCGTCGGCGCGCGCTGCCGGCAGCGTCCATTCGCCCATCTCGATGTAGGAGGTCGTCGGGAGATAGACCACGCCGCGGGTCGGCTGGCGCGCCCTGAACTCTCCGAAGTGGCGGGTTTGCAGGCGGGATGAGCCGAGCACGCCTTCGATGAAATCCTCGAGCCAGCGCCGGCCGTACACCCAGTCATGGGTTTCGGGCCAGATGCCGAACTTCTCGATGTCGTCGAAGTAGATGCCGGCGGTCTCCTGCCCCTCGCGCGCGAGTGACTCGAGGTGACGGATCGTCTCGGCGGCCGGCGCGAACGGTATGCGGTAGCGCAGCTCCTCGGAAATCGGGAACAGGTCGAGCCGGCGACCGTCCTCCTCTGTCGAGAAATGCCCGCCGAGTTCGGACAGATCCCGGCCGGCGCACACGAAGTGGTAGTCGTCGACGGTCACGTAGTCGATGCCGGCGTCGAGGAGCGCAGGCACAACGGTCGCCTCCCAGACGCGCTCGGTGAGCCAGGCTCCGCGGGGCCGGGTGCCGAGGGCGCGTTCGAGGCGGTCACCGAGGGCCTCCAGTTGTGCGACCCGGTCGCGGCCTGGAATGGCGGCCAGGACCGGCTCCATGTCGCCGCCACCAAAAAGTTCGACCTGGCCCCGCGCCACCATTTCCTGCAGCAGGGCCATGTCGTCGGGATGACGCTCGAGCAGTTCCTGCAGCAGCCAGCCCGAGAAATGCACCGCGAATCGGAAACGGGGGTGGCGATGCAGCGTGCGCAGGAAAGGTCCGTACGATTTCTCGTGAGCCTCGTCCACCACTTCGGGAAAGTTGCCCGCGGGCTGATGGGCGTGTACGCCGAAGAGCAGGGAGACGGGTGCATTCATTCGGGGTAGGTTCCTCGCCAGGAAGTTGGCGTTCGGTCTGCGTCGGCAAGACGCTGGCACGGCCAGGCCAGGAGAAGACGCCATCCGTGGCTGCCGATCCGCGGGGCTGCCAGCCGCATCGAAGGTTTCACAACATTCGGCTGATGTCGCCCCGCACGAATCCTCGCAAGGGTGGTGCCAAGTCGCGGGTCAGTGCCATCACCTTGAACAGGTCTCCCATCTCGGCCGGGCTGAGCAACCGTTGCACCCCGGCACTGAGGGAAAGGTAGTCGCGGGTCGCCGCAGGTCCCGAAGCCAGCAGCTGTTCGGTAATGCCGCAATTGACCAGGAAGTGCGCCTGGGTGACGAAGCCGGCCAGCGAAAGTCCCTGCTCCGTGCCCGCCATGGCCGCTGCGGTGAAATCGACGTGTGCTGTGATGTCCTGGATGCCCGGCAGTATCAGAGGATCCGCATGGGAGCGGTGCCGGTGGTGGCACATCAGAGTGCCCTCGCTCCGCTGGGGATGGTAGAACTCCCGCCTGCCGAAGCCGTAGTCGATGAAAAGCAATGCCCCGCGCATGAGCCGCTGCGCAAGCGTGGACACGAGGGCACGCGCCTGCAGCGCCAACTCGCTCACGTAGGGGGGCGTCACGGCGATCTCCGCCACGGCCTGGCCCAGCGGGCCCGACACGGGGGGCCCGCGACGCCACGCAAACGCATCGCAGGCCAGACCGACGCCCCGCTCGAAACAGCCCTCCGTCGTCCACTCGACCAGGTGTACCGGCAAGGCGTCCAATACCTCGTTGGCCACCACCACCCCGGTCAGTCGGGTTGGCAGGGCATCCAGCCAGGAGACCCGCTGGCCCAACGCCTCTGGCAGTCGACTGATTGCCATTGCTTGGCGTTCGCGCAAGTCTGCGCTCACATCCAGCATGAGGTACCGCGCCGGCAGGCAGCCGAGACGGGCCAATTCCGGCAGGACGGCGGCGGCCAGGGCTCCGCTGCCGGGACCCAGTTCCAGCAGGTCACCGCCGGTCTCGGCCAGGATGTCTGCCACCTGACGCGCGAGCGTCCGACTGAACAAGGGTGAGAGTTCTGGCGCGGTGGTGAAATCGCCCTCTGCACCGAACTTCCTGCTTCCGCCCGCGTAGTAGCCCAGGCCGGGCTCGTAGAGCGCGAGAGCCATGTAACGGTCGAAGCCGATCCACCCGTCGGAGGCCAGGATCGCATCTCGAATCCGCTGCGCCAGACGTTGGCTGTGCTCCAGGGCTTCGGGCGGGGGTTCCGGCAGGGTGGCGGTGCGGGCTGGCACTTGGGGCGGGGGAGTGCTGTCGTAGAATCGCACTATAAACGCTGGCGCCCGCAATGCGGGCGGGGGTCCTCCCGGCCCAGCCGGTCGCGCCATTTCCATGCCCAACCCAGGTCCGTCCATGCCCGATCCCGTCGTCCTCGTCACCGGAGGTGCCCGCCGCGTCGGCGCCGCCATCGGGCGCATGCTGCACGGTTGGGGCGCCCGCGTCATGATTCATTTCCACTCTTCGGAAGCGGCTGCGCGGGACCTCCAGGCAGAGCTCGAGGCATCGCGTCCGGGTTCCGCAGCCGTCGTCCGTGGTGACCTGCTCGACGTGCCGGGTCTGTCGCGGCTGGTGAGCGAGACCGTGGAGCGGTTCGGGCGCCTCGACGTGCTGGTCAACAATGCCTCCAGTTTCTTCCCTACGCCGGTGGGTGGCATATCCGGTTCGCATTGGGACGATCTGGTGGGCACCAACCTGAAGGCGCCGCTCTTTCTGTCACAGGCCGCAGCCCCCCATCTGCGCGCGGCTGGCGGTTGCATCGTCAACATCGTCGACATCCACGTCGATCGTCCGATGCAGGGGCACCTCGTATACAACGCCGCCAAGGGCGGACTGGTGGCGCTCACGCGCTCGCTCGCGCGAGAACTTGGCCCCCAGGTCCGCGTCAACGGCGTCGCACCCGGGCCCATTCTCTGGCCCGACGACGAGGTCTGGTCGGACGAGCAGGAGCGACGCCGGATCATCGACACCACTTTGCTCAAGCGGTGCGGCGAGCCTGACGACATCGCCAGAACCGTGCGCTTCCTGGTCGGCGATGCTCCCTACATTACCGGGCAGGTCATCGCCGTGGATGGCGGCCGCAGCGTCCATTTGTGAGGTTTCCCATGCAGCAGCAGCACCCTCCCGTCACCTCCAGGAAGGAAGTCCTGGAGGGCAACAAGCTCGCCAAGCGCCTCAGGCGTCAGGTGGGGGAAGCCATCGTCGACTACCGCATGATCGAGCAGGGCGATCGCGTCATGGTCTGCCTGTCTGGTGGCAAGGACAGCTACGGCCTGCTCGATGTCCTGCTGTCCCTGCAGGGACGAGCGCCCGTCGACTTCGAGGTCGTCGCCATGCATCTGGACCAGGCTCATCCTGGCTATCCTGCCGACGTGCTGCCCGATTACCTGCGGGCGCGCGGGGTCAGCTTCCACATCGAGCGCCAGGACACCTACAGCATCGTCAAGCGGGTGATCCCGGAGGGCAGCACCATGTGCTCGCTCTGCTCCAGACTGCGTCGGGGCGTGATCTATCGGGTGGCGACCGAACTCGGTGCCACCAAGATCGCCCTGGGTCATCATCGGGAGGACATGCTGGAGACGCTGCTGCTCAACATGTTCCATGGCGGCAAGCTGAAAGGCATGCCGCCCAAGCTGGTGTCTGACGATGGACGCCATACGGTCATCAGACCCCTCGCCTATTGCGCCGAGAAGGATCTGGCGGCATATGCGGATCTTCGGCAGTTCCCCATCATTCCCTGCGATCTGTGCGGTTCGCAGGACAACCTGCAGCGCAAGCAGATCAAACAGATGCTCGCCGAGTGGGACAGGCGCTTCCCCGGACGCATCGAGACCATGTTTCGCAGCCTGCAGAACGTGGTCCCCTCCCATCTGGCCGATGGGCGGCTGTTCGACTTCGTCTCGCTGCAGCCCAGCGGAGTGGCCGATCCGGACGGTGACACCGTGTTCGATGATGCCGGCGTGACGTCGCCCGCACCGGCCTCCGTTTTCAAGGTCGTGACTGCCTGAGGGCGGTCACGACCCCTTCATTCGGGCAAGGTTCGCCCGGAGCCTCCCAGTTCAGCGGGGATGTCGGCCATCTTCGGCAGGCCGTCGCGGATGCGCAGCGCAGTCTCCTCGTAGAAGACGTGCAGATGGGGGTCGAAGGGGAGGTCCGGAATCACCGCCGCGTAGACGTCGATCAGGCCGAAGCCCGGATGTTGCGTGAACACGTGGCCGCCGCAGGTCTTGCACCACTTGCGGTAGCTGCGGTCGGTCTTGTTGTAGGTTCCGATGTTGTCTGCGCCGTGGGTCACCTTCACCGCGTCCGGCTGCCAGAGCGAAAATGCGTTCACCGGGGCTGCCGACCACTTCCGGCAGGAGTCGCAGTGGCAATAGCCGGCCGCGGCCGGCTCCCCGCCGACATCGAATTGCACCGCTCCGCAGAAACCGCTGCCGCGGTAGGTCTTGTCGGCCCTCATGGGCTCTCTGCCTGTTTTGTCGGTTTCCTGGCAAGCGTCCCGGATGGGCGCCGCAAATTCGATTCAGCGGCCTGGCCGCCATCGGGCAATCGTCCCGCTTCTTCACGCCGGTCGCGTATCGACGGCATGGCATGCGACGCTGCGACCCGTGCCATCGTTCTTCGGAAGAGGGGTCTCCTCGCGACAGCGCGCGCTTGCCAAAGGGCAGCGCGGGTGGAAGCTGCATCCTGACGGCCGGTCGATGGGGCTGGGGATTTCTCCGGCCAAGATCGGTGCAGGACGCTCCCGAACCTCGAGGTCGGGCACTGCCGCGAGCAACATGCGGGTATAGGGGTGCGCCGGACGTGCCAGCACCTCGGTGGTCGGCCCCGATTCGACCAGGCGGCCGAGGTACATCACGCCGACGCGATGCGCCACGTGTTCCACCACCGCGAGATTGTGGGAGATGAACAGGTAGGCCAGACCGAGACTGGCCTGCAGATCGCCCATCAGGTTGAGCACCTGGGCCTGCACCGAGACGTCCAGCGCCGAAGTGGGCTCGTCACAGACGATGAAGGCAGGCGAGGAAGACAGTGCGCGGGCGATCGAGATGCGCTGGCGCTGTCCCCCGGAGAATTCGTGCGGAAACCTCCCGGCGTCCGTTGGCGACAACCCCACCTGCGACAGGAGTGACTCGACACGCTCGCGGGTTTCCCGACGATTGCCTGCCAGGCCATGGGCCCGCAAGGGCTCGGCCACGATGTCCGCCACCCGCCAGCGGGGATTGAGGCTTGCCTGAGGGTCCTGGAAAATCATTTGCAGCCTTTGGCGGACGCCGGCGGCTCGCACCGCCGACCGGTCGCGCAGGTCCACACCGTCGAAGCGGACCGACCCTCGCGCCGGCGGATAGAGGCCGACCGCCAGACGCGCCACGGTCGACTTGCCGCAGCCGGACTCGCCCACCAGCGCAACTGTCTCGCCCGCGCGCACCTCCAGGCTGAAATCATCCACGGCGACAAGGCGTTGCCGCGGCAGGCGCGACACCATCCGGTCCAGCCAGGGTCGGGAGACGTCGAAGTCCCGGCTCACCGCGTCCATCTGCAACAGGGCGCGCGCCTCAGGCATCCGCCTGCTCCGCGTGCAGCCAGCAGGACACGGAATGTTCCATCGCGCCAGCCTCGGGTGGCCGATCCCGCGTGCATGGATCGAAGCGGCGCGGGCAGCGCGGATGGAATGCGCAACCGGGGGGAATGGATCCCAGCCCCGGCATGGCGCCGTCAATCTGGGTCAGTCTGGCCCGTTGCGCGCCCAGTCTGGGGATCGCCCCCATCAGACCGATGGTGTAGGGATGACGGGGTGCGTGGACCACTTCGCGCACCGGCCCGATCTCGACCAGCCGCCCGGCGTACATCACGCCCACCCGGTCCGCGGTCCCGGCGATCACACCCATGTCGTGGGTGATCAGCATCACCGCCGTGCCGCGCTCGCGCGCGAGTCGCCTGAGCAGCTCCACGATCTGGGCCTGGGTGGAGACATCCAGCGCGGTGGTGGGCTCATCGGCGATGATCAGTTGGGGATCGGCACACAGCGCCAGTGCGATCACCACCCTCTGACGCAGGCCGCCGGAGAGCTGGTGCGGGTACTGGTCGACCCGGCGTTCCGGAGCCGGGATGCCGACCTCGGTGAGCAGCTCCACCGCACGGTTCCGCGCCTGCTGCCGGGTCATCGGCAGGTGGGCGAGCATGGTCTCGGTGAGCTGCTGGCCCACCGTGAACAAAGGGTCCAGGGCGGTGAGGGGATCCTGGAAGATGGCGGCGATGCGCCGGCCTCGGAGACGCCGCCATGCCTGTGGCGGCAGGGCGTCGATGCGGTCTCCCTCGAGGCGGATGTGGCCACCCGTGATGCGGGCGGGCGGCTGCAGAAGTCCGAGCACGGCGGCGCCGGTCACCGACTTCCCCGCGCCGGACTCGCCGACCATGCCGAGGATTTCGCCGGGCGAGATGGAAAAGGAGACGTCGTCGATGGCTACCAGCGAGCGGCTGCGGGTCGCGAACTCGACCCGCAGCCGCTGGACATCCAGAAGCGGTGTCTGCGTCACCGCGCCCCCTGGCGCAAACGCGGGTTGAGCGCATCCCGCAACCAGTCGCCCAGGAGGTTCACAGACAGCACCAGCAACACCAGAGCCGCCCCCGGGAACCCCGTGATCCACCATTCCCCGGAGAACAGGAAGTCGTTGCCGACGCGGATCAGCGTCCCGAGGGAAGGGGTGGTCACGGGCATGCCGACACCCAGAAAGGACAGGGTGGCTTCCGTGATGATCGCGGTGGCCAGATGGATGGTGGCGATCACCAGCACCGGCCCGGTGACGTTGGGCAGCAGGTGTCGCAGCATGATGGCAAGCGGGTGACGGCCGATCACCCTGGCAGCCTGGATGTAGTCCTTGTTCTTTTCCACCATCGTGGAGCCGCGCACCGTCCGGGCGTACTGCACCCAGCCCGACAGCCCGATGGCGGCCACCAATACGGCAAGCGCGAGGCTCCCATGGGTCGCGTCCGGCAGAACCACCCGGGCAACCCCGTCGACCAGCAGGGCGATCAGGATGGCCGGAAAGGAAAGCTGAACGTCCGCCATACGCATGATGAGGGCGTCCGCCCAGCCGCCGGCATAGCCGGCGACGAGGCCGAGGCTCACGCCAAGCACCATGGCCAGGAGCACGGATGCGACGCCCACCAGCAGGGAGATCCGGGCGCCGTGAAGGATGCCTGACAGGACGTCGCGACCCTGGTCGTCGGTACCCAGGAGATAGGTGGTGCGGCCCTCGGGGAGCCAGACCGGTGGCGACAGGCCATCCATGAGTTCCAGCGCTGCCAGGTCGAACGGATCGTGGGGCGCGAGCCATGGCGCGAGTGCAGCACCGATGACGAATGCCAGCGCCACTGCGGCAGCGGCCATTGCCAGAGGGGAATGACGGAACGACCAGGCGAGATCCGACGCCAGCCACCGCCCCAGCCGACCCGGTGATGGCGGTGACGAATCCCGTGGTCGCGGGTCGGCGGACCGCGCCGGCATGGCCCGACTCAGCGCACCACGACCCAGCGCAAGGCCAGGAAGCTGTCGGGCGACTGGACCACGTCCACGTTCTTCCTCATGCCCCAGGTGAGGGGTTGCTGGTGCAGCGGGATGTGGCCGACGTCATCCTGGTGCAGGCGGAACGCTTCCGCAATCATGGCATCGCGTTTCGCCAGGTCGTTCTCGGCAGCGATGCGCCGGATCAGATCGTCCACCCGCGGGTTCGAGTAGCTGCCGCCGTTGAACTGCCCCTGGCCGCTTTCACCCGGCGTGGCCATCAGGGCGAACAGCGCGTTGTGGCTGTCCTGGCTGGTCGGAGTCCAGCCCGCCAGGTAAAAGGAGACGTTGCGTTGCAGCAGCTTGGGAAAGAACTGGGTCTTGGGCTCGGCCACCAGATTGATCCGCACTCCCACCTTGGCCAGCATCGATGCCACGGCCTGACAGATCTCGCTGTCGTTCACGTAGCGGTCGTTGGGACAGTGCATGCCGAGCTCGAATCCCGACGCATAACCGGCTTC
>JBEICA010000248.1:0-5409 GCA_040373665.1 Burkholderiales bacterium | reverse complement strand
GTTCCTGGTGCTGGCCTTTCTGATCGCCATTCCGGGCGCGCTGCTGTTCACCGGCGGTATGATCTGGTGGCGGCGTCGACACAGCTGAGCCATGGATCACTCGATGCCTCTTGGATGAGCGGTCCGGGCCGTCCATGAAACGCTCCCTGCTGATCAACCTGCTGCTCGCCCTGCTGGTCGGTGGCCTCGCCTTGTGGATGACGCTTCAGCCCGGGCGCAAATCATCCGATCCCGCGCAGCCTCTGTCCGGGCTGAAGCGAGACGACGTCGACAGGATCCGCATCCAGCGGGAAGGCCTGCCCGAATTCCTGCTGGAACGTCGGGGGCGCCAGTGGATGCAGACCCAGCCCTTCCGTGCCCGCACCGACGGTTCGCAGGCGGGACGCCTGCTGGACCTCGTGGCGGCCACTTCGTCGCGCCGGCTTCCCGCAACGGACCTCGAACGCTTCGAACTGGTCAGACCATTCGCCCGCGTCACCCTGGGTGATCAGGTGTTCGCCTTCGGCGCCGTCAACCCCCTCACCAACGAGCAATATCTTTTGACCAACGGGAGCGTCCACCTCGTCAGCCCTGCGATCGGCTTCGGTCTGCCGACGCGCTCGGATGCGCTGGCGTCCCACATGCTGCTCGCGGAGGACGAGATCCCGGTGAGCCTGCGCGTCGGGGCGATCGGCATCGAGACCCGCGACGGCCGCCTCTTGCTCCAGCCCGAGCCGCCCGAAGCGAGGCGCCCGTCCCAGGACGACCTCCGCGACTGGCTCGAGCAATGGCGTTACGCCTCCAGCATGTCGACCGCACCTGCGGAGTCGTCGCTCGAGGGCGAGCCGGTGCGCGTCGGGCTCAAGGACGGACGGATGCTCGAGTTCGTCGTGGTGCGGCGCACGCCACAGCTGGTCCTGGCGCGGCGCGATGAGCACCTGCTCTACACCTTCCCGGCGGAGCAGGCGGCCCGGCTGCTCTCTCCCCCCCAGGGGCGCTGAGGTCATCGTGCCGGAACTGCCTGAGGTCGAGATGACACGACGCTCGCTGGAAACAGGTCTGGTCGGACGGCGGGTGCGCGAGGTGCTGGTCCGGGAACGGCGCCTGCGCTGGCCGGTGCCGGAGGGACTCGAGGCGCAACTGCGGGGCGCACTCATCCGGAGTCTGGGACGGCGTGCCAAGTACCTCATGATCGAGACCGATCGCGGCACCGCCATGGTGCACCTCGGAATGTCAGGCCGTTTGCGTATCGTCGATCCCGGCACCGAGGCACTCCGGCACGACCACGTCGACGTGGTGCTGGAAGACGGCCGGGTGCTTCGATACCACGATCCGAGACGATTCGGCAGCGTTCACTGGCTGCCGCCGGGTGGTGCCGACCACCCCCTGCTCCGGGACCTGGCGCCGGAACCGCTGTCCAGCCTGTTCGACGGCGGCTATCTCCACACCGTCACCCGCCGTCGGTCAGCGGCCATCAAGCAGATCATCATGAACGGGAATCTGGTCACCGGCGTGGGCAACATCTACGCCTCCGAGGCGCTGCACGCGGCTGGCATCCACCCGAAGACACCTGCGAGGCGCCTGTCTCGTGCGCGCTGCGACAGACTCGCCGACGCCATCAAGGCAACCCTTGGGCGAGCCATCGCGGCAGGGGGCTCGACTCTGCGCGATTACGTCGATGGCGACGGCAGGGCGGGCGATTTCCAGAACCAGTCGGCTGTGTACGGCCGCGCTGGCGAGCCCTGCCCGCGCTGTGGCGGTGCGGTGCGGCTGATCCGCCAGGGGCAGCGCTCCACCTACTTCTGCGCGGGATGCCAGCACTGAACGCGGCGACGCCTGCTTCCCGGCCGGCGCCCCGATCTCGCCTGGCGGTCGCTGTCGCTGCGGTCCTTGCCGTCTGGGTGGCACTCCTGCCGTTCACGGCCGGAGCGGCGGACCGTATGGTGTTGTGTCTGAACTGGGCACCCGGCGCCGATCATGCCCCGCTCTATCACGCCAGGGCGGAGGGATGGTTTGCCGAGGCGGAGTTGGCAACCGAAATCCGACCCGGAGGCGGTTCGGGAGATGCTCTCGCCCGGCTCGAGGCAGGCGAATGCGATGCCGCCATCGCCGACCATGCGGCGGTGGTGGCCGCCCGCAGCCGCGGAATGCGTCCGATCGGGATCCTGACCGTGTTCGCGGACTCTCCACTGGCCTTCTTCTCCGTTCGCCCGGCGCAGGTGGAGACGCTTGCGGATCTGGCCGGTCGCCGCATCGCTGCCGACCCCCGCGAACTGGCACGCAGGCTATGGCCCGCGCTGACGAAACGAAACGGGGTCACGGACCTGACGGTGCAATGGCTCGACACACCCAACAACGGCAAGGTGGAGGCCCTTGCTTCGGGAACCGCTGACGTGGCAGCCAGCACCTTCTATCACCATGCCCTCGAGTTCGAGCGGGCTTTCGGAGACCGACTGAGCGTACTCCATTGGCGTGATCACGGGATCAATCCCTACGCCAACGTCCTGGCTGTCCGTGAATCCATCACGCGCGAAGACCCCTCCGTACCGCAGCGACTGGCCGGCGCGGTCCAGCGAGCACAAGTCGCATGCTCCCTCAGCCCCGCCCCCTGCCTTGCGGCGTTGCTTGCGGCCAACCCGCATCTGGACCCGGAGGCCGAGACAGCACGCTGGCGCCTCGTATCGCCTCTGATGGCCCCCGCGCGGCTCTCCGGCAGGATCATGGGCTCTTTCGAACCCGATCGGCCTGATTCCGACTGCGACGTGCCCGACGCCGCATGCACGAATCGCTTCCTGTCACCGACCCAGCGCCTCCCGTAAGAGGTTCAGAGGAGGGCGTTCGTGTCCGATATCCACTGTGGCCCTTGACGGGAACCTGTGTCTGTACGTCCGTGTCAATAGGGTGCAGTCGCGTATTTCGCAGTTAATATAGAGATAGATCGCAACAGGCGTAGCCCCCGGCGAAACCATGACCGTGGCTGGGCCACGGGGTCGGGGGGCGCGTGCCAGGGCCTGTGAGTGATGTTGTCATTGGGGCCAGGACCCCAGAAACTCACCGGAGGTCGTAGATGAAAAACAGGATCCGCTTGTCCGCCATCGCGGCGGTTGCGATGGCTGCCGTTACCACGTCGGGTTGGGCCGACAGCCAGGTCGGAGGTCCCCGCTCCACGGGTGTGATCGCCAAGCCTGCCGTTGCCAAATGTGACGACGACGCCATCAATGGCGCAAAAGTTGTGATGAACGAGGATGGTCGTCTGAATGATCTCTGGCCGGCCTCAAAGCAGCGCTGCCGCAACGACGGCCCTGCAAAGGCACCGCGCATCGGGGGTCCCCGAAGCACTCATTGATCGCCAAGGCCATGGTCCGGGCCCGACCGCACACCCGGATGACTGCCATATGAAAGCCACCGTCGGCTTGATGCCGACGGTGGCTTTTTCGTTTCTCGCGCGATCAACATGACACTCGGTCCCGGATCCTTGCGGATACCGGCTCGGGTTGCCGTGCGCACAACGTCTTCCTTCACCCTCTCCGACCGCGGCCGTCATCAGGATGCTGCACAGCACACCCCATGAAAAAACGGTGGAAACCGCATCCGGACACTGGCGATGGACTGCTGAAGCGCCCCCGGGCTGCTGGCGCTTGCATCGTCAGAACGCTTTGGTGATCGTGAAGAACACCGAGTCGTCACCGAGGTTCTTGCCGTAACGATTCGCCCAGGGCGCCAGCGTTGCGCCAGTCGCCGGGGCGACCGTGGTGCGGTCAGCCGTGCTGCCCCAGTAGAATGCGCCGAACGTGTAACCAGCCCAGTCCTGGGTGACACCGATCTTGTAGTCGACGAGATCATAGATGTCGTTCTTGGCACCCGTGCCGTTCAGATAGGGCGCTGTGCCCGCGTACATCCAGCTGCCGACCGAAGCGATCAGCGTCGTTCCGGTGGACTCGATGGGGTAGGTGGCCGTGAGGTTGGCGTAGGTCGTACCCTTGGCATCCGGAATGGTGAACACGCCGTCCGTGGTGGCGACCCAGACCTTGGCGGTGATCCACTTCCAGCCCAGCCCGGCGTAGACTTCTGCCGTGTGCGGCGGCTTCACACCTGCCGAGAAGGTCTTGTCCAGGTTGTACTTGCCCGGATAGTAGTAGTAGACGAACCCCGCGTCGTAGC
Source organism: Burkholderiales bacterium (assembly GCA_040373665.1). GTDB lineage: Bacteria > Pseudomonadota > Gammaproteobacteria > Burkholderiales. The sequence goes on along the minus strand of JBEICA010000248.1, from coordinate 1,269 downwards.
TGAAATCGCCGGCGAAGGTGCCCCGGAAGCCAGCGTATAGATCTGTCTCCAGGCTGTTGCTGAAGTTGTTGTTCGGACTGCCACCGAAGGTACCGCCGGTGGTGGGTGCCGACACGTCCGCACCCCAGAAATCGCCCACCCAGTTGACGTTGGACGCGAAGCCGCCCAGATACAGGCCGGAGGAGTGGGCGTACTCGAGAGTACCCTGGATCGCCGGCTTGAAGTCGGTCTGGGTAATTCCTCGGACCACATAGTTGGTGGTGAAGGTCACGTTCCCGGTGACGGCATGGGGGGAGGCGGGCGCCTCGGACTCAGCGGCTGTCGCCCCGATCGACAAGGTACCGAGTGTCACCAGGAGCGTGGTGCGACGAAGATTCATGACGTTTTTCCCTGTATGTGAATGGACACGGCGTCGAGCACACGCATGTCGTCAAACGCCGTATTACTGTTTTCATCTCTGCGTGGATGTTTACGGCGAGGGGAATACTGCAAACGTCATACCATATTATTTTTTTGTTTTAAAACAGTTATTTGTATCGTCTTCGTTGCGAATTGACGCATCGTCATGCTCGATTCTGGTGCGGCCCGGAAGCCGCCTGCACCTAGAAAAGGCGCACGGGCACCGGTGCTGTCACCAGCCACCACGTCGTTTCACGGTCGGGAGGGAATCAGTCGCCGCCCGGGGCGGCAGCGCTCAGACGGTGGTATTTGTGCTCGAGTTGCTCACGCGTCTCGACGACCTGAGGATCCAGGATGATGCAATCCACCGGGCAGACCTCGACACACTGAGGCTGCGCGAAGTGTCCGACGCACTCGGTGCACTTGCGTGGCTCGATGACGTAGATCTCCTCGCCCATGGAAATGGCCCCGTTGGGACATTCGGGCTCGCAGACATCGCAGTTGATGCACTCGTCGGTGATGAGCAGGGCCATGGCGGCAGCAGACGCGGGGGCGGAACCGGGATGACGGTCAGCGGCTCTTGGCGCGGATCCGGTCCATCAGGAGCGGATTCACGAACGGGGACACATCGCCGCCCAGGGTGGCGATTTCGCGCACCATGGTGGCGGAAATGAACTGGTACTGTTCGGCAGGCGTCAGGAAGAGCGTCTCGACGTCCGGATAGAGGATCCGGTTCATGCCGGCCATCTGGAACTCGTACTCGAAGTCAGACACTGCGCGCAGCCCGCGCACGATGATTCTGGAGTCGACATCCTTCAGGAATGCCATGAGGAGGCCTGAGAAACCCCGAACCTCCACGTTTGGATAGGG
>JBEICA010000317.1:0-3988 GCA_040373665.1 Burkholderiales bacterium | reverse complement strand
GGACGAAGCGCTCCAGCCGCCGGCACTGGAAGGTGTAGACGCTGACCCACTGCAGCTCGAACGGCCGGTCGTCCCCCAGCATGGCGCGAATGCGCGGGATCACGCGCTCCGGCTTGCGCTCCTCCTCCGGGTCTGCGTCCCAGCCGAGCTGGAAGTCGATGCGCCACACGTCGTCGGCCTGCTTGTGCAGCAGCACGGACTGACCCGGGTGGAAGGGCGGATCGAACCAGAACCAGCGCTCGGTCGGATAATCGCCGCGCATGTGGACATCGGCGATGAGGAAGCGGTCACGGAACACCTGCCCCACGAAGTCCAGGCCCAGCAGGCCGCGCAGCGGGCTGCGGGCGCCGTCACAGGCGATGAGGTAGCGCCCGCGCACCTCGTAGACGCCCTCGGGGGTCTGAACGGTGGCGGTGACGCCCTCGTCGTCCTGCGCGACACCGGTGACCCGGTTCTGCCAGCGCACCTCCGCGCGCCCCAGAGCCTGCAGGCGCGCGAGCATGGCCTCCTCCAGGTGGTACTGCTGCAGGTTGACGAAGGCCGGGCGCCGGTGCCCCGCCTCGGGCAGCAGGTTGAAGGTGTAGGCCAGACGGTCGCGGTGAAACACCTTGCCGATGCGCCAGCTGATGCCGCGCTCCACCACCGCCTCGCCACAGCCGTAGCGGTCGAGCACCTCGAGCGTGCGCTTGGCGTAGCAGATGGCGCGCGACCCGGCGCTCACGGTGTCGCCATCGTCGAGCACGAGGGTCGGCACGCCGTGCAGCGACAGGTCGAGCGCGCAGGCCAGCCCCACGGGACCGGCACCGACGATGATCACCGGCCGGCTCGCCTGCTCCCCCGTCGCCAGTTCCGGCGCCGGCACGTGGGCGAACACCGGCGGCGTGTAGGTCGATGGCATGGCCTGTCCCCTGTGACCTCAGCCCTCGAGGGACTCCCACATCTCGCGGTCGCGCTGCGCCGTCCAGATGCGCGGTTCCCCGAGGCCCGAGGCCTCGTCGTAGGCGCGGCTCACGTCGAACGGCAGGCAGTGGTCGAAGATCACCCAGTGGCCGAAACGCGGCTTGAGTGCCTCGTAGGTGTTGCGATAGACCTCGCGCAGCGGGCGTCCGGCCTGCTGGCCGGCACGCACCGACTCGAACATGCTGGTGATGAAGGCACGTGTGTCGGCCAACCCCTGGGCCACCTGCTCGGGCGTCTGCAATGCCTCGCCCCGCCCCGGCACCAGCTTGGCGGGCCCGAGGGCGGCGATGCGATCGAGGGTGGCGGGCCAGTCCTGCAGGTAGGCATCCCCGGTGTAGGGCGTGGCCGCGAACTCCACCAGATCGCCGGAGAACAGCACCTTCTCCTTCGGCAGCCAGACCACGGTGTCGCCCTTGGTGTGACCGCGCCCGAGGTGCAGGATCTGCACCTCGAGGCTGCCCAGGAACAAGGTCAGCGCCTGATCGAACACCACGTTCGGCCAGGTCAGCCCGGGGATCGACTCGACCGCGCGGAACAGCCGCGGGAAGCGCTCGATCTCGGATTTCATGTCGGCCTCGCCGCGCTCCCGGATCAGCTCCCAGGTCGGACGGCTGGCGATGATCTGGCTCGCGCCGTAGGCACTGGCCCCCAGCACGCGCACCGCGTGGTAGTGCGACATCACCACATGGCGGATCGGCTTGTCCGTGACCGCACGGATGCGGCGGATGACGTCCTGGGCCATCACCGGCGTGGCCTGGGTGTCGATCACCATCACCGATTCGTCACCGATGACGATGCCGGTGTTCGGATCCCCCTCCGCCGTGTAGGCATAGGCGCAGTCGGCGAGCTTGACGAAGCTGACCTGCTTTTCCTGCAGGTCGGCCTGCGAGGCGAATTTCTTTTCCATCGATCCTCCGGGAGGGACCGCCGCAGGCAGCGCCGAATGCGACGGAAGAATTACGGTTAGGGAAAACGATTGCATGGATCGTAATCTGGCCCTAGCATCCGGGTCAATCGTCCAACCACTCGCGCCAATCCGTGCCCGCCAGTCCCGCTCCCGCCCGCCCGCGCGCCCAGGGCATCCAGTCGGTGGAAACCGGTGGCACCCTGCTCGAGGCGCTGGTGGCCGGTGGCCAGCCCATGATGCTCAGGGACCTCGCCGGTGCCGCCGGGATGCCGGCGGCCAAGGCGCACCGCTACCTCGTGAGCTTCATCCGCCTCGGCCTGGTGGAGCAGGACGGCGCGGCCGGCCGCTATACCCTCGGCCCCTTTGCCCTGAGACTCGGGCTGTCGGCGCTGGGTCGGCTCGATGCCGTCCGGCTCGCAACGCCGCGCCTGTCCGAGCTTGCCAGCCGCCTCGGGGCCACGGTGGCGCTGGCCGTGTGGGGCAATCACGGCGCCACCATCGTCCGCTGGGAGGAGTCGCGCGACATCGTCACGGTCAACGTGCGCGCCGGCGGCGTCATGCCGCTGCTCAGTTCCGCGACCGGCCGCTGCTTCGCCGCCTGGATGCCGCGCGGCGCGATCGACCCGCTGGTCACCGAGGAACTGCGCCAACCCGGCAGGCCCGGCGTCCCCCGCACCCGCGACGAGGCGGACCGCATGCTGCAGGAGGTGAGGGGCGCCGGCCTTGCGCGCGTGACCGGCGAGCTGATCCCGGGCATCGACGCCCTGGCGGCTCCGGTGTTCGACCACCGTGGTGCGATGGTTCTGGCGGTCACTGTGCTGGGCTATGCAGGCACCTTCGACAGCGATCCGGACGGACCGGTCGCATGGGCCCTGCTCGCGTTCGCCAGCGACCTGTCGGGAAGGCTTGGCGCGGCTTCGATACCGCCCACCGTCCCGCCTGACATGCCCTGACATCGCGGGCGCGACCCACACGTTGTTGCCTGCGCTAACATTTCGTGCTGCCCGGCAGCAATCTCCTGCCCGGCGCCTGCAACCCGGAGTCAACGTCTTGGACACCCCACCGATCTGGACCCCCTCGCCGCAGCGCCGTGGCGAGGCCAACCTGAGCGCATTCTCCGCCCTGATCGCCGACCGTTACGGCGAGCAGCACGACGACTACGCCGGCCTGTATGACTGGTCGATCCGCCACCCCGACCTGTTCTGGAGCACGCTGTGGGACTTCTGCGGCGTGGTGTCGGCGGGCAAGGGCGAGCGCCTGCTGGTCGACGGCGACCGCATGCCCGGCGCCCGCTGGTTCCCGGACGCGCGACTCAACTACGCCGAGAATCTGCTGCGCCGGCGGGACGACGACACCGCCATGGTGTTCCGTGGCGAGAACAAGGTGCGCCGGAGCCTGAGCTTCCGCGAGGTGTACGAGGCCACAGCCCGTCTCGCTGCCGCCCTCAGGGCTGCCGGCGTGAAGCCGGGTGACCGCGTCGCCGCCATCGTCTCCAACATGCCCGAGGCCATCATCGGCCTCATGGCCACCTCCAGCGTGGGCGCCATCTGGTCGTCCTGCTCGCCCGACTTCGGCGTGCAGGGGGTGCTCGACCGCTTCGGCCAGATCACGCCGAAGGTGCTGCTCAGCGTGACGGTTACTGGTATGGCGGCAAGCGCCTCGACGTGCTCGGCAAGCTGGCCGAGATCGTCGACCGCCTGCCGAGCGTCGAACAGGTGGTGGTCATTCCCTACCTGTCCGAGGAACCCGATCTGTCGTCGGTTGCGCGCTCCATCACCCTGCCCGCCTTCGTGGGGCCGTTCCCGTCGGGTGACATCGCCTTCGAGCGCCTGCCCTTCGACCACCCCCTGTACATCCTGTACTCCTCGGGAACCACCGGGGTGCCCAAGTGCATCGTGCACGGTCAGGGCGGCTCGCTGCTGCAGCACCTCAAGGAACACCAGCTGCAGACCGACCTGAAGCGCGGCGACCGCCTGTTCTATTACACGACCTGCGGCTGGATGATGTGGAACTGGCTCGCCTCCGGGCTGGCGACCGGGGCCACCCTGCTGCTCTACGACGGATCACCGTTCTACCCGGGTGCCACTGCGCTGTGGGACGTCGCCGAGCAGGAGCGCAGGC
>JBEICA010000263.1:0-5090 GCA_040373665.1 Burkholderiales bacterium | reverse complement strand
GACCGGCCGCGCCGGGCGCGACGGCGGCCCGGCCGACGCCTGGATGACCTACGGTCTGGCGGACGTGGTGAACCAGCGCCGCATGATCGACGACAGTCCGGCGGCGGAGGATTTCAAACGGGTGCAGCGCTCCAAGCTCGACGCCCTGCTCGGTCTGGCCGAGGCGCACGATTGCCGGCGCGTGCGGCTGCTGGCCTATTTCGACGAGACCTCGGGCCCCTGCGGCAACTGCGACAACTGTCTTGAGCCGCCCGAGACCTGGGACGCCACCGAGGCTGCGCGCAAGGCGCTGTCCTGCATCTGGCGCTTCTCCCGTCATGGTGGGCAGATGGCCCCTTCGCGCTTCGGTGCCGCCCATCTCATCGACGTGCTGCGTGGCAAGGCCACGGACAAGGTGGTGCAGTACGGGCACACGGGCCTGTCCACCTTCGGTGTGGGTGCCGAACTGTCGGTGGCGCAGTGGCGGGCCGTGCTGCGGCAGCTGGTGGCGCGCGGCATTCTGCGTGCCGAAGGCGAGTTCAACACCCTCGAACTGACCGAATCGGCCCGGGCCGTGCTGCGCGGCGAGGTGTCGGTCATCGTGCGGCGCGTCGAGCCGGCACGTCGCGTCTCCGGGCGCGCGCCAGGTGCGCGGAAACGCGCCGCCGAGCTCGAACTGGAGACCGACGGCCAGCGCGCCTTCGAGGCCCTGCGCACCTGGCGCGCCCAGGTCGCGAAGGAACACGGGCTGCCCGCCTACGTCGTGTTCCACGACGCCACGCTGGCGGAGATCGCCCGGCGCCAGCCAGGCACCCTCGCAGCGCTGGCGGGCGTGCAGGGTGTCGGTGCGACGAAGCTGGAGCGCTACGGTCCGCAGATCCTCGACGTGTTGGCAGAGGTCGCCCCGGAGGCTGGATGACTCACGACCCGGTGCAGGCAACCGCCAGGGCGGTCGGGACGGCGACACCAGCCTCCCTGCGCCGCGCCTGGATGACGCTCGGCTGGCTCGGCGTGTGCGCTGTCGCCTGGTACTCGCTGATCCCGGATCCGCCCCAGCTGGACATGAAGCAGGGCGACAAGCTGCAGCACCTCGTCGCCTATGGCGGGCTGATGGGCTGGTTCTCGCAGATCCGGCTCGGCATCGGCGAGCGCCGGCTGACCGCGGCATGGCTCGTCCTCATGGGGGTGACGCTGGAGCTGGCCCAGTCCTTCACCGGGTATCGACACCTGGCTGCGGACGACATGCTGGCCAACACGGCAGGCGTCGTACTGGGCTGGCTGCTGTCCCCACCGCGCGTGCCCGACCTGCCCCGCCGGCTGACGGCCATCAGGCGACGCTGAGTCGGCCCCACGACGCCACCGGGGGGCTTGCCCAGGTCAGATCCCTGCCGTCATGCGCAATCGCATCGAACGCATCGCGGCAGACACGCTCAAAGCGGAACCGGCTTGACGGCGGGTGGACGCCTGGTTGACGCCGCCCGTCTGTTTTCTCACCATCGACTCCGCGCCGTCGGATGCCGGCACGCAGGCCGCAAGGCCCCGGCAGACTCCAGGCACCCCGGGTGAAGACACCCCTGACCCAACCCCCACAGGAAATCCGCTCATGAAGTCCTCCTCCAGACGCTCGCTGCTCGGCGCCGCTGCGGCCGCCTCCACCCTCGGCCTGCTCCCGATGCCGGCCCGGGCGGCGGTGGTCACCATCGGCAACGTCGATCTTTCCTTCTACGAGGTCACAGCCAACGTGATCCAGTTCCTGTTCGAACGCAAGGGATGGAATGTCGCGGTCGACGCAGGCAGCCATTCGGCGATGTTCCCCAAGGTGGCCTCGGGACAGGTCGACGTCTTCGTCGCCGCCTGGCTGCCCGACGCTCACGCGGTCTACTGGAAGGAGTACGGACAGAACCTCGTCGAGGTGTCCACGCTCTACGAGGACGCCCAGCTGTACTGGGCGGTGCCGGACTACGTCGACGCCAGTGTGCGCAGCGTCGCCGACCTGCTGCGTCCCGCAGTGGCCGAAAAGATGGCCAAGACCATCCGCGGCACACCCGCAGATTCCGGCCTGATGATCGGCTCGCGCAAGGTGTTCGAGCATTACAAGCTGGCGGGAGGCGGCTACGAGCTGACGCCGGGGCCGGCGAAGGAATGGATCGCCGGCATCGAGGCGCGCATCGCCGCCAGGGAGTGGTTCGTCACGCCGCTGTGGCGGCCCCAGTATCTCAACCGCGCCCATCGCTTTCGTGTGCTGTCCGAGCCGATGAAGTTCCTCGGCGGACCCAACCGGGCGGTTCTGGTCGTGAACAGCGGGTTCTGGAGCGGCCTGAACAAGGCCCAGCGTTCGATGCTGTCGCGGATCGAGCTCTCGCTCAAGGCCGTGACCGAGATGGATTACTGGGTGAACGCTGAGCGAATGAGCACGCGCGATGCGGCCCGACGCTGGGTCGGCTCCAACCCCAATACCGTCAGCTACTGGATGGCAGACCCCGCCGAGGACGAGTGACCGGGCGTGCGGGCCGGCGTCCCGCGCATCGCGAGCCCCGAATACCCGCCAGGCACAACGTCGCGAGGCGCACAAAAACGGACAGGGCACCCGAGGGTGCCCTGTCCGTTGTCAGCGGCGGCTGATCAGATGTTGCGCGCGCCCATCTGCTCGGCGATGTACTCCGCCTGACGGATGGCCAGCGCCACGATGGTCAGCGTCGGGTTCTCCGCCGCGCTCGTGGTGAACTGGCTGCCGTCGGAGATGAACAGGTTCGCGATGTCGTGTGTCTGGCCGAAGCCGTTGCACACGCCCGTGCTCGCGTCGCTGCTCTGGCGGCAGGTGCCCAGGTTGTGGGTGGAGGAGAAGGGCATGCGCGTGTAGACCTTGCGCGCACCGACCGACTCATACAGCGCGGTGGCCATCTTCCAGGCGTGCTCGCGCATCGCCTTGTCGTTCGGATGGTCCTGCTTGTGCACGTGGGCCACCGGCATGCCGTTCTGATCCTTCTTGGTCTTGCTCAGCGTGACGCGGTTGGTCTCCTGCGGCATGTCCTCTCCCACGATCCACAGGCCGGCGGCGTGACGGTAGGCCTCGATGTCGCGGGCGTATTCACGGCCCCAGCCGCCCGGCTTGGCGTAAGCCGGATAGCCCGGCATGCCGAAGGCCGGCAGGGTCTCGAGCTCGTAGCCGGCGACGAAGCCGCGCTTGGGATTGAAGAAGGACTCGTCGCGGATGATCCCCGCCATCTGGGTGCCGCGGTGCAGGTTCACCTCCCCAGGCATGACCGCGTAGACCGCACCGGTGAGGTGGGGCATGTAGTTGCGGCCCACCTGGCCGGAGGAGTTGGCCAGACCATCGGGGAACATGCTGGAGGCGGAGTTCAGCAGCAGACGCGGCGACTCGATGGAGTTGCCCGCCACGCAGACGATGCGCGCCTTCTGCTCGTGCATCGCGCCGCTGGCATCCGCGTACACCACACCGGTGGCGCGGCCGCGGGCGTCGTGGTTGATGCGGATCACCATCGACTCGGGCCGCAGCTCGTAGTTGCCCGTCGCCTCGGCCTTGGGCACCTCGGTGTAGAGCGTGGACCACTTGGCGCCGATGGCGCAGCCGCTCATGCAGAAACCGATCTGGCGGCAGGCGGGCCGGCCGTCGCGGACCTGCGAGTTGATGGCCATGTTGCCGGTGTGGTACTCCTTGTACCCGAGCTTCTTGGCTCCGGCGGCGAGCACCTTGTAGTTGCTGCTGCCCGGCAGGCGCGGGATGCCGTGGGTGCCGGTGACGCCCATCTTGTCCTCGGCCCGGTCGTAATAGGACTCGAGGTCGTCGTAGGAGATGGGCCAGTCATCGAGGTTGGCGCCCGGCAGGCGCCCGTAGGTGGACAAGGCCTTGAACTCGTGCGGCTGGAAGCGCAGCGAGGCGCCGGCCCAGTGCACCGTGGTACCGCCGACGGTCTTGCAGATCCAGGCCGGGAAGTTCGGGTCGAGATCGCCCGAGCCTTCGCGCGTATCGAGCCAGGAGATCTTGGCGAACATCTCGCCGCCGTTGGTGATGTCGCCCAGCGTCAGACGCTTGCCCGCCTCCAGGCAGACCACCTTGATGCCCTTCTGGGCGAGTTCGTTGCCCAGCGTGCCACCGCCCGCGCCGGAACCGATGATGACAACGACGGAATCGTCGTTCAGATCGAATTTGGCCATGTCGTCCTCACTCCTTCGGCAGCCAGCTGATGTCGTCGAACCCGCGCTCGATGTACCCGCCGTGCTCCACGGAGGAACCCTCGTAGCCGAAGATCTTCCAGATCTCGGGGTTGCCGTACAGGCCGCCCAGCGTCTCGCCATACATGAAGCCGAAGAACGGGGACTTCTCCACGGTCTTCAGGATGCGCACGCGGTTCTTCTCGGTGAGCTGCGCGAAGGACTGGTTGTCGAAGTTCTTGCGCGCCAGACGCTCCACCTGGGCCACGCCGTCGCTCACCAGCTTGTGCGTATCCCCGCTGGCACCAGCCTTCTCGTCGATGCCGTTGACCACGACACCGTAGAAGGAATCGGCCAGGAAGTCATGGGGGAACAGGGTGCGCGCGAACGCCAGCAGCGTGTGCCCCTCGTCCTCCGTGAGCGCTTTCAGGTGATGGGCAGACCACGCGCTTGTCGTAAACATCGCGAGACCTGTTCCGGCCGCGAGCGACATGAAGGCGGACCCACCGGCCACCTTCAGGAACTCACGCCGACGAAGCTCCAGTTCCTCGTTCAGCATCACTCCTCCCAAATTATGTGTGGTGAAACACTGCGACGGCGGCCACCAGGAACATCCGCCGTCGAACCGGATGCGCGGGCAGGGAACCCGGCATGCCCACAGATTAGAGGGGCATCGCCGGGACACGTCAAGAGCCGTTTTTCCTTTCCTGACATGGGTCCGTTCGAAGCAGGCGCGGCTATTGCGCCGCAACCACCGAAGGTTGAGCGCGGTGCAGCGGGCGGCATGCAGGGAGGCGCAGGAATGCTGCGCCGCGGCCTCCGACACTTCCGCTGCATTGCATCAAGCATGATGCATGGGGTGTGACCGGGGGCGGCCCTGCCTCACGCCGCCGTCGCGACATGCGCCGGCACCGCAACTGGGTTGTACCTGGACCGGG
>JBEICA010000106.1:0-10728 GCA_040373665.1 Burkholderiales bacterium | reverse complement strand
GGACCAGGGGCACCACCCCCATGATGAAGGCGAAGGAGGTCATGAGGATCGGACGCAACCGGAGGCGACAGGCCGTGAGGGCTGCCTGCACCGCGGTGGCACCGCGGTGCTCCAGTTCCCGGGCGAACTCGACGATCAGGATCGCGTTCTTGCAGGCCAGTCCGACCAGGACGATGAATGCGATCTGGGTGAAGATGTTGTTGTCGCTCATCGGGAAATTCGCGCCGAGGATGGCCAGCGCGACCCCCATGACGGAGCCCTCGCCGGAGGTCAGCCACACCCCCAGGATGGCGAAGAGCAGACACATCGGCACGATCAGGATCACGGCGAGCGGGAGGCGCAGGCTTTCGTACTGTGCCGCCAGCACCAGGAACACGAGCAGCACGCACAACGGGAACACGACCACCATGGTGTTGCCGGCGAGAATTTCCTGGTAGGTGAGATCGGTCCACTCGTAGCCGATGCCCTTGGGCAGTGTCTGGTCCAGGACGCGCGTGATGGCCGCCTGGGCCTGCCCGGAGGAGTAACCGGGCGCCGGACCGCCGTTGATGTCGGCCGTCAGGTAGGCGTTGTATCGCTGGACCCGGTCGGGGCCATGGGTGGCGGTGGCCGTCAGGACCGACGACAGCTGCACCATCTGCCCGCCGGGCGCACGCGTCTTGAGCGTGCCGATGCTCTCGGCCTGCATGCGGTACGGGGCGTCGGCCTGGACCACGACCTGATAGGTGCGGCCGAAACGGTTGAAGTCGTTGACGTAGAGCGAACCCAGATTGATCTGCAGCGTGTCGAAGATGTCGCCCAGGGGCAGGCCCATGCGCTTGGCCTTCTCCCGGTCCACGTCGGCGAAGATCTGCGGCACGTTGATCGTGTAGCTGGAGAAGACGCCCGCGAGCTCCGGCGTCTGGTAGGCGCGCCCGAGAGCGGCCTCCAGCGCCTCGGCAACCGCCTGGAAGCCGACGTTGCCGCGGTCCTCGAGTTGCAGACGGAAGCCTCCGATCGTGCCCAGACCCTCCACCGCGGGCGGCGGAAACACCATCACGAAGCCATCCTGGATCTGCTGCAGGTCGGCGTTGAGCTTCTCGAAGGTGCCCCAGAGGGACTGCTCGAAGCCCCGGCGGTCCTTGAAATCCTTCAGCCCGAAAAAGGCGATCCCCTCGTTCGGACTGACCGTGAAGCCGTTGATGGACAGGCCGGCGAAGGCCACGGAGTCCTTGACCGCCGGATGCTTCAGCCCGATGTCGGTCATGCGCCGGATCACGGCCTCGGTCCGATCGAGGGAGGCACCGTCGGGCAGACGGGTGAAGCCGACGAGATACTGCTTGTCCTGCTGCGGGACGAAGCCCTTCGGCACCACCGAGAACATCCAGACCGTCACGCCGATGAGTCCCGCGTACACCACCATCACGGCCCACCGTCTTCCCAGGGTGCGGCCGACCGCCCGCTCGTAACGGCCGGAGGCGCTCCCGAAGAAGCGGTTGAAGCCGCGGAAGAACCAGCCGAACACCCTGTCGATGCCACGCTGCAGCAAGTCCTTTTCCGCCCCGTGAGGCCGGAGCAGGACCGCGGCCAGAGCCGGCGACAGCGTGAGCGAATTGACCGTGGAGATAACGGTGGAGATGGCGATCGTCAGGGCGAACTGGTTGTAGAACTGCCCGGTCAATCCGGACACGAACGCCGTGGGAACGAACACCGCGCAAAGCACCAGCGCCGTGGCGATGATGGGGCCGCTCACCTCCTTCATCGCCTGATGCGTGGCCGCCCAGGGCGACAGCCCGTTGCCGATGTTGCGCTCGACGTTCTCCACCACCACGATGGCGTCGTCCACCACGATGCCGATGGACAGCACCATGCCGAATAGCGTCAGGGTGTTGATGGAGAACCCGAACACCAGCATCAGGCCGAACGTCCCGACGATGGACACGGGCACGGCGACCAGCGGGATGATGGAGGCCCGCCACGTCTGCAGGAAGACGATCACCACGAGGACGACCAGCGCCACCGCCTCCAGCAGGGTCTTGACGACCGCGGCGATGGAGGCCCGCACGAACTGGGTCGGGTCGTAGACGATGGTGTAGTCGAGCCCGGGCGGAAAGTCCCGCCGCCGTTCGTCCATCGCGGCGCGCACCTCGTCGGACAGGGCCAGCGCGTTTGCGGTGGGGGACTGGAACAGGCCGATGGCGACGGAGGGCTTGCCGTCGAGCAGACTGCGGAGCGTGTAGGTGTTGCCTCCCAGTTCGATGCGCGCCACGTCGCGCAGCCGCACCAGACCGGCAGGTCCCGACTTCACGATGATGTTTCCGAACTCCTCCTCGTCGGCCAGACGTCCCTTCGCCGTGATGTTGAGCTGGAACTGGGAACCGTCCGTGCTCGGTGGGGCGCCCAGAACGCCTGCGGCCACCTGCACGTTCTGCTCCCGGATGGCAGCCACGACGTCGGTGGCCGTGAGCCCATAGGAGGCCAGTCTGGGCGGCTGGAGCCACACCCGCATGGCATAGTCGCCGCCTCCGAACACGTCGACCAGCCCCATGCCGTCGATGCGCTGGAGGCGGTTCTTGATGTTCAAAACCGCATAGTTGCGCTGGTAGAGCTCGTCGTAGCGCCCGTCCGGCGACACGAGGCTCACGACGAGCGTGAGGCTGGCGGAGCTTTTCTGGGCCACCACGCCGATGCGTCGGACCTCCTCGGGCAGCCTGGGCAGGGCCCTCTGCACCCGGCTCTGCACCTGGGTCTCGGCCTTGTCGATGTCCGTCCCCACCCTGAAGGTCACCGTCAGCTGATAGGACCCGTCTGCGGTGTTCTGGGAGGACATGTACAGCATGTCCTCGACGCCGTTGATCTGTTCCTCCAGAGGCGTGGCGACCGTCTCCGCAAGGACCTGCGGGTTGGCACCAGGGTACTGGGCTCGCACCTGGACCGAAGGCGGCACCACCTCCGGAAATTCCGAGACCGGCAGCTTCTGGATCGACAGCAGCCCGCCGATGAAGATGAACATCGAAATGACCGCGGCGAAGATCGGGCGGTCGATGAAGAAACGGGAGAAGTCCATCGCCTGGCTCCCGGACTTCAGCGCCCGTCGCCCGATACGGCCGGCTTCTCCGACACCTTCCCGGCGGCATCCGCGCTCCCCGGCGCCACGCCGGTGGGCGGTTCTGTGCCCGGGGACGGTGCGGGCTCGCTCCTGGCGTTGACCTCCTGCCCGGGCCGCACCCGCAACAGCCCGTTGACGACCACCCGTTCGCCTTCCCGCAGACCCTCGTTGACGATGCGCTCCCCGTCCACCACACCGCCGATCCGCACCGGCCGATGCATGGCCTTGCGATCGGCACCGACCACGAGGACGAACTTCCGGTCCTGATCCGTCCCGATGGCACGGTCGGGGACGAGCACGACCGCCGCCTCACCAGCGGGATCGGACAGCCGCACCCGCGCGAACAGCCCTGGGGTCAGGCGGGCGTCCGGATTGGCCACCACCGCGCGCGCCTGCACGCTGCCCGTCGCGGGGTCGACCCGGTTGTTCACGAATTGCAGACTGGCACGGTGGGGAAACCCGCGCTCGCCCGCCAGCGCGAAGTCCACCGGAAGGCCCCGCCGGGCGGCGGCATTGAGCCCGAAGCGCACGAAGGTGGCCTCGTCGACGTCGAAGGACACATACAGGGGGTTCATCGAGACGATGGTGGTGAGCACGGGCGGCTCCGGGGATTCCGCCTGCACCAGATTGCCGACAGTGATGTCGAACCGGCCTGCCCTGCCTGCGATCGGCGCCGTCACGCGCGTGAACGACAGGTCAAGACGCGCCGTATCCACCCCGGCGCGGGCCGACCGCAGCGCCGCCTCGAGATCCTTCAGCTGTGCGGAACGCTCGTCGACCTCGCGCTGGGAGGTGGCCTGACTCGCCAGGAGCTTCTGCGCCCGGACCAGTTCCAGGCGGGCCAGCTCGATCCGCGACTCGAGCGCGGCGACCTCCCCCTCGGCGCGTTGCAGACGGGCCTGATACGGGCGGGCGTCGATCGACACCAGCAGGTCCCCCTTGCGCACGTCCTCGCCCTGCCGGAAATGCACCGCCTCGATGTATCCGCTGACGCGCGCGCGCACGTCCACCTTTTCCACGGCCTCGAGCCGCCCCGGGAATTCCTCCCGCCGGCTCAGCACCCGTGATCGGGCCGGTGCCACCGTGACCTCCGGGGCCGGCGCCGCCGCGGGCGCCGCGGCGGGCTTGTCCTCACCCTGACACCCCAGGAGCACGAAAACGAGCAGCAGCAAGAGCGTTGACGTCGAACAGGCCTTGGCGGGGTTCATGCCCGGGTTCTCCGATACCTGGGTTCCGGGGCAGCACGGGAGCGGAGGGCCGCCGCGCCGCGCCGGCGGGCGAAGGCCCGTGGCGTGCGGCCCGGGAAAAGTGTGGTCGGCACGCGGGCCGGCGGTGGTCGGATGACCACGCAGCCCGTAACGTTAATGCCTGCCGCTCATGCCGGCAAGCGGCCGCACCATGCCGGTGCCGGCCTGGCCGTCAGGTCTCCCAGTTCACCACTTCCGAGGGTGCGGCCCGCGCCGTGCGGTATCCATTGACGGGTGCGGTCTCATCGGGGTGACCGAAGGACAGCCCGCACACCACCCGCCGGTGGGCCGGCAGACCGAAGTGGTCACGGACGATGTCCGGGTAGGACGCCAGCGCAGCCTGGGCGATGCTTCCCACCCCCTCCGCCTGCAGGCAGAGCATGAGGGTCATCAGGTACAGGCCGCAGTCGAGCATGCCGTATACGCCGAGCGCCGCGTCGGTTGTGACAAAGGCCATGTGCGGCGCGCCGAAACCGCGGAAGTTTTCCAGCGCCTGGGCCTGCGCCCGCTCCCGGTCCTCGCGGCCGATACCGACCGCCTGATACAGCTGGACCCCGCAGGCTCTGCGTCTGTCCCGGTAGACGCCCTCGTAACCGGGCGGAAACGGGAAATCCGGATTTCCGGGACGCGCGGCCGTCGCCTCCGTGAGCAGACGACCGGCGATGGCCTCGCGAGACTCGCCCGAGGCGACGTGGACCAGCCAGGGCTGGGTGTTGCACCACGAGGGCGTCCGCTGGGCTGCGGCGAAGGCCCTGTCGAGGATCACGCGGTCCACCGGTTCGGGGCGGAACGCGCGGCAACTGTATCGCTGAGAGAGCAGTCCCTGGAGGACTTCGGCGGGAGAGGCGCTGGTCATGATGTCCTGGCAATCGTCGTGAGGCCGCCGACGGCCGACCGGGTCGGCAGGAACCCGGGGCTGCGATTCACTTGAACCTGTCGTCCACCTCGACCTGATAGCCGATGGCCAGACGATTGCCCTTGTTCGCCAGGGCCACCACCTCGATCAGTTCGCCGAGCATCTGGTCGTCCAGTCCCTTGCGGCGCGCCGCGGCGGTGTGGGAGCGGATGCAGTACTCACAGTTGTTGGTCATGCTGACCGCCACATAGATCAGTTCCTTGGTCAGCGGGTCCAGGCGCCCGCCCTCCCGCCCCATGACATCCTTCACCTCCGCCCAGAACTGGCGCAGCGTCGGCGGGTGGTTGGCCAGCGCCTTCCAGACGTTGTTGATCCAGTCGGTCTTGCGGGTGGCGAGGATGTCGTCGTAGACGGCACGCACCTCGGGGCTCGCATCCTCGTACTCGATGAGCTTGGTCAGAGCCATGTCAGGGTCTCCACGTCCCGGAAAGGGCGCCGTGGACATGCCGCGCGCCCCCCTTGCATAATCGCCGGCCCGTCGCGGAGCGCAGTCACCCGCGCGTCCATCCACGGAACGGCCCGATGAAAATCCTGTTTGATCTTATCCCGGTGTTCGTCTTCTTTCTGGCCTATTTCGGTGCCGGACAGTGGCCGGAGGACGCCGGCCGGATCACCGGCGCCATGCTTGGGGGACTCGGCCTCGGGCAGGACCTCCCGGCCAGCCAGGTGCCCATCCTCCTGGCCACTGCGCTCGCGATCGTCGCCACCATCGGTCAGGTGCTCTGGCTGATCGCGCGCGGCCGGAAGGTGGACCGCATGCTCTGGATCAGTCTGGCCATCATCGTGGTCATGGGAGGCCTCACCCTGGCGTTCCGCGACGCGACCTTTATCAAGTGGAAGCCGACGCTGTTGTACTGGGCGTTCGGCATCGTCCTGCTGGTGTCCGAGCGCCTGCTCGGAAAGAACCTCATCCGGGCCATGACCCAGGGCCAGTTCACGCTCCCGGAGCCGGTCTGGCGCAGGCTCAACTACAGCTGGGTCGGCTTCTTCGCCTTCATGGGTGCGCTCAACCTGTTCGTGGCCTTCAATTTCGCCGAGCCCACCTGGGTCAAGTTCAAGCTCTTCGGCGGCATGGGTCTCATGTTCGTGTTCGCGCTCGCGCAGGGAATGTTCCTGGCGCGCCATGTCCAGGACCAGGAGGCGGAGAGATGACTGTCCCCCAGACCCTTGCCGATCTGATCCGCACCCGCCTGGCGCCGCTGCACGCCGAAAGTCTGGAGGTGTTCGACGACAGCGCCGATCACGCCGGTCACGCCGGCGCGGCGGAAAGCGGTGGCGGGCACTTTCAGGTCTTCGTCGTGTCCGAGGCGTTCCAGGGGCTGTCGCGGGTGGCGCGGCACCGGCTGGTGTATGATCCGCTGCGCGATCTGATGCCCCAGCGGATTCATGCACTTGCCATCATCGCCCAGACTCCCGCGGAGGCAGCGGCGTCCGGGCCGGCGGCCTGAGGAACGGCCCGTTCGGCGACCTCCGCCCTCACCCCTGATTCCCTAAAACGACCACCTGAAGGATTATTCATGCGATTCATCAAGCCCGCCGCCCTTGTTGCGGCCAGTCTTTTCGGCCTGTCCCTGCTGTCCGCCTGCAACGCCGAGGAGGCGGGCAAGAACGCCGCGGTCGTCAACGGGGTGCCCATTCCCCAGGCACGCCTGGACTTCGTCCTGAAGATGCAGCAGCAGCAGGGCGCCAAGGACAACCCGGAGACGCGCAAGCAGTTGCGTGACGTCCTCATCACCCGCGAGATCATCACCCAGGCCGCCATCAAGGAAGGTCTGGACAAGTCCGAGGAGTTCCAGACCCAGATCGACCTCGCCCGCCAGCAGGTCCTGGTCAACGCCTACCTCGAGGACTACCTGAAGAAGCACGAGCCCACCGAGGCAGATCTGCGCGCCGAATACGACCGCGTCAAGGCCGAGCAGGCGGACCCGAATGCCAAGGAATACAAGGCGCGTCACATCCTGGTGAAGAAGGAGGCCGACGCCAAGGCCATCCTCGCCCAATTGAAGAAGGGCGCGAAGTTCGAGGACATCGCCCGGAAGAAGTCCGAGGACAGCGGCTCCAAGGTCAAGGGTGGCGAACTCGACTGGACCGATGGCAACAACATGGTCAAGCCCTTCGCCGAAGCCATGCGCACCCTCAAGAAGGGCGAGACCACCGACAAGCCCGTCCAGACCCAGTACGGCTACCACATCATTCGCATGGATGATGTCCGCGCCGTCACCTTCCCCGCCTTCGAGGAGGTCAAGGATCAGGTGATGAAGCAGGTCATCGGCAAGCAGCGCGACCAGATGGTCGACGAACTGCGCAAGACCTCCGTGGTGGAGTGAGTCTCTCGGCGTGAACGCCGGTGTCCGCCGCGGACCCCGGCAAGCGGCCGACTGCCCTCGAGCTGTCGGCCGTGTCCTCAGGGGATCCCGGGCCTCTGAATCGTCCTCAGAACCCGTCCCTGTCGTGCACCACCTTCCAGCGCTCGCGTGCGCGGATCTCCTCGTCGAGTTGCTGTCGCTCGACCTGGTCGCGCTCGCCCTCGAACAGCATCAGCTTCGCGAACTGGCCGTAGGTGATGTCGCCGGCGTAGAGATCGGCCAGTCCCTCGGAGATCCGGTTGTTCGTCCGCAACCGATACGAGGGCAGCGTGCCGAGCCGTTTCGTGGCCCGCTGGATGCACGCGTCGAAGGCTCCCGACAAGGCCTTGATCGCAGGCTTCTCCGCCTCCGTGGCCCTGACGCGCCGAGCGAGCATGTCCACAGGTTGCGGTTCACCGATCTGCAGCGGGATGAGGATCTTGTCCCGAACCGGATCGATCTTCGGATCGGCGTAGTCCTGGGCGCACTCGGCCCGGATGTCCTTCTCGGGCGGGGGCGGGGGTGACACCACACACCCTGCCGCCATCAGGCCCGCCACGGTCAACAGCATCAGTTCCCTCATCGCATCCCTCTCCACTTGCCTGCAGCCACGGGGCCGGACGGACCCCGTCATCGAGCCGACCGGCTCAACCCTGCCGCGTCCAGTCGAAGGCGTTGCGGAACATCTTCATCCACGGGGAATCCTCCACCCAGTGACGGGGATGCCACGACATCTGCACCGTGCGGAACACCCGCTCCGGATGCGGCATGAGGACGGTGAACCTTCCATCCGGTGTCGTCAAGCCCGTGATACCCCCGGGCGACCCGTTCGGATTCGCCGGGTAGCGGCGCGCGACCCGCCCCCGGCTGTCCACATAGCGCATGGCCACCAGCGGTCCGGCGGCGCGGGCGGCGGCGGTGTCCGCGAACTCCGCCCGGCCTTCCCCGTGCGACACCACCACCGGCAGGCGCGAGCCCGCCATGTCGCGGAAGAACAGCGACGGGCTGTCGGTGATCTCGACCATGACCAGACGCGCCTCGAACTGCTCGGAGCGGTTGCGCACGAAGTGCGGCCACACGGCACTGCCGGGGATGAGCTCGTGCAGGTTGCTCATCATCTGGCAGCCGTTGCACACGCCCAGTGCGAAAGTGTCCCCGCGGGTGAAGAAGCCGGAAAACTCCTCCCGCGCCCGCTCGTTGAACAGCACCGACTTGGCCCATCCTTCCCCTGCACCCAGCACATCGCCGTAGGAGAAGCCGCCACACGCCGCCACCCCCCTGAAACCGCGGAGCGACACCCGCCCCGCGAGCAGGTCGCTCATGTGCACGTCCACCGCCTCGAAACCGGCGCGGTGGAAGGCGGCAGCCATCTCGATCTGCCCATTGACGCCCTGCTCGCGCAGGATGGCCACCCGGGGCCGCGCACCGGCGAACACGGGTGCCCGCACCGCGGCCGGATCGAAGCTCAGGTGGGCCCCCAGTCCGGGATCGGCAACGTCGTCGATGGCCTCGAACTCCTCATCGGCGCAGTCCGGGTCGTCCCGCAGACGCTGCAGCGCGTGGCTGGTTTCGGCCCACGCCTTGAGCAGCGTCACGCCGGACACCGCCAGAACCTCCTCGCCCCTGACGCGCACCCGCAGGTGGCCGTCGGTGTTGATGGCGCCGATGTCGTGCACGCAGCCACCGAGGCCCGCAGCCTCGAATTCCGCCCGCACCTCCTTCAGATCGGCGCTGCGCACCTGCAGCACCACGCCCAGCTCCTCCGCGAACAGCGCGCCCGCCACCCCTCCCCGCTTCGTCAGTGCACCCAGCTCCACCGTGACGCCGACGTGGGTGGCGAACATCATCTCGGCGAGCGCGACGACCAGACCACCGTCGGAGCGGTCGTGGCAGGCGAGCAGCCGGCCTCGTCGCAGCAGGCTCTGCTGGGCGGTGAACCAGCCGCGCAGGCGCGCCGGTTCGTCGACGTCCGGAATTTCGTTGCCCATGGCACCGTGCGCCTGGGCCAGCGCCGAACCGCCGAGGCGGTTGCGACCCGCGCCGAGATCGACCAGAACGAGCCGCGTCTCCCCGGCGTCCAGCCTCAGTTCGGGCGTGAGCGTCGCGCCGACGTCGTCGACCCGCGCGAACGCGGACACGATGAGGGAGACCGGTGCCGTCATGTCGCGGTCCGCACCGTTGTCGCGCCACGTGGTGCGCATCGACAGGCTGTCCTTGCCCACCGGAATCGAGATGCCCAGCGCCGGACACAGCGCCATGCCCACGGCGTGCACCGCATCGAACAGCGCCGCGTCCTCCCCGGGCTGTCCGGCCGCGGCCATCCAGTTGGCGGAAAGCTTCACCCCGGAGAGCGCACCGACACCGGCTGCGGACAGGTTGGTCAAGGCTTCGCCCACCGCCATGCGTGCGGACGCGGCCGCATCCACCAGGGCGAGGGGCGTGCGCTCGCCCATGGCCATGGCCTCGCCGAGCCGGGTGTCGAAACCCATGGCTGTGACCGCCACGTCGGCCACCGGCACCTGCCAGGGCCCGACCAGCTGGTCGCGCGCCGTCAGGCCGCCGACGCTGCGGTCGCCGATGGTGATCAGGAAGGCCTTGCCCGCCACGGCGGGGAAACGCAGCACCCGCAGCAGCGCGGCCTGCAGGTCCAGCGCACCGGCCCGGAACGCGGGCAGACGCGGCCGCTGCCGCTGCACGTCGCGGTGCATGCGCGGCGGCTTGCCGAGCAGCACGCCCAGGTCCATGTCCACCGGGCGATTGCCGAACAGCGGATCCTCGACCAGCAGGCGCTGTTCGGCGGTGGCGGTGCCGACGACCGCGAACGGACAGCGCTCGCGCGCGCAGATGGCCTCGAAGGTCGCGAGCCGGGCCGCGTCGACGGCGAGCACGTAACGCTCCTGCGCCTCGTTGGACCAGATCTGCATCGGCGACATGCCCGGCTCCTCGGAGGGAACGCGGCGCAGATCGAAGCGCCCGCCACGCCCGGACCCGTGCACCAGCTCCGGCAGCGCGTTGGACAGGCCGCCGGCACCGACGTCGTGGATCGACAGGATCGGATTGTCGCCACCGAGCGCCCAGCAGCGGTCGATCACCTCCTGGCAGCGGCGCTGGATCTCGGGGTTGCCGCGCTGC
>JBEICA010000169.1:0-7528 GCA_040373665.1 Burkholderiales bacterium | reverse complement strand
TTTTGCCTCTTGACATCTCTCCAGAGGCAAAAGGCAAGACCTGACCCCCGATGTTGTTACTTGTTCCAGTTGGACAGACCCGAGGTCGTGCCGTCGGGCCAGGGTGCATGCAACAAGGTCGTGAACGCGCCGCCGGGTCCCTTGATGCTCTTGTATTTCCCGGTGCCCCCGGTATAGGTGAATGTTCCGGTGCCGTTTCGGCCATCGCCCTTGTTGGACCAACTCAGATAGGCCTGGTCGCCGTCGACGTCAGCGATGATGCAGTAACCTCCAGACGCATGTTTGCCGGCATTCATGTCGACATCGTAGAAGGCAGGGCACTTCACTCCGGCGTTGTGAAACAGACCACCCGCCCCCTTGTCGCTGAAGAAGGTCCCGGAGAACTCACCGACCCAGTAGAAGTGGCCCTTCTCGATCTCCTGCATTTTTCCGACACCGAACCAGCCGAAGTTGCCGACAGCCTTCCAATCCTGGGCCGTGGCGATGCTGCTGAACAGAGACAGGGCAAGACTCGACACCATCACGGGAACACATCTGCGCAAGCTCATGGTCATCTCCTCGCTGAGCGATCTGGCCCGGCCGGACGACCGGACACCCGCAAAGGCTACGGCGACGACGGATACATTTGAGTTACGGATTGCCCTGAATGTTATCGATTCGGGACCGGCGATACTTGGTTGCAGGCTCTGTCGACAACAGACCTCGACAGGCAAAAGACAAGACCTGACCCCGAAGTTTCAGGCTTTCCCGAGGTAGGCCTCGTGCAGGGCGTCGCTGCCGAGCATGGTGGCGGCCGGGCCCTCGCCGACGATGCGGCCGGTGTCGACCAGGTAGCAGTGGTGGGCGTGGCGCAGCGCCTTTTCGACGATCTGTTCCACGAGCAGGATGGACATGCCGCCGCGGCAGAGCTCGGCCGCAACGTCCAGAATGCGGTCGATGACGATGGGGGCGAGACCGGCGGACGGCTCGTCGAGAATGAGCAGGCGCGGATCGCCGATCACGCCCTGGGCCACGGCGAGAATCTGCTGCTGGCCACCGCTCAGTCGCGACGCGGGTTCATGGCGCTTCTCCGCCATCTCGGGGAACAGGGCGTAGATGCGATCCAGCCGCGAGCGGTCGCCGCGCGAATTGCGCGCGTAGGTACCGATGAGCAGGTTGTCCTCCACCGTCAGGGCGTGGAACACGCGGTGGCCTTCCAGCACCTGGACGATGCCGGCCTGGACGATCGCGCGCGGCCGTGCCTGCGACAGGTCGCGCCCCTCGAACGCCACCCGGCCGCCGCGTTTCGGGATGAGGCCTGAGATGGCGTGCAGCATGGTGCTCTTGCCGGCGCCGTTGCGTCCCAGGAGGACGACGAACTCCCCGGCGCGCACCTCGAAGCTGGCACCGTGCACCACCTCCGCCGTGCCATAGGCGACCTGCAGACCGGTGACCTCGAGCAGCGCAGTCGCAGGCCGTGCCCTGCCATTGCCTGCCAGGCGGGCGGACGTTCCCGCCTCGGAATCGGACGCGATCACCGTGTCAGGCACCGAGGTAGACACGGATCACCTCCGGATCGTTGCGCACTTCCTGCGGGGTGCCGTGCCTGAGCAGACGCCCGAGGTTGAAGGTGGTGACCCGGTCGCAGTGGCCGAACACGAACTCCGTGTGGTGCTCCACCAGCAGGACGCCGATGCCGGTCTCGCGCAACGTGCGCACGACGGTGCCGAGGCGCTCGATCTCCACGCCGGTGAGGCCGCCCGCCGGCTCGTCGAGGAGAATGTAGTCGGGCCGCAGCATCAGCGCGCGCGCCATCTCGAGGAAGCGCTTCTCCGCGTGCTCGAGCAGATTGGCCCGCCGCTGCAGGGCGTAGCCGAGCCCGAGCCCGTGCAGCAGTTCGGCCGCCCGGTCCCGGTTGCGCCGCTCCTCTGCGCGTACCCCCGGCAGGGCGAACATGCTGGGCAGCAGGCGTCGCGGCCGCTCGCGCCACCCGCCCAGGACAGCGTTGTCCAGCACGCTCAGGGTGCCCAGCAGCCGCGGCTTCTGGAAGGTGCGCGCCACCCCGCCCGCTGCACGGCGCTGCACGGGCGCCCGGGTCACATCCTCGCCGTCGAGCATCACCGCGCCTTCATCAGCCTGATAGAAGCCGGACAACAGGTTGAGCAGGGTGGTCTTGCCACTGCCGTTGGGTCCGATCAGGCCGTGGACTTCGCCGCGACGCAGCTCGAGCGACACGCCGTCCAGGGCCGTCAGACCGCCGAAGCGCTTGGTGACGGTGCGCGCCGCCAGCCCGGTCACGAGTCACGCCCCCGGCGGATGGCGGCGGCCAGACGCGCGGCGTCGGGCTCGACCAGACCATGGGCCTCGCGCCGCGGACGCAGACGCTCCGCCGCCCACTCGACGATGCGCCCGATGCCTTCCGGCACCAGCAGCACCACGGCGAGCAGCAGGATGCCGTAGAACAGGTTGCCCAGCTTCGCCAGTGGCGCCACCAGCTCCGGCAGAGCGGTCAGGACGATGGTGCCGGCGAGCGGCCCGACGATGCTGCCGCGGCCGCCGATGATGATGCAGACGAAGAAGAACAGCCCGAGCTCGAAGACGAAGGTGTCGGGCGTGATGTAGCTCTGCAGGGAGCCGAACAAGGCCCCGCCGATCCCGGCCGTGACGCCGCTGACGACGAACACCCACAGCTTCATGCGGAACACCGGCACGCCCACCGATTCGGCCGCGACCGGGTTGTCGCGGATGGCCACCAGACCACGCCCCCACATCGCCCGCGCCACGTTCCAGGTGAGCCAGGTGACCAGGGCGGCGACGCCCAGCAGCAGGAAATAGAAGCCGTCGGGCGTGTCGAACGGCGTCGGGAAGGCCGGCACCGCCAGCCCGACGCCACCGCCGGTGAGATCGCCCAGAGACAGCGACAGCTCCGACACGATGAGGGCGAAGGCCATGGTCGCCATGGCGAAGTAGAAGCCGGGCAGACGCAGCGATGGCAGGCCGAGCAGCAGGCCGCATAACCCGCCCAGCCCACCGCAGGCCATCAGGGCCACCCAGGGCGACCACGCATGGCTGCCGGCAAGGATGGCGAAGCCGTAGGCTCCGATGGCCAGCAGCCCGACATGGCCGATGGACAACTGGCCGCTGAAACCCACCACCAGATTGAGCCCGGCGATGAGGATCCAGTACACCGCGATGAGCGAGGCGAGGTGCAACTGGTACTGGTCCCGTGCCCACCACGGCAGCGCGGCGAGCGCCGCAAGGGCAACTGCAGCGGCGGCCGTGCGCTTTGCCCCGCTCACACCGGCCTCACGTTGCGCGCGCCGAACAGGCCTTCGGGCTTGAGCAGCAGGATCACCATGAGCAGGCCGACGGACACCGTGTTCTGGTACTCGCCCCCGATGAGATTGCTCGAGAACGCGTTGAGCAGTCCCAGGGCCGCCCCGCCGACCAGGGCACCGAGATTGCTGCCGAGCCCGCCGACGGCCAGGGCGATGAAACCGTTCAGGGTCAGGGTGAGCCCGAGGGCGAAAAAGGCGAAGGTGAGCTGGCCGGCGGCAAACCCCGACAAGCCGCCGATGACCCCGGCGATGACATACGAAAGCGAGCGGATGCGGTCGGTCTCGATGCCGCGGGCGCGGGCGGCGAAGGTGTCCTCCGACATGGCGACGAACAGCTTGCCGTACAGGGTGCGGCGGTAGAACAGCTCGAGCGCCAGCGCGATGGCGGCGGTGGCAGCGATGGGCAGCCAGTACTTCTGATCGCCGAGGCCGGCAGAGAAGTCCTGGGGCAGCAGCCGCGGGAAAGGCTGGGGCTCGGTGCCCCACCACAGGCCCACCGCCTGCTGGACGATGGTGGCCAGGGCCAGGGTGGAGAGCAGCCACAGGTGCTCGTCGCTGCGCGACACCACGCGCCGGATCGCGATGACGTCGGTGAGCAGGCCGAACAGCGCACCGGCAGCCACGGCACCCGCCAGCCCGAGCAGCGGGTGCAGGCCAAGGCCGCTGATGAAGAACGCGCCGAACACCCCGCCGAGCATGGCGAGATGGCCGGTGGTGACGCTCAACACCTTCGAGGTGGAGTACATCACGTTGTAGGCCAGGGCCGTTGCCGCGTACAGGGCGCCAGCCGCCAGCCCGGAGACGATCAGGGTGAGCATGCGGAACACGCGTCGGGCACGAGGCGGCGCGTCATCGGTGTCTGCGTTGGAGACGGACTGGCCGGACGCTCCAGGCGCCGCTCAGCGCGGCGCCGGCTTGAAGCTGCCGTCCTTGAGCGTGTTGGCGATGTTGACCGTGATGTCGTTGTCGGGGAAGCCGTTGCGGTCCTGCGGCGTCCAGCTGTAGGTGGCGTAAGCGCCCTTCAGATCGCGGGTGTTCTCGAGCGCCTTCTGCAGGGCGGCGGGGTCGGTGCCGCCGGCCGCCTTGACGGCATGCTCGACGATGCGGACGGTGTCGTAACCCAGCGCGACCCACCAGAACAGGAAGTCGATCTCGCCGCCGCCGAGGCGCGGCCGCAGCTTGTCCACCAGCGCCTGGGTGCGCTCGGGCAGCTTGCCGCTGGCGAGGTAGGTGGTGCTGACGGGCCCGGCGGCAAAGGTGTTCTCCCAGTACTGGGGCTTGTTCAGCAGCTTGCGGATGGCGGGCGCCATCACGGCCGGGTGGCCGACGATGGGCACGTTCCAGCCGAGGTCGCCGCGGGTATTGATGAGACGCCCCACCAGACCCGTGGCGGCCGACCAGGGCATGATCACATCGGCGCCGGCCGCCTTGGCCTTGTTCAGTTCGTCGGTGAGGTCGGTCTTGTTCGGGTCCACCAGCACACTGAACACCGGCTTCACACCGGCCTTTTCGAGCAGTTCCGCCGCAGTCTTCGCGCTGGAAGTCCCGTAGCCGCTGGTGTCGCCAATGATGGCGATGTGGCTCTTCTTCAGGACACGCAGGGCATAGTCGTTGGCCGCCTCGATCCACTGGCGGTTGGTGTTGATGGTCCGGAAGGCACGCGGGAACCTGCGGGGATCGACGAGCTCGTCGATCGTGCCGATGACCAGATTGGGCACGCCGGCGCGGGCGACGATGGGCACCGTGGCAAGGGACTCGCCGGAATTCACCGGGCCGATGACGACGTGCACCTTCTCGCTGAACACCAGCTGCTGGGCGAGGCTCACCGCCTTGGTCGGGTCGCCTGCAGTGTCCCGGGTCACCAGCTCGAGCTTGCGGCCGAGCACACCACCGGCAGCGTTGATCTCCTCGACCGCGAACTCGACACCCTTGTTCTCGGCGATCGCCGCGGAGGACAGCGGACCCGTCAGCGAGGACAGCCAGCCGATGCGGATCGGCTCGGCCAGAGCGGTCCCCGCCACCAGCGCGATGAGCGAAAGGCACCAACGCGCCGTGCGCGTTCCAGACATCGACCGCATGTTCCCCCCGTTTGCCGCGTGCCGCCCCGTGCCGTCCGGGGATCGGTTCCGCTTTCAGTGTCGTTTGGCGGTCGCGGCACTGTCAAGGCGCGGTCACGCCCTTGACAAGGAGCACGCGCGGCGTGGACCCTCGGCCGCTGGCAATGGAGGAACCCTTGGGCAAGATCATCCGAATCGGTGCCGGCTCGGCGTGGTGGGGCGACCGCATCGAGCCTGCGGTGCTCAACGCCGAGCGCGGCGATCTCGACTACCTGTGCTTCGAGACCATGGCGGAAGCCACCATCTCGGCGGCGCAGGTGCGCGCCCGGCGCGACCCCTCCTTCCCCGGCTACGACACCTACCTGGACGACCGCATGCGCGGGGTGCTGCCGCACTGCCTCAAGCGCGGTACGCGCATTGTCAGCAATCAGGGCTGGATCAACCCGGATGGCGCGGCGCGGCGCATCGTCGAGCTGCTCCGGGAACTGGGGGTCAAGGGGGTGAAGGTGGCGGCGGTGAACGGAAGCCTGATCACCGATCGTGTGCTCGAACTCACCGACCGCATCCTCGAGAACGGCGAGCCGACGGCCTCCCTCGCGCCCTCGCTGGTGTCCGCCGAGGTCTACCTGGGGGCCGAGCCCATCGTCGAGGCCCTGCGCAACGGCGCCGGCATCGTGGTGACGGGCCGTGTGGCGGACCCGTCGATCTTCATGGCGCCGATGATGTACGAGTTCGGCTGGGACCCGCTGGACCACGCCCGCCTGGGCGCCGGCAACGGCCTTGGCCACCTGATGGAATGCGGCGCCCAGGTGACCGGCGGCTACTTCAGCGACCCCGGCTTCAAGGACGTTCCCGAACCCTGGAACCTCGCCTTCCCCATCGCGGAGGTGTCGGAGGATGGCAGCGCGGTGCTGACCAAGGTGGCCGGCACCGGCGGCGCGGTCAATCTCATGACCGTCAAGGAGCAGTTGCTCTATGAGGTGCACGACCCGGCCAACTACCTGACACCGGACGTGGTGGTCGATTTCACCACCACACGGCTCGAACAGATGGGGCCGGATCGGGTGCGGGTGAGCGGCATCGGCGGCAAACCGCGGACGCCCACGCTGAAAGTCTCGATCGGCTGCACCGAGGGTTTCATCGGCGAGGACATGTTTTTCTACGCCGGTCCCGGCGCCCTGCGGCGCGCTCGGCTGGCCAGGCGCATCCTCGAGGAGCGATTCCGCATCGTGAAGCTCGACGCCGAGGAGGTGCGCATCGACTTCCTCGGGCTCAATGCCATACATGGCGCCATGTCGCCCGAGGACCAGCCTGAGCCCTACGAGATCGCGGTACGGGTGGCGGCGCGCACGAAAACGCGCGAGGAGGCCGTCAAGGTCGGACGCGAAGTCGATGGCATGGCCGTCTCCGGAGTCGGTCACACCGGCAAGCGCGTGCCCCACCAGGACCGCACGCGCGAGATCATCGGGGTGTGGTCATCACTGGTGCCGCGCGAGCGCGTCACCCCGTCGGTCAACTACTTCACCAGCTGAGGTCCGGAACCATGCGGGTCAAGCTACAGCACGTCGCCCACACGCGCTCGGGCGACAAGGGCAACACCTCCAACATCAGCGTCATCGCCTACGACGCGGCGCTGTATCCGTTCCTCAAGGAGCAGCTCACGGCCGAGCGCTTCCACCGTCATTACGCCGGCACGGTGCAGGGACCCGTGCTGCGCTACGAGGTGGATGGACTGGCGGCGCTGAATTTCGTGGCGCACGGCGCCCTGGGCGGGGGCGTGTCGCGCAGCCTGTGCCTGGACAACTACGGGAAGTCGCTGTCGGCGGCGATCCTGGGCTTCGAGCTGGACATCCCCGATGGACTGCGCGGCCGGCTGCGCAACTTCCCGCTCCCGGAGCCACCCGGACGCCCCTGACGGCGGCCCAATCGGAACCGGTCTTCACCGAAGCGGGAGCGCGACTCCCCGGCAGGGCGATTCGGAACGCCCTGGCCGAGCGTCCGTACCGGTCCAGGGAACCCTCAGGCTGTGCCCGCCCCGCCCGCGCCCGGGGCGTCACCGGACATCAGCGCATGCACCGCGGCCGCACCCGGTGCGGCACTGGCGGCCAGACCGTCGACCACCCCCTGGCGATCGGCCTCGCTGCGGTTCTGGCT
>JBEICA010000029.1:0-20057 GCA_040373665.1 Burkholderiales bacterium | reverse complement strand
GTGTTCTACGCCGCGCTGCCGGTGGTGATGACCGAGAAAGATGCGGTCAAGTGCGCGCGCTTCGCGCGTGAGGAGTGGTGGTGCCTGCCGGTGGAGGCGCGACTGGACCCCGCCTTCTTCGACATGGTAGGCGCGCGACTGAGGCGCGGGGCAAAGCGCGCGTCTGCGGCTGCGTCGTAGAATCCTGCATCTGCGTCGGCCGGTCACGGCCCGCCGCTCCACGATCCCGAAGCGTTGAGGTGTCCCATGGCCCTGGATGGCAAGCTGCTGGAGATTCTGGTCGATCCCCTGACCAAGGCGCCACTGATCTACGATCGCGAGCACCACGAACTCGTCTCAGTCGAAAGCGGGCTCGCCTACCCGGTACGCAACGACATCCCCGTGATGCTCGAGGACGAGGCCCGGAGGCTGTCGACCGAGGAGATCGACCTCTGGCGACGGTCCCGTTGAACCGCGACATCGAGACGCCGGACATGTCCCCGACCTTCCATGTCGTCATCCCTGCACGGTTCGCATCGACCCGGCTGCCCGGCAAACCGCTTGCCGACATCGGCGGCAAACCGATGGTGGTCCGCGTCGTCGAGCGCGCCGCACTCAGCGGGGCGAGCGAGGTCCTGGTGGCCACCGACCACGAGGACGTGGCGACCGCGGTCCGCAACCACGGCCACACGGCACTGATGACGCGCGAAGATCATCCGACGGGCACGGACAGGATCGCCGAGGTCGCACAGACGAGGGGCTGGCCGGACGAGACCATCGTGGTCAACGTGCAGGGTGACGAACCGCTCATCTCACCCGAACTCATCCGCGAGGTGGCGGGCAGACTGGCCGAGAGCCCGTCGGCGGCAATCGCCACGGCCTGTCACCCGATCGGGAACGACGCCGATGTGTTCGACCCGAATGTCGTCAAGGTGGTGATGGACGCCAGCGGTCATGCCCTGTACTTCAGCCGGGCCAGCATCCCGTACGCACGCGACTGGTATCGCGAGCACCGCTCGCGACCGCCGGGACTGCCCGTGCTGCGCCATGTCGGCATCTACGCCTACCGCTGCGGCTTCCTGCGGGCCTACGCCGGTCTGGCGCCCTGCCCGATCGAGCAGTTCGAGGCTCTCGAGCAGTTGCGCGCCCTGTGGCACGGCTATCGCATCGCCGTCACGGTGACAGAGAGGGCCCCTGCGGCCGGCGTGGACACGCCCGGTGACCTCGAGCGGGTCCGCGCGCTCCTCGGCGGTGCGTGCACGCTCTGACCCTATAATCCCCGCTCTTTCGGGGCAGTGCGGTGACCGTGGACATGCGGCGCCTCCCCCGGGTACGTCCCACCACCACCACACGGAGCGCAACGCATGCGACTGATCCTCTTGGGCGCCCCCGGCGCCGGGAAAGGCACCCAGGCGGCATTCATCGTCGAGAAGTTCGGGATCCCCCAGATCTCCACGGGAGACATGCTCCGCGCTGCGGTCAAGGCAGGCACGCCGCTGGGCGTCGAAGCGAAGAAGTGCATGGACGCCGGGGCTCTGGTGCCGGACGATGTGATCATCGGGCTGGTGAAGGAACGCATCGCCCAGGACGACTGCGCACGCGGCTTCCTGTT
The DNA here is from genome assembly GCA_040373665.1 of Burkholderiales bacterium. Lineage (GTDB taxonomy): Bacteria > Pseudomonadota > Gammaproteobacteria > Burkholderiales. The sequence goes on along the minus strand of JBEICA010000029.1, from coordinate 18,466 downwards.
CGACGGCTTCCCCCGCACCATCCCTCAGGCGGATGCGATGAAGGCTGCCGGGGTCATGCTGGACCACGTCATCGAGATCGACGTCGCCGACAGCGAGATCATCAAGCGCATGTCCGGACGCCGGGTGCATCCGGGCTCGGGACGCACCTACCACGTCGCATTCAACCCACCGCGCACACCCGGCAAGGACGATGTCACGGGCGAAGATCTGGTGCAGCGGGCCGACGATCAGGAAGACGTGGTGCGCAAGCGGCTCGAGGTCTATCAGAGCCAGACGCGCCCGCTTGTCGACTACTATCTCGGTTGGGCCCGCAACGGGGGGACGGGGGCGCCGCGGTACACGCGCATCGCTGGAGTGGGCTCGGTGGAACAGATCCGCGATCAGGTCTTCGCCGCGCTGGGCAAGGTCTGATCGATCAGGCCACAGGCGTCATGCACTGACGCGCAGCGCAGGATGGCGGCGCGCAACGCACTCTACGCGCAGGCGGGGGGCGTCACCGCGGTCATCAATGCCACTGCGGCCGCCGTCATCCGGGCCTGGCGAACCCGGGGCGTCGGCGTCCTGTACGCGGCGCGCGGCGGGATGCCCGGCGTGCTGCGCGAAGACCTGCTCGACACCACCGCCGAGTCGGAGTCCACGCTGGATGCCATGCGCCACACCCCTGGCGGCATATTCGGCTCAGCGCGCTTCCGGCTCGGCGAGCCGGAGCGGGATCGCCCCACCTGGGAGCGGATCGCCAGCGTGCTCAAGGCGCACGACATCGGCATCCTTCTCTACAACGGCGGCAACGGTTCCGCCGTCACGACGCTGCAACTTTCAGGTCTCGAACGTGTGTGCGGGCATCCGCTCACCTGCGTGCACATCCCGAAGACCGTCGACAACGACCTGGAGGGCACGGACGCATCGCCAGGCTTCGGCTCGGCCGCCAAGTACCTCGCCGTGAGCCTGCGTGAGGCGGCTGCGGACGTCGCGTCCATGGCCGGTACGTCGACGCGGGTGTTCATCCTGGAGGCCATGGGCCGCAACGCCGGCTGGATGGTGGCGGCCATGGGACTTGCCGCCAACGATCGCCAGCAGCCGCCCCACCTGCTCCTGTTCGCGGAACGGCCCTTCGATGCGGAGGATTTTCTGGCGCGGGTGTCTTCGACCGTAGCACACCACGGCTATTGCGTCGTCGGTGTGTCGGAAGGACTGCAGACCCCCGACGGCGCATTCGTGTCCGCGCTGGAGGCTGCCGGCCCCGGGAGCGAGGCCCAACTGGGCGGCGTGGCTCCGCGGCTCGCCACGCTCGTGCGCCAGCGACTCGGTCTGAAATGCCACTGGGCCACGGCCGACTATCTGCAACGTTCCGCCCGCCACATCGCGTCAGCGGTCGACCTGCACCAGGCCGAGGCCGTCGGGGCGGCCGCCGTGGATCTCGCTCTAGCCGGCTGCAACGGCGTCATGCCGGGCATCCTCCGGGAATCCGATTCGCCGTATCGCTGGCGGATCGAGGCAGTCGCGCTTGGTGAGGTCGCCGGGAGGGAGAAGCGCCTGCCGACGGAATTCATCTCCCCGGACGGCCATCACATCAGCCCTGCCGCGAGAGACTACCTGCTGCCGCTGATCCAGGGCGAGGCACCCCAGCCCTTCGAGGGCGGACTGCCGGTGCACGCTGCGCCAGCTCTTGTCAGCGTACCGCGCCGACTTCCACCCTGGCGGGTACCGGACCATTCCTGATCGCCGACCTGGCGCGGACCGCGACAATCGCGGATCCCACTGTCACAGGTTGCCCGCCACGAAAAGACATAGCTAGAATGCGGGGTTAATCATCAGCCCGGTCCAGGGCGCGGCCGCTCACGAGGCGGTTGCCGCGTCGTTCGGAGGAAGCCGGCCAGGATCCCACACCCGGGGAAGCCCTGGAGAGTCGATGTGCGCGTCCCCCCGGGATGCGCGGAAGCACCGGATCATCTAATGCCTTTCCAGACACTCATTTTGGGGGACTCATGTCTTCAGGTCTCATCCTAGCGCTGGCTTGCGGGGCCGCCGCTGTCGTCTACGGACTTCTGTCCATCCAGTGGATCCTCGCGCGACCGGCCGGCAACGCACGCATGCAGGAAATCGCCGGCGCGGTGCAACAGGGCGCACAGGCCTACCTGGCCCGCCAGTACCGCACCATCGGGATCGTCGGCGTCATCCTGTTCATCCTCATCGGCTTCGCGCTGGGCTGGTCCACCGCCATCGGCTTCGCCATCGGGGCCATCCTGTCCGGGGCTGCCGGCTTCATCGGCATGAATGTGTCGGTCCGCGCCAACGTGCGCACGGCCCAGGCAGCCACCATCGGCCTGAACGAGGCGCTGGACGTGGCATTCCGCGGCGGCGCCATCACCGGCATGCTGGTGGTGGGCCTGGGGATGCTCGGCGTCGCCGGCTACTACGCGGTCCTGAAAGCGGGCGGCGGCGACATGAGCCTGCGCGAGGTGCTTCACCCCATGGTGGGCCTGGCCTTCGGATCCTCCCTGATTTCCATCTTCGCGCGACTCGGCGGAGGCATCTTCACCAAGGGTGCCGATGTGGGTGCGGATCTGGTGGGCAAGGTGGAGGCAGGCATTCCCGAGGACGACCCACGCAACCCGGCGGTGATTGCCGACAACGTCGGCGACAACGTCGGCGACTGTGCCGGCATGGCGGCCGACCTGTTCGAGACATACGCCGTGACCATCATCGCGACGATGCTCGTCGGTGCCCTCGCGTTCGCCAACATGGGTGATGCGGCCGTGGTGTACCCGCTGGTGCTGGGGGGCGTATCCATCATTGCTTCGATCATCGGCTGCTACTTTGTCAAGGCGGCCCCTGGCGGCAAGATCATGAACGCCCTGTACAAGGGCCTCGCAGTGTCGGCCATCATCTCCCTCGTGGCCTTCTATTTCTGCACCAACTGGCTGATGGGCGGCGTGGCCGAGGCTACCGGAGGCAAGGTAACGGCAGGGGCGCTGTTCGGCTGCTCCGTGGTCGGCATCGTGCTGACCGGTGCCCTGGTCTACATCACCGAGTACTACACCGGGACCGACTTCGCCCCTGTGAAGCACGTGGCCCAGGCCTCCACCACCGGCCACGCCACCAACATCATCGCCGGCATCGGCGTGTCGATGAAGGCGTGCGCCTGGCCCGTCCTCGCCGTCTGCGCGGCCATCCTCGCCTCCTTCTGGCTGGCCGGACTTTACGGCATCGCTATCGCCGCCACCGCCATGTTGTCCATGGCGGGCATCGTCGTGGCCCTCGATGCATATGGTCCGATCACCGATAACGCCGGAGGCATCGCCGAAATGGCGGAAATGCCCAGCAGCGTGCGGGCCATCACCGATCCGCTGGATGCCGTCGGCAACACCACCAAGGCCGTGACGAAGGGCTATGCGATCGGCTCGGCCGGTCTTGCGGCCCTGGTGCTGTTCGCCGACTACACTCACGCGCTGGAAGCGGTGGGAGGCGACACCAGGTTCGACCTGTCCGACCCGAAGGTGATCGTCGGGCTGTTCATCGGCGGCCTGATCCCCTACCTCTTCGGCGCCATGGCGATGGAGGCTGTCGGCCGCGCCGCCGGTGCGGTGGTGGAGGAAGTGCGGCGTCAGTTCCGCGAGATCCCGGGCATCATGGAAGGCAAGGCCAAACCGGAGTACGGCCGTGCCGTCGACATGCTCACCACGGCGGCGATCAAGGAGATGATGATCCCGTCGCTGTTGCCGGTGCTGGTGCCCATCGTCGTCGGTCTGGTGCTCGGCTCGGCCGCGCTCGGTGGTCTGCTGATGGGTACCATCGTGACCGGCCTGTTCGTCGCGATCTCCATGACCACCGGCGGTGGTGCCTGGGACAACGCCAAGAAGTACATCGAGGATGGCCACCACGGCGGCAAGGGCTCGGACGCCCACAAGGCTGCCGTGACCGGCGATACTGTCGGCGATCCCTACAAGGACACGGCAGGACCGGCCGTGAACCCGCTGATCAAGATCATCAACATCGTGGCGTTGCTGATCGTTCCCCTGTTGCCGGTCCCCGCCGGCCACGCCGGATCGGCAGCCAACCAGCATGGCAGCCCTCCCGCCGCGACGGCCACGGAAACGGCGCCTCAGGCCGCGCCTGCCGCTCCGACGGAGCCCGCCAAATCGGAAGAAGCCAAGTGAGAAACGCCGTCACACCCCGCCCAGGGGTGTGACTGTCGTGCCTGGACGCCCCGCCACGAGCGGGGCATTTTTTTGGGTGGGACTGTGTGATGGCTCGTAGCCGGTCAGCAGCAGCGGGACGGTAGGGCAGTCCCCGGTCCTGCCTCATCCTGCCTTCGGACAACGAAGGTGAAAGGACCTGCGCCCCGTTCGGGACGCAAGACCTGAATCAACCTCAATGCATCGGCTGCTCGGGCGAGTCGTCCTCGCCGTCGTTGTCGTCGTCGTCCTCGTCGTCAGGCCCCCTGCCCTGTTCCGGCTCTGACAGCCACAGCGCGTATCCGTCCGGATCGGTGGCGAAACACTCTCGGGCCCCGTAGCCGGTGACCTCGATTTCGGAGACGTCGCGTCCGGCAGCGCGCAGGCGCGCCCGGGTCGCGAGGATGTCGTCTGTGCGCAAATACAGGCACCAACTCTGGCCGATGGCCGGATCCAGGGTGATCTGCTGGTCTGGATCCAGCTGCTGCAGCATGAGTTCACCAACGCCCGCGCGCAGCCAGCACCAGAGCAGTTCGCCGTCCTCGTTCTCGAATGAATCCACCACCTCGAAACCAAACGCCTCGCGATAGAACAGCACCGAGCGACGGATGTCGGATACCCCAAGGCTGGGCAGGAGCTTCTTGACGCGTGGCCGGGAGGTCGTGGCGGTCATGGGTGTTTCCCTGAATGCCGGGCGACATGCCCGGACGGATACGAGGCAATCAGTAACTGGTGTCGCCGAGGACGCAGCGGCCATTCACGCACGCAAGCCTCGGCTTCGCCGCCGGACGGCAATCCGCCGGACGCGGCCTGCCCCGATGCATCTCCTCCTCGATGAACGTGATCTCGGAGGCCTTGGTTTCGACGATCTCGCGCACTCCCGGCGCATTGTTGAACACGACCCAGCGCGATGGATTGCCACAGGCATCGTGCCCCGATGGCGCGACCCTGCAGAACGCGACATTGCCGCACGCCGGCTCTCCAACCGCAGCGGCAATCTCCTTGTGCAACCGCACGAGGGCCGCAGCGTCATCCTCGGCAAGTGCGCTCTGTTGCCAGGCTCCAGCCAGAACCGTGGAGAAAACCGCGATGAACCGGAAGAGGGAGACCACAGGCAACGACCTCACAGGCAACAGCATGCACCTCATTCGTTTCTCACCCCCACGCTGCATTGGTGTCGATGGCAAGCTGGCTTCGGCAGCACATAAGGCACGCAGTTGGCCGGCCTGGGAGTGCCGCGAAGCAACTCCTCCTCGAGAAAGCTCATCTCGGCGCCCTTGGCTTCGAGCGTGGCCTTGGCCCCGGTGAAGTCGTTGAACGCCACGTGCAGCGTGGGGTGACCACACGCGTCGAAGCCCATGGACAGCAGATGGCAGTGCACGACGTTGTGGCAGCGACGGTTGGCCGCGACCAGTGCCTCGATCTCACCCCGGATCCGCTCCAGAGCCTGCCGATCGTCCTCACCTGCCCGCGCCAGGCCCGGGGTGCTCCCGAGCAGGCACGATGCGAACCACGCGGCGAGGAGATCAGGCCACCGTGATCGCTTTCGAGAGATAGACATCCTGAATGGCGTTGAGCAGGGACACGCCTTCACGAAGGGGCTTCTGGAACGCCTTGCGGCCCGAGATCAGCCCCATGCCACCGGCGCGCTTGTTGATGACCGCCGTTTTCACCGCCTCGACCAGATCGTTCTCACCGGATGCGCCTCCGGAATTGATCAGCCCCGCCCGCCCCATGTAGCAGTTGGCCACCTGATACCGCGTGAGGTCGATCGGGTGATCGCTCGCAAGCTCGGAGTACATGCGCTTGTCGCTCTTGCCGTAGGGGCTTTCCTTGGTGTTGAGCGCCAGATATCCGCCGTTGTTCTCGGGCAGCTTCTGCTTGATGATGTCCGCCTGGATGGTCACACCGAGGTGGTTGGCCTGCCCGGTCAGGTCGGCCGACACGTGGTAATCCTTGTCGAGCTTGAAGCTGCTGTTGCGCAGATAGCACCAAAGCACGGTGGCCATGCCCATTTCGTGGGCCATCTCGAAAGCCTGGCTCACTTCCACGATCTGGCGCGACGATTCGGGCGAGCCGAAATAGATCGTGGCCCCCACCGACACCGCACCCATGTCCCGCGCCTGCCGGATGCTGGCGAAACAGATCTGGTCGAACTTGTTGGGATAGGTGAGAAACTCGTTGTGGTTGAACTTGAGCATGAAGGGGATGCGATGCGCGTACTTGCGCGAGACCGCACCGAGCACTCCAAGGGTCGAGGCCACCGCGTTGCAGCCGCCCTCGATCGCCAGCTTCACGATGTTCTCCGGATCGAAGTACGCCGGGTTCTTTGCGAATGACGCGCCTCCGCTGTGCTCAATCCCCTGATCGACCGGCAGGATCGACAGATAACCGGTACCTCCCAGCCGCCCGTGGTCGAACATCTGTTGCAGGCTGCGCATGACACTTGGCGAACGGTCCGAGGAGGCCACGACGCGGTCGACGAAATCCGGCCCGGGCAGATGCACGGACTCCTTCGGAATGCCCTTGCAGACATGGTTGAGAAGACCGTCTGCCTCCGCACCGAGCAGTCCAGTGATGTCGGTCATGCTGTTTTTCCTCCTGATCGCGCCCCGCGCGTGGTTTCGGGGCCGGATTATCGCCGTCCCCGCCTCGTCCAACAATCGCCGCCCGTGACGGCCCGCACTGGCTGCAGCAGGCCGGGCGGGCCACCGCCCTCGCCCAGGCCGGACGCGTAATCGGGTCCCACCGCGCAACCGCCAGGCATGCGTGCAGGAATGGTGCCACCGCACCGTCGGGCCGTCAGTCCAGTTCGATCGGCCAGTTGATGCCTGCGCTGATGCCGCCGTCCACCCGCAGGATCTGACCGGTGACGTAACTCGAAGCGCGCGACGCCAGAAACAGCGCTGCGCCGACGAGTTCCCCGGTGTCCCCGAGCCGCTGCAAGGGCATCACCTCCCGCCCCCACTCCATCATCCGCGGCTGCTGCCACACCTTGCGCGACAGTTCCGTCGGAAAGAAGCCCGGCGCGATCGCATTGACCCGGACGCCCCGCGGCCCCCACTCGAGCGCCATGCCACGCGTCATCATCCCCAGACCCGCCTTGCTCATGGCGTAGGGCGTCACGCCCTTCAGCGGTGCGTAAGTGTTCAGGGAATCGATGTTGATGATGGAGCCGCCCCCGGCCTCCAGCATGCGACGCCCGACCGCCTGGGATGAAACGAAGAGGCCTCGCAGGTTGACGTCGAGGATCCGGTCGTATTCCTCGATGGAATAGGTCTCCACCCTCTTGCGGATATTGATGCCCGCCACGTTGAGGAGCGTATCGATGCGCCCGTGGCGGTCGATGACGCCCCGAACCAGCGCCTCGACCTGCGCCGGGTCGGATACGTCACAGACGCCTCCCTCCACCATGGCACCATCGCCGGACATGTCATGCGCCGCAGCCTCGATGGTAGCCTGCTCGCGGCCCGCGATGACGACCCTCGCCCCCCGCTCCGCAAAGGCCGCGGCGAGCGCGTGCCCGATGCCACGGCTCGCCCCGATCGCGAGCACCACCTGTCCCTCCACGGAGAACAGCGGATCCTGCGCAACAACCGGCTTCATTTCCCTCCTCCCGAGCCTGCATCACCGAGGCTCCATTCGCCTTTTTCCTCGAACGGGATTGCAGCGCCGCGGCCCGCGGTGTGCAACCGTCCCCTGATCCGGTAGTTCATTGCTGGCGGCGACTTGCCCGCCGACGTCATCCCGGACAACTGCCGTAGCATCCCGGGCAGTGTGCTGACCGTCTCGACTTCCACCAGTGCGGCTCCAAAGGGCGGCACCACGGCATCGGTGGCGCTGGTGCCCCGGGCGAAGGCCTTGTCGTTCAGGTCGAGATCGAAGCTCACTCCCTTCAGAACGAGCTCGCGCTCGCCGGGGTTCTGCACCCTCAGCTTGACGAAGAACTGCTGCTCGAAGATGCCCGCCGTTCCCATGCGCATATCCGCCACGTTCACCGCCGGCGGCTCCCCACCCGGGATCGCCGCACAACCCGCCAGTGCCAGGGCGCAGGCCAGCATCACGCCGCCCGCCATCGTCCGCCAGTGAGAGCTCACCGTGTCTTTCCTCCGCGCGCGGCATCGACGCCGCACCGATCAGTCGAAACGCGAAGCGTAACACCACGCTCACGCTCGGCATCCACCAGCCCGGCATGCCCGGACCCAGTCCTCGACGTTCCCCCGACCCGCACACTGGCCGCGCCCGGGCCCCGGGTGTAGATTCGGAAACATCGATGAACGCGAGTGCGCGTCGTGCCCGCACAATTCCAGCCTGTCCCGTCCACGACCCGGTCAGCCGAATCTCTGACCTTCACTGGCAGCGGTGCGGAATACTTCCGCATCTGGATCGTCAATCTGGCCTTCACCATCCTGACCCTCGGAATCTACTCGCCCTGGGCCAAGGTGCGACGGCTGCAATACTTCCATCGACATACACGGCTGGGTGGCTCCGGCTTCGACTTCCATGGCAAGCCCGGCGCCATCCTCAGGGGTCGGATACTCGCCCTGTTGCTCCTGGCGTCGCTGGAGGCCGCTTACAACCTCGACAGGACCGCTGGCGTTGCGCTGGCCATCCCCTTGGTGGCCACCTTGCCCTGGCTGGTGATGCGCTCGATCGCCTTCAGGTTGCGCAACACCAGCTGGCGGGGTATCCGCTTCCGCTTCGCTTCCGGCAACGCGGATGCCTATCGCGCCCTGCTCTGGTGGCCGCTCCTCGCGATCATGACGCTCGGCGCCCTGGCGCCACGCGCCTATCGGGAGTTCAAGGCCTTCCAGCATGGCAACAGTCACTTCGGCCGCGACGCCTTCGCATTCCACGTGACGACCCGCGCCGTCTACGGGGTCTTCGGCCAGGCACTGGCCATATTCCTGCTCGCGCCGCTGGCGATCGGACTCGCGGGCGTCGCGCTTCTGGGTGGGCTGGACTCGGGCATGGATCCGCGCCTCGATCTGGCGTGGGCATGGCTTTTCGTCGGGGGCTTCGTTGCCCTCTACTCGGGCTTCGTCGCAGTCAAGCCATTTCTCGATGCACGTCTGCAGAATGCGGTATGGAACGGCACCACGCTGGGCGGGCACGGTTTCACATCCACCCTGCGCTTCCGCACCCTGCTCTGGATCACGCTCTCGAACCTCGCGCTCACCGTCGCGTCCTTGGGACTGTTCAGACCCTTTGCAGTGGTCCGGCTGGCCCGTTATCGGGTCGAATGCATGGCCATGCACGTGGCTGGATCGCTCGATGACTTCTCCGCCGGGCAGGGTTCCGAAATCGATGCTTTCGGTGAGGAGGTGGGTGAGCTCATGGATCTCGACATCGCCCTGTGACGCACGTCCGAACCTTCGCCTGTCGCCACTTCGATGGAATCTCCTCCCGGCCGCACGTCGCGGTTCTGCGGATCTCGTCGGACCGACTGACGCTGGAGAGCGGGGATCAGGTCCGCGACATTGCCATTGCCTCGCTCCGCATGGCTGAACGCAGCGGGGTCGGCACTGCCACTTTGTACCTGCCCGACGACACTTTTCTGGAGGTCGATGACGGGGCCTCCCTGGAAGCGACCCTTGCCGCTTCCGGGTTCAGGGAACCCCTGCTTGAACGCATGCAACGACGCTGGCTCGTGGCTGCGACCGCGGTGACATGCTGTGCGCTGGTGCTGACCGCGTGCTACCTGTATGTGCTGCCCTGGGGGGCGCGCCACGCCGCCCGACTGGTGCCCCCGGCAGTCGCGGAAAGCATGTCTGCACAGGTCATGGAATTCCTCGATGGTCGCCTGCTCGCACCCACGCAACTGCCAGACCGGGAGACCCGTCGGTTGCGCAGCCGCCTTGCCCAGATGCGCCTGCCCGCCGAGGTACCCGTGAGCCACCGCATCGAGTTCCGTGCAGCGCCGGGCATCGGTCCGAATGCCCTGGCCCTGCCCTCGGGAACGATCGTGGTGACGGACGAACTGGTCGAGATCGCCGGCTCAGAGGAGGAGGTGCTGGCGGTGCTCGCCCACGAACTGGGCCACGTCAGTGAGCGGCACGGCATCCGGCAGGCGCTCCAGGGATCCGTCGTGGCACTGGTGCTGACCTGGTTCCTCGGGGACGTCTCCAGCCTCGCCGCCGCCATTCCCGCCGCAGTGCTGCAGGCACGCTATTCCCGCGACATGGAGCGTGAGGCCGACGACTTCGCCGCCCGCATGCTCAGCCAAAACCGCCTGTCTCCCACCCTTCTCGCGGCCATGCTGGATCGGCTCGAGCGTGCCCGCCTCGGCTCGACGGACACAGGTGACGAGCCTGAGGGCCTGTCGCGATACCTGGCGACGCATCCACGGACCGAGGAACGGATGCGCTCGCTGCGACGAGCGACACCCCCGGTGGCTCACTGAGCCCAACGGGACACCCGCAACGTGGCCGGTGCCGCGCGTTGCGACCGCCGGCCTGGCAGGCACCCTGCATGCGCCGCGGGTCCGCGACACGCCGGAAGGGCTGTCAGCGCGGCGCAGCCTGGGGAATCATGTCGTTGCGGCTGGGACCGATGCCGCTCTCCTGGAACTCGGTCTCTCCGTCCAGCACGGCGCTGAAATGCGCAACACCCGCCGGGACCACGTAGAAGCTGCCGCGCGGATAGGCGACCAGACGGGACTCGTCCCAGGTCTCTCCGACCGCCGACCAATACGTACCCTCGAGCACGGTGATGACGCGGTCGTCCGGGTGCGTGTGCGGAAGCAGGCGGTGACCAGCCGACGCGCGCACCCTGAAGGTGAAGGGGCCTGTACCGTCCTGCCGTCCATGGACGTCCGCACGGGCCAGAGCGGGGGACTGGCGGAGCACGGTCCACTGGATCTCCGCTGGACGCATCGCATGGATCACGCCTTCCGCCGCCACAGCGACGAGCGGAAGGAGGATGCCCAGTACTCCACAGGCCAGTCGTCCGGAAGACAGCATGACTCCCCGCCTCACCTTGAGATCAGACGCACAACCGACGGACGGGACGCCGTGGTTTGTCGTGTCGCCCGCCTGCCACCGACGATCAGTCGGGCCTCTTGAAGTCGAACACGAGATCGAGATAGCGCCGCCCGGTCAGATCCTTGGTCTGGGTCAACGTCTGCCCCTGCCATGCGATCTCGAACTTCCAGCGACCCGAAGGAGGATTGACGTAGAACAGCGGCCCCTCCGCCACAGCTTCCACCAGGGACTCGCCCTTGACGTCGATCACCTTCACCTGAACGCCTTTCGACTGGATGTCGCGGCCACCCTGCTGGAATTTCAGATGTATGGGATAGCGCGGAGAGATCTCCAGGAAAGCCTCCGCCTCCTCGCCGATGCCACCCGTCACGAAATTGGCGCCGCTCTGCTGGCGCACCTTGATGCCGACCGAGGCCTCGTCAACGGCGAGAACCTGACCGACCGCCAAAAGACAGACCAATCCCAACAGGGTCTTCTTCAAATCGACCTCCTGAATCCGGCTGCGATGGTGGGGACCAACAGGGGATGTTCCCGCACTGAGTTCGAGGATATCACGCACCTCGGAGCCGTTTGCGACGCCTGTCCGTCAGGCCGAAAGACGCTCGATGGTCCAGTACAGCCCCAACACGAGGACAACACCAGAGACCACCCTCGCGACTCGCGGATCGGGCCCCGGCGGAACGCTGCGCCGCCTGCGGCCCAGCCGATCCACCAGCAACAGCAATGCGAGGCATGCCAGCACGATGACCAGCTGCCCGACCTCCACGCCAGCATTGAACGCCGCAAGCGCCGGGAGCATCGCATCCCGGGGAAGACCGTAATCCCGCAGCACACTGGCGAAGCCGAAACCGTGGACCAATCCGAACAGGAAGGTGATCCACCAACGACGCTTCAGGTCGCGGACGAAGAAGTTCTCCGCGGCGACGTAGACGATGCTGAGCGCGATGAGCGTTTCGACCAGCGGCCCAGGGATGCGGACGATGTCGAGGACCGCGAGACTCAGCGTGATGGAGTGCGCGACCGTGAACGCTGTGACCACTTTTGCGAGTGGCCAGAAACGACGGCCCCAGACAATCACCGCCACCAGGAAAGCGATGTGGTCATAGCCGATCGCGATATGTTCGATACCGGCCACGAGGTAGTGCCGGAGCACTGCGAGGCGATCGGCGCTTACCTCGGACAGCCCCATGCGCGGCTGGCTGGCGGATAACAGGCCGACCAGCCTTGCGTCTCCGGTCGCGGACACCATGTGGCGGGATGCGGCGTCGATGTCATGGAACAGCTTCACCTCATAGCCAAGCCTGCCGCTGACGGGCGGACAATGCCAGCTGACCCGCGCGAGCAGGTGCTCCTGCTTCGGCTCTACGGCAGCCAGTTCGCCGGGGCACGCGTCCTCGCCACCCGGTTGGAGCACGCGTGCGCGTGACAAAAGGTAGTTGCCGACCGCATCCCGCCCGGCGGCAAGCAGTGCGGGCACCACGGTACCGTCCTCTCCTGTCAGACGTATCGACAGTGCCACCTCGAGATCACGGCTGTTCATCTCGATGAGGCCGTCCACGGCGTGACCGCGGATCTCGAGACGGGAACTGGAAAGTTGCGTGGCATGTGCCCACACCTCGACCGCGCTCAGCGCGACCAGGAACGAGAACAGACATCGCGTGACAAGCAGGCAGGCGCGACGCATCGTCGGATGAGCGGTCGGTGAAACACACATGATAGCCGCGTGGCGGGGTGGAGTGCGGCGGCGTGTACCCGCCGCAACTGTCACCTGGCCGCCGCGAGCATTTACCGGGATCGGACGCGCTGGCCAAGGGACATGCGGCATGGCGGCGCGCCGATGAGGCACACGGCCATGCCGCGATCATGCCGGGGGCGAGTGCCGGGCTCGCGGAAGTCGATCCGCCGACGACCGTCGCCGGATGGACGTGGTCAGCGGCGCTTCAGGAAGCGGATGCCGCGGGCGCAGCCCGCCACCAGCACCGCAGCAATCAAACCCGGGATACCGGGCTCGGGGACCCGCCCCGCCGGGGTGGTCACAGTGGTCGAAATGATGTCGTTGGCGCAGTACATCGTCCATTGCACGGACAGGGGCAGGCCCTTGCCCCAGTCATCGCCCAGCGCCAGCAGGGGAATCGCCGCCTCGATCGCGTAGTGCGTGTCGGTGGCGTACATGCCGAGACTGTTGCCGATGAGCGAATAGGACAACTGCCCGTCTCCAACCTTGGAACCCGTCTTGACCGCCACCGCATAGGGACTCGGGTTGTTCGCGTTGGCCAACACCCCAGGGGATGCCCAGATGCCGTGGGACAGCGTGCCGACCTCGTAGACCCCGCCAGGCGTGAGTCCCGCAAGGTTCTTCACCACCAGCCCGTACTCGAAGGATCCGTTGTTTCCGAAATCGAGCAGGATGTCACCGGCAGCGTAATGTCCGCCCCCGGGGTTGTGGATCATTGTGTCGGGCAACCCCGTCACCGCCAGCACGTACAGGTTGGAGGCGTCCCAGGTGAGGTAGATCCCTTCGGCGTCGTATCGCTGGCCGCCATAACCGGGGTTCAGGTAGACCGCCGTACCGCCGGTCTGATCATCCACCGTGTAACCCTTGACACCGGAATTCGGTGTCCAGTCGGACGCCTGTCCGGTGCGGTTCAGGCCCCAATCGGCCACCTTGCCATCGATGATCGGGACAGCGGAGGCAGGCGCCGCACACGCCATCAGCGACAGCGCCGCAGCCATGCTGCGCACTCTGTTGCGCATCTGCGGTTTGTCCCGGGTGACACGGCCAGACAGAAACTGGGTTTTGGACATTGGAGGCGCCTTCGGACGGAAACGTGGTTCCGCGCAAAAGCTGCATCCATCGTGCCCAGCCACATCGGAAACGCGGTCTTGGTTGGACCCTCAGCGGCCATCTGGCTGAAGGGCGGAGAAGAACCCGATCAGTCCAGCGCCGTATCGCGCTCGAACCTCCGCAGGGCACGACGTAGGCCACGCCCGACTGGTGAACCGGGAGACCAGTGTCCAGCCGTCCGGGGAGATCGCCCCACACCCCCCCGGGATTCGTGGTTTATTTGCGGCAGCCTGAGGGTGACGGAGGTGGTCGCCTCACGGGACACGACGATCCGTGGTGACGGTCAGCCGGCGGCTGCGCTGACAATCCGACACCTTACTTCGGCGAGGCCGCCGCTGCAGACTCCTGCTGCTGCGGGCACAGCACTTCCATGGCCTCGTTGTGGCACCAGTGGGCATTCATGCCGAAGTTGTCTTTCAGGCACTGGTAGATGTAATCCCCGATCTCCTTGGTCCAGACGCACTTCGCATTCTTCAGGTGCATGCGCTCGAGTGCGTTGGTGGCGGGCGGCAACTCCTGTTCGGCGGCCTGAATGGTGCCCGCAGCGCACAGAAGCAGGGCTGGGAGAACGGCACGGGCGAATACGACTCGGACGGTGTGCATGACGACTCCTTGGGGGACGGGATAAATCTGTGGGGAGGGGAAGGCGAAACCTGGGTGTATCCCCGCCACGGCTTCTTTTTTCTGACTCCGGCGCCTGCGCCGGGTTCAGTCGGAGCGTGGTCGACTACTCGGCGTCGGGCTGATTTTCCGGCGCCGCAGAGCGAAACGGCGCCAATTGCCGGCAAGCCTCATCGATGCGACGGATCGTGGGATAGGGTGCGAGGTCGACACCGAAACGCCGTGCGTTCGCCACCTGAGGTACCAGGGCGACATCGGCGAGGCCGGGCTGATCGCCGTGGCAATACCTGCCGGTGGCGACGTCGTTGGCCAGCTGCGGCTCCAGGGCCTCGAAACCCACGATCACCCAATGCCGGTACCAGGCAAGCTTCTGATCCTCGGACAGACCCAGGTCTCCGGTGAGGTACTTGAGAACCCGGAGATTGTTGAGCGGGTGGATGTCGCAGGCGATCGCAAGCGCGATCGCGCGCACCCGCTGCCGGTCTGCCGCGGTCGCTGGCAGAAGCGGCGGCTGCGGATGCATCTCGTCGAGATACTCGATGATGGCCAGGGACTGGGTCATGACCCGGCCCCCATCCTCAAGCACCGGAATGAGGCTCTGGGGGTTGATGGCCTGGAAACCCGGATCGAACTGGTGCCCTTTGGCCAGATGTACCGTGGCCTGCTCCCAACCAAGACCCTTCAGGGCGAGGGCGATCCTGACCCGGTAGGTTGCCGAACTGCGGAAATAACCGTGGAGCTTCATGTCATGCCTCCGGGTTGCCGACAGGACTGCTCGCGCGCATCAGCCGGCCGATCTGCCGCAACGTGTCTGCGGCCCCAAAGCCTCCCGCCTTGGTCACCAGCCACACCGGACGGGACCCCATCATGAACCGCGCATAGACAATGCCGGGCATGAGTTCGCCGCCCACACAGACTGCCGGATTTCCGCTCGTACGCAGGAAGGCCAGGGCGGTGTCGCCACCGGTGGCAACAACAGCCTGAGCGTTTCCCGGACCCGCCAGACGCATCGCATGGCGCGCGAGCATGGTGGCGACCTCGGACGCGTCGCCTTCCCGCCCCTGCATGTCGGGAACGGAGACAAGGACAACGTCCGCTCCCGGGGTCAGCACAGGCTCCCTCCGGAGTCGGCCATTCACCGCCTCCACGAGTCTTGCCCCATCGGCCAGCAGGGCTTCAGCCTGCTCCCGCGACACCGATGACCGGGAGCCGATGACGTAGACGATCTTTCCGAGCACTGCCGGCGACTCGGACCGCGTGGCAACAGGCGCGATCTGCGCTGCAAGCGCGGCGGTGAGCCCGGCAGCCCCCACCAGCAGCACCTCCCGGGCGCGCGAGCCACCCAGTCCAGCGACCACATCGAGGTCCCGGTCCGATTCCGCATCGACGACAACAACTCCGGGCCCATCGACCAGGTCAGCGCGCAGAGCGCCCGCGCCGACGTGACGGCCAGGCACCTGGAATGCCTGATGCAGGGGGCCTGGCAAGGCTGGCGACAGGGCATCCCTCGCAAAAGCGGTCTGATCCAGGGGTGTCCCGTGCACATGTACCACGCCACCCCGCACCACCCTGCCCTGCGCCGGGAAAGCGGGACAAACCAGAGCGGTCGCCCGGCCCGACGCACGCATCAGGGCCTCAGTCTCGGCGATGACGTTCCCACGCAGGGTCGAATCGATCTTCTTGATGACCAGGCTGAAGCGCTCGCCCCCCATCAGCGAGAATGCCTGCTCAACGCGCTTGGCCGCCTCTGCGGCCGGCAAATGCCGGGAATCGGTATTGACGGCGATAACGTCCGCTCGCGCGAACCGCGCCGGTTCACACGCCTCAGGCAGAGCCACCACCCAGGTGGACATCCCACGCGTGGCGAACGGACCGGCCGCATCCATGGCGCCGGTCAGATCGTCCGCGACGATCAGGACACGTCCGTCCTCATCCGCCCCCCCGCGAGCCGACGCCCCGTCCTTTGCTTCAATCGACAATCTGGCGATCCGCCCTACGCCGGCATGCGATCGGCCATCATGCGGGCATAAGCAATCGCAGCTTTCATGTTGGTGTGGTCCGCAATGCCCTTCCAGGCGATGTCGAAGGCAGTGCCATGATCGACGGAAGTGCGACGGATCGGCAGGCCGAGCGTCACGTTGACGGTCTCGTCGAATGCGACGAGCTTGGTCGGAATGTGGCCCTGATCATGATACTGGGCGACCACGAGGTCGAATTCACCCTTGAGGGCACGGTAGAACACGGTGTCGCCTGAGATCGGTCCACGCGCATCGATGCCTTCCGCGCGCGCCGCCTCGATTCCACCGTCGATCTGCTCGATCTCTTCCCGGCCGAAGATGCCATTCTCGCCGCAGTGGGGGTTGAGCCCGGCCACGGCAATGCGGGGATGGTCGTTCCCCAAAGCAACATAATGCCGATGACCCGCGCGAATGGTGTCGAGCACCCGGGCCGTCGTGGCGCGCTCCGTCGCGTTTCTGAGGCTGGTATGAGTCGAAACGTGGATGGCGGCGAGCTTGTCGGAGGCCAGCAACATGAACGACGACCGGGTATTGGTCAAGGTCGCGAGCAGTTCGGTGTGGCCGTCGTAGTGATGGCCCGCAGCGTGCAGCGCCGCCTTGTTCAGGGGCGCCGTCACGATGACCGAAATGTCACGCCCCAGAGCGAGCCCTACCGCGCGTTCGACGTAGCGATAGGCCGCCTCACCGCCAGCCGCGGAGAGTTCGCCATCGCGAATGGATGACTCCCCCGCGGTATCGACATGAATCACCGGCACCTCCCCGGGCCGCCGCTCGCCGGGATATGCACGAAACGTCAGCCCTGTGCCGAGCAACCTGTCGGCGCGTTCGAGGAACCGCAGATTCCCGATGACCGCAGTCGCGCTGCGCTGCTCCGCCGACATGCCCGCCAGCGCCTTGACGGTGATCTCCGGCCCAACGCCGGAAGGGTCGCCCAGGGTGATGCCAAGCATCGGAATGTCATTCATCGGGGTGCAGGAATTCTCGTTGTCGCAGTCGCGGCATTATACCCCTCACCCCCTCGTTCACCCGCGTTGGCGCCCGGTCCGCCAAGGCGTCCGAGCACGACGATGCTCGTCATGGACGGCATGGGATCAATCCGGTGGATTCAACCTCGCACGCACGTCGACCGCCGATGCCAGTGTCGCCCCCATGTTGGTGATGCGCTGCACGGCCGCCTCGACCAGCGCCGCATTGGTTCGGACCTCGCCAAAGGAGGCATCCTCGAGCCCGACGCGGACATGCCCGCCCTCCATGACGGCCCGCGGTATCAGCGGCAGGACGTCGACACCCAAGCCGCCGATCATCCACTGGGCTCCGGGCGCGAACTTGTCCAGCAGATTGAGGTAGGCAGTGACGGCGAAATCCTCAGGCGGGAAGCCGAAGCTGTAATCGGAAGTGAACATGAAGCGATAGACCGGAGGGGGGCTGCCGCAACGCCAGTGCAAACCCGCGCCAAGCCGCAGGAATCCCGGCTCATAGATCGCATAGGCGGGATGGAACTGGAACTGTCGTGCCAGCCCCAGCGCATGCCGGATCTGCTCCTCGGGGTTGGCGTAGACGAAGCCGGTCTCGTCACGATTGAGCTGGTCCCAGTGCGTGATGTTGGTCGAGCCAGGGTCGACGACCGCCCATTCCAGCAGGCCGCGCTTACCCAGTTCGGCGGTGTGCGCGTAGCGCTCCTCCGGGGTCATGCCGCCCCTTGCGTCGCGGTCACCCGCAAAGGGGATGGTGGGGTAGACGATCGCGTCAACCTGCGACCGGATGCCGTCGATGATCCGCGCATACAACTGCCAGTCGTCGCGCTGCCGCCCGGTGGCTTCGTC
>JBEICA010000427.1:0-1950 GCA_040373665.1 Burkholderiales bacterium | reverse complement strand
GGCCCAGACGCTGGCAAGGAAGGTATTGCGGGAGTTCGAAGATTGCGAGCACATCGTCGTGCCGTCGGGCTCCTGCGGTGGAATGATCCGTGCGCACTACGCCGAGCTCCTGGCCGAATTCCCCGAGGATGCCGAGCGCGTCAAGCGCGTCACCGAACGCACCCGGGAGTTGACGGATTTTCTGGTCAACGTCGTCGCCCTGGACCGCGTACCCGGCCGCTTCGAGGGCACAGTGACCTACCACGATTCGTGTTCAGGGCTGCGGGAACTCGGAGTCAAGACGCAGCCGCGGGCCCTGCTCGGGAAGGTGCCGGGCCTGCGGCTCACCGAGATGGCCACCCCCGAGTACTGTTGTGGCTTCGGCGGCACGTTCGCTGTCAAGTATGGTGAGATCTCGGCGCGCATCGCCGATCGCAAGTGCGACGACGTAACGTCCACGGGCGCCGACGCGGTGGTCCTGGGTGACCTTGGCTGCATGCTCAACATCGAGGGCCGGCTGAAGCGCCGGGGTGACAGCCGGACGCGTGTGCTGCACGTGGCCGAGGTGCTCGCCGGCACGGACCCCGCCTCCTCCTGAAACCCGATTCCGGCCACGCGATGACTTCCCAGTTCACGGATTCCGGCGCCACTGCGGCCCGTCCGGCGCAGGCGCGACCTGCCCCGCTGTTCAAGCAACGTGCGCACGACAGCCTGACCGATGCCAAGGTGCAGCGGGCGATGCGCAATTTCAACCTCGCCGGTGCTCGGGCTCGGGCGGTGGCGGAGGTCGATAATTTCGAGGAATTGCGCACCGCGGCCGCCGCCATTCGCGATCGGTCGCTGGCAATGCTCGACGTCTGGCTGGAGCGTTTCGAGCGCGAGGCCTCCCGGCGCGGGACGCACGTTCACTGGGCCGAGACGCACGAGGACATCAATCGCATCGTGGTGGAGATCGCCAGGCGCAACGCCGTGCGCAAGGTGATCAAGTCGAAGTCCATGGTGAGCGAGGAGAGTCACCTCAATCAGGCTCTGGAGGCCGCCGGCCTGCAGGTGGTGGAAACCGACCTCGGCGAGTACATCATCCAGTTGTCCGGCGAGACGCCCTCGCACATCATCGCCCCGGCCATCCACAAGACGCGGGACGACGTTGCCGACCTGTTCCACGAGCACCACGGGACACCGCGCAAGACCGAGATCTCGGAGCTGACCATGGAAGCGCGCAAGTTCCTGCGCGAGCACTTCCTGTCGGCCGACATGGGCATCAGCGGCTCCAACTTCCTCATCGCCGAGACCGGGTCGACCTTCATCGTCACCAATGAAGGCAACGGGCGCATGACGACCACCCTGCCGCGCGTGCACGTGGCCATCACCGGTATCGAGAAGGTCCTGCCCACGCTCGAGGATGCGGCTGCCGTCATGCGCGTGCTGGCGCGCTCGGCCACCGGCCAGACCATCAGCAACTACATCTCCATCAACACCGGACCGAAGCGTCCCGGCGATACCGACGGCCCGGAGGAGAATCACGTCATCATCGTGGATGCAGGGCGTTCCCGCCTTCTGGGCACGGACATGCAGGAGGCCTTGCGCTGCATCCGCTGTGGCGCCTGCATGAACCACTGCCCGGTGTATCAGAGTGTTGGCGGCCATGCCTACGGCTGGGTGTATCCCGGGCCGATGGGTTCGATACTGACGCCGACTTATGTCGGCCTCGAAAATGCCCGTGACCTGCCCAACGCGGCGACGTTGTGCGGGCAATGCCATGTTGCCTGCCCGGTGAAGATTCCGCTGCCGGAGTTGTTGCGCAAGTTGCGCGAGCGCCAGTTCGAGCAGGGACTGAAGCCCTGGTATGAAGTTACGGTGCTGCGGCTGTGGGGCTGGCCGGGGTTCTGGGCGTTCTTCATCCCGAACGTGCTGGGGTGCGCGGCGTTCGGGTTCGTCCTTGATCGCGACCGCTCGCGCGCGATGGTCGCG
>JBEICA010000010.1:0-31064 GCA_040373665.1 Burkholderiales bacterium | reverse complement strand
GCGATCAAGGAATCGGCCTTCGGCGCCGGGGCACGACAGGTCGAACTCATCGAAGAGCCGATGGCGGCCGCCATCGGCGCCGGGCTGCCCGTCAACGATGCCACCGGCTCGATGGTCGTGGACATCGGCGGCGGCACCACCGAGGTGGGCGTGATCTCCCTGGGAGGCATCGTCTATTCGGCCTCGGTGCGGGTCGGCGGCGACAAGTTCGACGAGGCCATCATCAGCTATATCCGCCGCAACTACGGCATGCTGATCGGCGAAACCACCGCCGAGGAGATCAAGAAGGAGATCGGCTCCGCCTTCCCCGGTTCGGAGGTACGCGAGAAGGAGGTGAAGGGTCGCAACCTCGCCGAAGGTATCCCGCGCAGCTTCACCATCTCGTCGAACGAAATTCTCGAGGCCCTGACAGACCCCCTGAATTCCATCGTCAGCGCGGTCAAGTCCGCCCTCGAGCAGACCCCCCCGGAGCTCGGCGCGGACATCGCCGACCGCGGCATGGTTCTCACCGGGGGCGGTGCGCTCCTGAGGGAACTCGACCGCCTGCTGATGGAGGAGACCGGTCTTCCGGTGATCGTCGCCGACGATCCGCTCACCTGCGTCGTGCGCGGGTCCGGCAAGGCGCTCGAGCACATGGACAAGTGGACCAGCATCTTCACCAACGACTGAGGCATCGCGGGCGCCGCAATGCGGCCGCCCGCGATGCAGCCCACCGCCACGGGGACCACCTCGAGCCTGTTCGAGCTGCGTGATGCAAGCGTCTGCGCCGCCGATGTTCAAGCGCGGCCCGAGCCTCCTCGTCCGGCTGGCGTTTTTCGCCCTGGTTTCGCTGGTGCTGCTCGTGGCGGACGCACGGTTTCGTTATCTGGAGAACATCAGGGCGGCCTTGTCCATCGTCCTGTTTCCCCTGCAGGAGGCGGCGGCAGTTCCGGCCACTCTGCTGGGTCGTGCCGGCGAGTTCTTCGTGACCCACGCCGCGCTCTACCGTGAGAATGAGCAGCTCAAGCGGGAGCGTCTTCTCAATGGCGCCGAATCGCAGCGCATCCGTGCCCTGGAAATGGACAACGAGCAGTTGCGCAGGCTGGTCGAGGCACCGCCGATCCCCGAGCGTCAACGCATGGTGGCGGAGATGCTCTACGAGACCCGGGATCCGTTCACCCGCAAGGTGGTGGTGGATCGAGGTAGCGTCCACGGCCTCGGTGTAGGTCAGGCGGTCGTCGATCACCTCGGCGTGGTCGGCCAGGTGACACGTGTCTTCCCGCTGGTTTCGGAAGTGTCGCTGCTGACGGACAAGACGCAGTCGGTGCCCGTCCAGAACGCACGCAGCGGCGTCCGCTCCGTCACCTTCGGCCTGGGGCTGGGCGGGATGCTGGAACTCAGATTCATGCCGGTGAACGCCGACGTCAGGAACGGCGACCTGTTCGTGACCTCCGGCATCGACGGCATCTATCCACCCGGGCTACCGGTAGCGGTGGTGACCAACATCGAACGCAATGCATCCTCGTTCGCGCGCATCCTCTGCGTACCGGCTGCGGGCGTGTCCAACTACACCCGCGTCGCCATCCTTTCGCCGGGCCCGCCGCGGCCGGCCAACCCACTGGCGCCCACCTCGCCCACGGCAAAATCCCGCGAGGCGTCGCAGTGAGTCGGAGCAACCTCGGGGACAACATCCTGGGTGGCGAGATCCTGCGGCCCGTCCGGGGCGCATACATCACCTCGACGCTCGCGCTGGCGTTGCTGATCAACCTCATACCGCTGCCCGGATGGCTGGCCAGCGCGATGCCGGATTTCGTGGTGGTGATCCTCATCTACTGGAGTGTGTTCCAGCCGCACCGTATCGGCCTGCTGCCCGCCTGGGTGCTCGGGCTGCTCATGGACGTGGCGGATGCCAGCCTGTTCGGTCAGCACGCCCTCGCCTATTGCATGGCGACTTACGCAGCCATTTTCCTGCACCGCAGAATCCAGATGTTTCCCACGAGCTACCAGATAGCGCACGTGCTCGCGATCCTGGCCGGACAGCAGGCCGTGCAGCTTCTGATCCGTCTCGTGGCCAGTGCCGAGGCACCGGACGTGCTGTATTTCGTGTCGAGTCTGACCGGAGCAGCGATCTGGCCTGCGGCAGCGGGCCTGCTCACGCTGCCGATGCGGCGCCGCGCCAGGGAGGAGGAGGTCGGCTGATCCCCGACGCCAACGTCGCCCATGTTCCTGCGCCTGCCGTCCCGAGCGAAATTCGGCCGCCGCCGGACGGGTTTCCGGCCCAAGGCACGCGGTGTCGAACTGCGTCCGGAGGAGCCACGGCTGAAGGTCTGGCTGTCCCGCATTGCGCAGCTCAAGCCGAAGGCAGGCTTCAGGCCGCAGGCCAGCGGCGTGGAGATGCGCGACCTCGCGCTCGAACTGGAACGCTTCAGGTGGCGACTGGGCGTCTGCGCCGCGGGCGTGCTGCTGCTGTTCTTCGCGCTTCTGTTGCGCTTCTTCCACCTCCAGATCCTGCAGCATGAGTACTACCTGACCCAGGCGGAGGCCAACCGCATTTCCATCGTGCCGGTCCTTCCGAATCGCGGCCTGATCCTGGACCGCAACGGCGTGGTCCTGGCCCACAACTACTCGGCCTACACGCTCGAGCTCTCGCCGAAGGAGGCCGGGCCGGTCGAGGAACTTCTCGACAGCCTGTCGGAGATCGTGGACATCGCCCCACGGGACCGCCGTCGCCTGCGCAAGCTGCTGGAGGAACGAAAGGAGCTCGACAACCTGCCGATCCGGACGAGGCTGAGCGAGGAGGAGGTCGCGCGCTTCTCGGTCAACCGCTACCGCTTCCCCGGGGTGCACATCAACGCCCGTCTGTTCCGTCACTACCCCAACGGCGACATTGCGTCCCACCTCATCGGATACATTGGCCGGCTCAGCGAGACGGAGATGGCGCGGCTGGAGGAGAAGGGGCTCGCGGCGAACTACCGCGGCGCGGACTACATCGGCAAGGTCGGTCTCGAGGGCAGCTACGAACGGGACCTGCATGGCGTTGCCGGTGTGGAGGAAGTCGAGACCGACGCCGCGGGCCGGGCGGTCCGAACGCTGCGCACGACGCCGTCGGTGTCCGGCAACAACCTGCACCTGGCGGTCGACCTGCGCCTGCAGGAGATCGCCGAGAAGGCCTTCGCCGGCCGTCGCGGCGCACTGGTGGCGATCGAGCCTGCGACAGGCGGCGTGCTGGCCCTGGTCTCGCGGCCCGGCTTCGATCCCAACCTGTTCGTGGAAGGGATCGACCCGCAGAATTGGGACGTGCTCAACAATTCGCCGGACAAGCCCCTGAACAACCGCGCGCTTCAGGGAGTCTACCCGCCCGGATCCACGTTCAAGCCCTTCATGGCGCTGGCGGGCCTGGAACTTGGCAAGCGCTCCCCCGACTACACCATCTCGGATCCGGGCGCCTTCCAACTGGGTGGGGCAGGGCACGTCTACCGGGACTGGAAGAAAGGTGGGCACGGTTCGGTGGACCTTCACCGGTCAATCGTCGTGTCCTGCGACACCTACTACTACGGGCTGGCCCACGACCTGGGCATCGACAACATCCACCGCTTCATCGGGCAGTTCGGACTCGGCAGGGTCACCGGCGTCGACATCCCGGGGGAGTCCGGCGGACTGCTGCCATCCCAGGAATGGAAGATGCGCCGCTTCAAGCAGAAGTGGTTCGCGGGTGACACCATCTCGGTTGGCATCGGGCAGGGCTACAACCTGGCGACCCCCATGCAACTGGCCTTCGCCACGGCGATCCTAGCCAACCATGGGGTGGTGTTTCGTCCGCACATCGTCAAACAGGTGGAGGACAGCCGGACAGGGGAGCGTCGCACCATCGAGCCCCGCCCGTTCGACACCTTCTCCATCAGCGACGCCAACTATGTGCGTGTGCGTAACGCCATGATCGACGTGAACAGACCCGGCGGCACCGCTTCACAGGCCTTCGCGGGCGCCGATTACTCCGTGGCTGGCAAGACCGGAACCGCCCAGGTCATCGGCATGAAGGCCGGCGAGAAGTACGACGAGTCCCGCATCGCGGAACGCTATCGGGATCACGCCCTGTACATCGCCTACGCGCCTGCCGAGGCACCCAAGGTGGCGCTGGCCATCCTTGTCGAGAACGGCGGCCACGGCGGGTCGGCCGCCGCCCCGATCGCGCGCGCCGTGTTCGATTTCGCCATCCTCGGCAAGCTGCCGAAGCAGGCGACCACGCCGGATGCCGCTCAGCCGCCGGCGGCCCAGGAGGAGGAAAGTGATTAACCGGCTCGTCACGTTCCTCACGCGCCATCTCGACCCCTTCATGATCGCGGTGGTCGCGGCTCTGCTCGGCATCGGCATGGTGGTGCTGTACAGCGCCTCGGGGCAGAACTTCTCACGCGTTGGCGGACAACTCATGAATATGGGGGTGGCCGTGACCGTCATGTGGATCGCGGCCAACGTGCCTCCGCAGCACATGGCTCGACTGGCATTACCCGTCTACGTCCTGGGTCTGCTCTTGCTGGTGGGGGTCGCCTTGTTCGGGGAAGTGAGCAATGGCGCACGCCGGTGGCTCAACATCGGCATCACCCGCATTCAGCCTTCCGAGATCATGAAGATCGGTGTGCCGCTCATGCTGGCCTGGTACTTCGACCGCTACGAGGCGGTCCTGAAGCTGCGTGACTACGCGATCGGTACCGTGGTGCTGGCGATTCCCGTCGGGCTGATCGCCAAACAACCCGACCTCGGGACCGCACTGCTGGTGAGTGCAGCCGGGTTCTATGTCCTGTTCCTCGCCGGGCTGTCCTGGAAGATCATCATCGGCCTGGCGGCAGTCGGTTCCGCCCTGCTGCCGATGCTCTGGGGCATGATGCATGACTACCAGCGCCAGCGGGTGCTCACGCTACTGGATCCGAGCCAGGACCCGTTGGGCGCGGGCTACCACACCATACAGTCGACCATCGCCATCGGCTCCGGCGGGCTGTTCGGCAAGGGCTGGATGAACAGCACCCAGGCAAGGCTGGATTTCCTGCCCGAGCGCACCACAGATTTTGTTTTCGCCGTCTTCTCGGAGGAATTCGGTCTGCTCGGCAACCTGGTGCTCGTGATCCTGTTCGTGCTCGTGATCGGGCGGGGTCTCTACATTGCCGCCAACGCCTCGGTCCTGTTTTCACGGCTGCTGGCTGGAGCGGTGACCCTGACTTTCTTCACGTATGCGTTCGTGAACATGGGCATGGTCAGCGGTGTGTTGCCCGTCGTAGGGGTGCCCCTGCCGCTCATCAGCTACGGTGGCACGTCGCTCGTCACGCTGCTCTTCGGCATCGGCATCCTGATGAGCATTCACACCCACAAGCGCCTTGTGAAAGGCTAGACCGGAACGGGAGGATCGACGTGGACCGCATGATCATCGTTGCAGGCGTGGTCACCTCGGCGCTCATCGCCTCGGGATGCGCCTCGGCCGACATATCCCCCACCGAGCCCGCCGCAGGGAACGTGGCCCCGGTCGTCGGCGCAGCACCGCCACAGAGCACCAGCGCCGCCCAGTCCGCCCCGACGGCACCACAGACGACACCTCCGGCCACGACCGCCAATGGCCAGGGACGGGGCGGCTACTACCTGGACGACGGCCCTGGCGACAACCCGCCGGCCGACCTCGACAGCATCCCCGACGCCGAGCCCAGAGCGGAGCCACTGCACCGCGCCGCCATGCGTCCCTATTCCGCGCTTGGCAACGATTACGTTCCGATGACCGCTCTCGCGCCCTACAAGGCGAGGGGCATCGCGTCCTGGTACGGGCGCCGCTACCACGGCAGGGCGACATCGAACGGCGAGACGTACGACATGTACGGCATGACGGCCGCTCACCCGGTGCTGCCGCTGCCCAGCTACGTTCGTGTGACCTCGCTCAGGAACGGGCGGTCCGTGGTGGTGCGGGTCAACGACCGGGGGCCATTCCGCAATGACCGGCTCATCGACCTGTCCTACGCAGCGGCCCACCGCCTCGGTCTGGTGACAGACGGCAGCGGCATGGTGGAAGTCGAGGCCATACTCCCCGAGGCCCGCCAGGTCGCCGTGGCGGTGACGCCCCCACCGGCCTTCCCCTCCTCGGCACCCATTGCGACGGCCGCCCCTGCGGGGACAAGCGGGGTATTCCTGCAGCTCGGGGCTTTTGCGGAGCGCGCCAACGCCGATGACTTCGTCAACAAGATGCGCAGCGAGCTGCCGGGCCTTGCGCCACCGATCGGCGTGTTGTCGGTCGCAGGCATACACCGGGTACAGGCCGGCCCCTTCCCTGACCGCGATGCCGCGCGCCAGGAGTCTGAGCGGATCGCCCTTCGCCTGGGCGCCAAACCTTTCGTGGTCGTGCGCTGAAGCGACGACGGTCACGCCGCATCAAATCCATCAACGAGACCACAGGCCACATGAACACCCTCATCTGCGGATCCATGGCATACGACACCATCATGGTGTTCCACGACCGTTTCCGGCAGCACATCCTGCCGGATCAGTTGCACATCCTGAATGTGTCGTTCCTCGTGCCGGACATGCGACGCGAATTCGGAGGCTGCGCCGGAAACATCGCCTACTCGCTGCAGCTCCTGGGCGGCAGGCCGCTGATCATGGCAACGGTGGGGCAGGACTTCCCGCCCTACGCAGAGCACCTGGACCGCCTGTCGCTGAGCCGCGCGCACGTCACCGAGATGGCCGGCACCTTCACGGCGCAGGCATTCATCACCACCGATCTGGATGACAACCAGATCACGGCGTTCCATCCGGGCGCCATGATGGCGTCGCATCGCAACAAGGTCGGCGACGCCCGGGATGTCGATCTCGGCATCGTCTCGCCGGACGGCCGCGACGGCATGATCCAGCACGCAGCGCAGTTTCACGAAGCCGGGATACCCTTCGTGTTCGACCCGGGTCAGGGCCTGCCGATGTTCAATGGGGATGAGGTGATGGCCTTCATCCGACAGGCCGATTACGTGACGGTGAACGACTACGAAGCCCGCCTGGTTGAGGAGAAGACGGGACAGAGCGTCGAGGCCCTTTCTCAGCTCGTCAAGGCCTTTGTGGTGACCCGGGGCGCGGCCGGATCCACCATCTGGACGGACGGCACCGCAATCGCCATACCAAGCGTTACACCGGAGGCGGTGGTCGACCCCACCGGTTGCGGGGATGCCTACCGCGGTGGTCTGCTGTACGGCATCGCCAACGGACTCGACTGGGAACTGACCGGTCGGCTCGCTTCGCTGATCGGTTCGATCAAGATCGCCTGCCGGGGTGCCCAAAATCACAGCTTCACGCGGGATGAAATCGAGACCCGTTTTCTCGAGGCGTTCGGAACACGGCCCTGGTAAGCGGGTTGCCGTGATGTGACACACCGGCCTTCACCGAAGGGTAACGGAAGCTTCATGGCCGCGTCACGGCCCGTTCTTAGCCTGCGGCCTCCGAACGCGTTCCTGGAGGCCGCATGCTGCAACTGGAATCACGTCCGTCCCGCCCTGGGCGGGTACGCCTGTCGGTGTCGCTCGCGAGGTCCGCGGACGAGGTACGCGGCGCCCAGAAACTCCGCTGGCGCGTGTTCGCGGGTGAACTTGGCGCCCGGCTGTCGTCGGATGAAGCCGGCGTCGACAAGGACCGATTCGACGGGCATTGCGAACATCTGCTGGTGCGGGATGAGGCCAGCGGCGAGGTCGTGGGCACCTACCGCATCCTCACGGGGCCGTCCGCACGCGACCTGGGTGGCTTCTATTCCGCCCAGGAGTTCGACCTCTCTCGCCTCGCCCATCTGGCGGACCGTACGGTGGAAATCGGACGCTCGTGCATCCACCCCGACTACCGCGGCGGAGCCACCATGGCGCTGCTGTGGTCCGGCATCGCGCAGTTCATGGTCTCCCGGCGCTTCGACCATCTCATCGGTTGCGCCTCCGTCAGCATGTCCGATGGTGGACATGGCGCCGCGAGCCTTTACAATCGCATTCGTATTGCGAGTTCGAGTCCGGTGGATTACCGGGTCTTTCCGAAATGTCCCCTGCCACTCGCCAGGTTGGACGCAACCCGACCCGCGGAACCACCAGCCCTCCTCAGAGGCTACCTCCGCTGCGGCGCCCAGGTTTGCGGGGAACCCGCCTGGGATCCGGATTTCAACACAGCCGACCTGTTCATGATGCTGCCACTGGCCCGGATGGACACTCGCTACGCTCGCCACTTCATGAAGGATGTCCGCCCCCAATAGCACGGTCAGTCGCGGCCTGCGTCTGGCACGCCTGGGGTCCCACCTGCTCGTCGGGCTTGGGCTGAGCGCGGTCGCTTACCCGCTGATCGGCGCCGGCGGAAGATCGGCATGCTTCCGCTGGTGGTCACGGCGACTGCTGGGGATCCTCAATGTGCGGCTCCGTCGCCATGGAAATGCGGTGCCTTCGGCCCCGGGAAGCCCGCTGCTCGTCGTATCCAACCACGTGTCCTGGCTGGACGTGTTCGTCATCAGAAGCAGCCTGGACTGTCTGTTCGTCGCAAAATCCGAGATCCGCGGCTGGCCCCTGGTCGGCTGGCTCGTTGCGCGCCAGGGGACGGTTTTCGTCCACCGTGCGCGCCGCCACGACACCTCACGGGTCAACGCGTCCCTTGGCCGAGCCCTTCAACAGGGACAGGTGATGGCGGTGTTCGCGGAGGGCACGACCACCGACGGCACCGAAGTCCGGCCCTTCCATGGATCCTTGCTGCAACCGCTGGTCGAGGCGGAGGGCTATGCACAGCCCGTGGCCGTGCGCTACAGCCATCCCGACGGCCGCATCAGCGATGCGGCCGCCTATTCAGGGGATCGCTCGCTGTGGGAATCAACACTTCTCATCGTGTCCCAACCGGAAATTCACGTCGACCTGCACCTTCTCCCGCCGGTGCATGCCGTCGGACGGCACCGCCGCGACCTGGCCGAGCACTGCGCGGCTCAGGTGGCCGGGGCGCTCAGTCTCCCGCCCCCTGGCAGGGCACGTGGAACACGCGGCGATCTTCCAGCCGCAGCGCCGTAAGGCAGCGCCCCCAGAGGCAACCACTGTCCAGAGCCACGTAGCCCGGCCCGCTGCGGTACCCGAGCGCGGACCAATGGCCGAACAGCAGCGTGTGGGAAGTGCTGCGCCGGCCAGGAACCTCGAACCAGGGACGGTAGCCGGGCGGAATGTCCACCGGGTCACCCTTGTGGCGAAACTCCATCACCCCTTCGTCCGAGCACACGCGCATGCGGGTCATGGCGTTGACGATGACCCGCGCACGGTCCCAGCCGGCAAGAGCATCGTCCCAGCGGTCGGGGTGGTTGCCGTACATGGTGCGCAGGAAACCATCACAGCGATCGGAGCGCAGCAAAGTCTCCGCCTCGGCGGCCAGATCGCGCGCCTGGGGCACGGTCCACTGCGGCATCAGGCCGGCATGGACCATCGCCCACCCATCCTCCACATGGAACAGCGGACGGTGGCGCAACCAGTCGAGCAGATCCTCTCGGTCCGGTGCACCGAGCACGTCCTGGAAAGTGTCCCCAGGATGGAGCGGGGAATGGCCGCCGGCGGCTACCAGCAGGTGAAGATCGTGGTTGCCAAGGACACAGACCGCCCCATCTCCAAGGCCACGAATGAACCGCAACACGCCCAGGGAATCCGGGCCGCGGTTGACGAGATCCCCCACGAACCAGAGCCGATCGGTCTGGCGCGAGAAACCGCAGGCCTCCAGGAGCCGCTGGAGAGGTTCCAGACAGCCCTGGAGGTCACCGATCACATAGGTGCCCATCACCGCGGAGGGGAGGTGAACAGCACACCAGCCGCACCCGGGAGTGCCGACCGCCTGCGGCGGACGGTGGCGGCCAGCCCGTCCTTACTTGGCCATACCCACCAGCACATCGACTGCGCCCTTGACCTCTTCGTCTGCCAGCGAAGGATTGCCGCCCTTGGCCGGCATCCCGCGGATGCCCTTGATCGCATGCTCGTACAAGGCCGTCTTGCCCTGGGCGATGCGTGGTGCCCACGCGGCCTTGTCACCAGCCTTTGGCGCCCCGGCCACGCCAGCCGCATGGCACATCGCACAGGCCTTGTCATAGACCGTCTTGCCGTCCTGCTTCGCCGCGGGCGCTGCGGCCACGGTCGAAGCGGGGGCTGCCGTCGCGCTGGCTGCCGCCGGAACCTCGCCGGCCAGGACCACTTCACCGACCGGCTTGATGCGGCCGGCCACCGCACTCTCCGACATCCTGGGGTCTTGCGGATCGATCCGCAGACCACCGGTGACCAGCTGCGCCACGAGGACGATGATCACGATGGGCACTGCGAACGCGAGGATGATGACGGTGACGAGTTGCTGCGGGGTCTTGATCAGCGACTCGTGGGATTCGACATTGGAGGCTTCGGCCATGGGTCCCTCGAAAAGGCTAGGTTAACGCGCCATTATAGGAGACGACCCCTCGGGCGTGGAGGCCGGCCGCACAACCGGCTATAATCCGAGCTCTTTCCGCGCGGCCGTAGCTCAGCTGGATAGAGTACTGGCCTCCGAAGCCAGGAGTCGTGGGTTCGAATCCCGCCGGTCGCGCCACTCCCATCAGGTCGTCTCCCGACGCGGCATCCCGTGTACCGGGCCATTTATCCTGCGCGGTGCATTGCCCCCCGGGTCCCGGCCTCCTGCGCACCCCCCTGACTGACCGGCCGGGAAAGTTCCACCGGCACTGGCTCGCCCAGCACTTCGTACAGACGGGCAAGGTTCGCCCGGTACACGGCGTCGATGGACCGGACCGACTCCGGCGGGTTATGGTCACCGAACCACCAGCACCAGTCAGAGCCCTCGCACACGCCCAGTTGACGGGATGCCTGCGCCCGCTGCGCTGCGGACAGGCGTCCCTCGCGCAGGATGCGGTCATAGTGCCGCTTGGCTTCACACAGCAGCTCCCAGGCCCGGTTCTTCTCCCGGTGCCCGATCCAGGTGGACAGATCACCGTACACCCAACTCCCGGCCACCAATCGCTCCAGCACCGGAAAGCCCCCGCCACCCGCGGTAGCCAGCGCATCCGCATAGGTGGTGGTGCGTATCGTCGGGTGTGACTCCAACAGGCCATAGAGGTCGTCGAGGAAGTAATGGCCGTTGTAGGGGTAGTATTCCCAGGCGTTCTCGCCGTCCAGGATGACCGACACGAGCGGCACCTCGTCCGCTGAAGCCCTGGCTCCGATGCGGTCGAGCTCCGCGACGAAGTCGGCGGCCGCTTCGCGCCCGTGCCAGTGCGCGTATTCGAAGCCGATGCGGTCCGACAGCCGGTCATCGCGGAAGAACGCCACCGGCCCCGCCGCGCCGAGCCGATGGCCGCGATAGAGACGGCCGTCGCGCGCGACGTCGGCCATTCCATCCGCATCGATGGATGCCGCGAGGACCGACTGCCCGCTCGCCGTCCAGCGTATGCCGGCGGCGCCGATGAGCCTGGCGAATTCCGCGGACAGCGCACCCTCGGCCGGCCACATGCCCGCCGCGCGCCTGCCGAATCGCTGCTCATGGAAATCCAGTGCCCAGTCGATGTGCTGACGAGTCCGCTCCACGCCCCCGGGATAACGGGACTCCCGGGGCAGAGGCAGATCCGGACAACGCTCGCGTGCCGCGGCGAAATCCAGCAGCAGCGGCCCGATGGGGTGGTAAAACGGTGTGGTCGAGAGCTCCACCTGGCCAGTGTCGGCGAGGGCGCGCCAGCGCGGCAGGATGTCCGCGACAACGGTACCGATGATCTCCAGAAGACCTTCGCGATCCACCGACGTGAAGCAGGAGCCTTTGGCCATCAGCTGCCCGACCAGCGGATACTGCCGCCGAACGGTCTCGCCACACCAGGCGAGGTGGTACCAGGTGAGCAGGTCCGAAAAATACTGCGCCGACAGGTAGGCATTGCCTTCGCCACCCCCGCCGTCGATCAGGCGGGACAGCTCGCGCAGCTTCACGTACGCAGGGAAAGGGTCGACCATCTTGTCGTGATTCGCGCGGAAGCAGCGATCCAGGATCAGCGCGCGCTCAGCCGCGGTGGTGGCCTCGAGATCACTCCGCCCAAGAAGTTCCAGCAACGGATCCCTCAGCCTGCCGGACCGGAACTGGTCAACGTAGTCCTCCAGCTGGTCGACCAGAACCGGGACGAAGTTCACGACAGCGCGTACACCGGGGTGACGCTCCAGGTGCGCAGCCATGTCCGAGTAATCCTTGAGCGCGTGCAGGTACACCCAGGGCAGACGGAACTCCCCGGTCGCGCAGTCGCGGAAATCCGGTTGGTGCATGTGCCAGAGCATCACCAGCCGCACCGGCCTCGCGTCGATATCGATCATGCTTCGGCGAACCCCGATATGCCCGCGCATGAAGTTCCAGTTCGCGTGCGAGGCGTCGACGGGCCGGCCAGCGCGCCGTCACCCGCGGTCGCCCACGGTACATGCTGGCGCGCGAGGTCGATGTCCTTTGACGAAGCGGGTGTGGGAAATGATCGATCCACGGACTGCATCACACCTCAGCGCTGGTGGAATCCGGGCTGCCCCAGCATGTCGGGTGTGATGAGCGTGACGCCTCCATCGCTCACGTGAAATCGGCTCGCATCGGTCGCCGGGTCGAGTCCGGCCACCAGACCGTCAGGCAGGACACAGCCCTTGTCGACCACACAGCGACGCAGGCGCACCTTCCTTCCCACGCTGACATCGGGAAGGAGCACGGAGTCCTCGATCTCGCTGAAGCTGTGCACGCGCACGTTCGAGAACAGCACCGACCTCGCCACCCTCGAGCCGCTGACGATGCAACCGCCAGACACCAGCGAGTCGACCGCGTGGCCACGGCGCCCGTCCTCGTCGAATACGAACTTCGCGGGTGGCAGTTGCTCCTGGTGCGTCCAGATGGGCCAGCTCGTGTCGTAGAGGTTCAGCTCCGGGTCGACGCGGGACAGATCGAGATTGGCCTCCCAGAAGGCGTCGACCTCTCCCACGTCACGCCAATAGGGAACCTCATCCTTGGCGCCGACGCAACTGTCGGCGAAGTTGTGGGCATGGACGCTCGCACTGGCGACCAGTCGCGGGATCAGGTCCTTGCCGAAATCGTGGCTGGAATTCGGTGCCCTGCGGTCGATCTCGAGCTGCCGGTAAAGGAACTCGGCGCCAAAAGCATAGATGCCCATGCTCACCAGGGCGGTATCTGGCCGGCCCGGGATGCAGCGCGGTCGCGCAGGCTTCTCCTCGAACTCCCGCACCCGCCAGTCGTCATCGACTCCCATGACACCGAACGCGGACGCGCTGGCCAGGGGCACCTCGATGCAGGCCACGGTCACATCCGCTCCGCGCAAGACATGCTCTGACAACATCTTTCCGTAGTCCATCTTGTAGATGTGGTCCCCACCGAGGACGAGCACGTACTCCGGCTGGTAGGAGCGCAGGATATCGAGATTCTGGTAGACCGCGTCCGCCGTTCCCTGGTACCAGGTCTCATCGGCGGTGCGCTGCGATGCGGGCAGCACGTCGACGAACTCCTTGAACCGGCCGTCCAGGAAACTCCAGCCGCGCTGGATGTGCCGGATGAGGCTGTGGGCCTTGTACTGGGTCGCGACACCGATCTGCCGGATGCCCGAATTCACGCAGTTGGACAGGACAAAATCGATGATGCGGAACTTGCCGCCGAAAGGAACGGCGGGCTTGGCGCGCCAGTCGGTCAGGTTGCGAAGACGGCTACCCTTGCCACCTGCCAGAACCAGCGCATAGGTGTTCTTGGTGAGTCGACTGACGAAACGCGGATCGTTCTGCATGAGCGCTGCCTGTCCGGTGCGTCGTTGGAGGATGCGGGTGCCTTGCGACCACGGAACGAGAACGAAGGGGCATGGTCTGGCGTGGCTGTATGCTGCGCAATCATACCCGTCAAGAACGGCCTGCAGGCCCGTGGCACACCACCCGGCCGCGAGATGATTGGCAAAAGCGGCGGGCTTTGATCCATCATCGGGGTCGCCCAACGACAGCACTCCGATGAACGATCCGCAGCTCGACCTCCTGTTGCAGGGACGACACCACGACCCTCATGGCCTGCTCGGGGTTCACGAGACAGCCCCGGGGCAATGGCGAACGAGGCATCTGGACCCGCATGCCCTGACGGTGTCGGCGCGCTTTGCGGACGGCTGGCGCGCGCTCCCGCGCCGTGCCCCCGGGCTGTTCGAGCTCGCCTGCGCAACGCCGCCGGAACTGCCGCTCACCCTCCGGGTGGAGCGCTCCGGGGGGCATGCCGCCGATGCCGTCAGCCCGTGGGCGTTTGCGCCGGATCTCCCGGCACAGGATCTTGCGTCGTTCAACGAAGGGCGGCATGCCGGCGCCGGTGGTCTGTTCGGCGCGCACTTCCTGGAGCGCGACGGCGTCACCGGCGTGCGCTTTGCCTGCTGGGCCCCAAACGCCGGGCGTGTGAGCGTGGTCGGGGATTTCAACCGCTGGGATGGTCGCGCACACCCCATGACCAGCCGCGGCAGCAGCGGCGTCTGGGAGTTGTTCATTCCGGGCCTGGGCGCCGGGACGCTCTACAAATTCGAGCTCCGCAACCGGGACAGCGGTGCGGTGTTCCTCAAGACCGACCCGTATGGGGCGGCCTTCGAACTTCGCCCTGGCACGGCCGCGTGCGTGCTCGGCCCTTCCGGGCACCGCTGGCGGGACGAGGCATGGATGCGCGCGCGCGCGCGGCGGGACTGGCTGCACGCGCCCCTCAACG
Organism: Burkholderiales bacterium; assembly: GCA_040373665.1. Lineage (GTDB taxonomy): Bacteria > Pseudomonadota > Gammaproteobacteria > Burkholderiales. The sequence goes on along the minus strand of JBEICA010000010.1, from coordinate 16,361 downwards.
CCTACGAAGTGCACGCGGGTTCGTGGCGGCGCCATCCGGACGGCAGTTTCCACTCCTACCGCGAACTCGCCGAGCACCTGGTGCCCTATGTGCGCGACATGGGCTACACCCACATCGAGTTCATGCCGCTGGCGGAGCATCCCCTCGACGAGTCCTGGGGTTACCAGTGCAGCGGCTATTTCGCACCCACGAGCCGCTTCGGTACGGCGGACGACCTGCGCGCCCTGATCGACGCCTGTCACGGCGCCGGGCTGGGTGTCATCCTCGACTGGGTACCGGGCCATTTCCCTCGGGATGACTGGGCCCTCGCCAGGTTCGACGGATCAGCCCTTTACGAGCACGAGGACCCGCGACTCGGCCTGCACCAGGACTGGGGTACCCTCGTGTTCAATTACGGGCGTGGCGAGGTGAGAAGCTTCCTGCTGTCCTCGGCAGCCCACTGGCTGTCGGAGTTCCACATCGACGGATTGCGGGTCGATGCGGTGGCCTCGATGCTCTATCTGGACTATTCGCGACGCGAGGGCGAGTGGCTGCCGAACCGGCACGGCGGCCGGGAGAATCTCGAGGCGATGGCATTCCTCCGGGACCTGAACACCATGGTGCACCGGGACTTCCCCGGCGGCCTGACCTTCGCCGAGGAATCCACCGCCTGGCCCATGGTTTCACGGCCGGTCCACCTGGGCGGACTGGGGTTCTCCATGAAGTGGAACATGGGCTGGATGAATGACTCGCTCGCTTACATGAGTCTGGACCCGATCCACCGTCGGTTCCATCACGAGCGGCTCACTTTCGGGCAGATGTACGCCTACAGCGAGAATTTCCTGCTGCCGCTGTCCCACGACGAGGTGGTCCACGGCAAGCGCTCCCTGCTGGGCCGCATGCCCGGGGATGCCTGGCAGAAGTTCGCCAGCCTGCGGCTGCTGCTGGCCTGGCAGACCACGTCACCCGGCAAGAAACTCCTGTTCATGGGTGGGGAATTCGGCCAGGGGCGCGAATGGCGCGTCGGCGGCGAACTGGACTGGGGACTGCTCGATATCGGCTGGCATGCGGGCGTGCGTGCCTGTGTGCGCGACCTCAACCGCCTGTACCGCGACCTACCGGCGCTGCACGAACTGGATTTCGAAACCGGGGGATTCCAGTGGATCGACTGTCACGATGCCGAGCAGTCGGTGGTGAGCTGGATGCGGCGGGGTCGGGACGGCGCCGTGGTGGTCGTGGCGGCGAATTTCACCCCGGTCCCTCGACACGCCTACAGGATCGGCGCACCGGTCGCAGGACGTTACCGCGAGCGCTTGAACACGGACTCGGCCTGGTACGGCGGCTCCGACCTCGGGAACGGCGTCGGCGTGTCGACGGAACCGGTTGCCTGGATGGGTTTCCCAGACTCGATGTGCCTGACACTGCCACCCCTGGCCCTCGTCCTGTTGGAGCCGGATGCGTGAAGGTGTTGTTCGCGACCTCGGAGGCGCACCCCCTGGTGAAGACCGGCGGGCTGGCCGATGTCAGTGGCGCCCTGCCTGCCGCGCTGCGTCGCGAGGGCGTCGACGTACGCCTGCTCATGCCCGGATATCCCGCCGTTCTGGCGGCGACATCAAGTGCCAGCAGACCACTGGCGACGCTCAGGCTCGAGCCGTTTCCGGAAGCCAGGCTTCTTGCCGCCACCCTGGACGGAGACGTGCCCCTGCTGGTGCTGGACTGTCCGTCCCTGTTCCAGCGTGGAGGGGGCCCCTACCAGGGCAGCGACGGCAGCGACTGGCCCGACAACGACCTTCGCTTCGGATTGCTGGCGAGCGCAGCCGCAGCACTGTCGGGTGACGCTACTCCACTGGACTGGAGGCCCGACCTGCTCCACTGCAACGACTGGCAGACCGGGCTCGCGCCCGCCTACATGGCGCTCTCCGGGCGGCCCGCCGCGCCATCACTGCTCACCATCCACAACCTCGCCTACCAGGGGATCTTCCAGCCCGGCACGCTGCCACGCGTCGGACTACCCTGGGACTGGTTCCGCCTCGACGCGCTGGAGTACTACGGCAACATCTCCTATCTCAAGGCGGGCCTGCAGTTCGCGACCGCGCTCAGCACGGTCAGCCCGACCTACGCGCAGGAGATCCAGAGCGAGCCCCTGGGTTTCGGACTTCAGGGACTTCTGGCGTGGCGGGCGCGGGACCTCACCGGCATCCTGAACGGCATCGACACCGCGGCCTGGGATCCCACCACCGACCCGACGCTTCCAGCGCGCTATGACGCAGGGTCCCTCGCCCGCAAGGAAATGAACCGACAGGCGCTGCGGACCGCCCTCGGTCTGGACGCCAGCCCAGCCGTGCCGGTGGCTGGCGTGGTCAGCCGCCTGACCCATCAGAAAGGTCTGGACCTGCTGCTCGCCTGCGCCGAGCGCATGCTGGATTTCCCGGTGCAACTGGCCGTTCTCGGGTCTGGCGATGCGGGCCTCGAGCACGGCTTCAGCCAACTCGCACGCCGTCATCCGGGCCGGGTCGGGGTAAGGCTCGGCTTCGACGAGGCCTTCTCGCATCTCATCGAAGCGGGCGCTGACTTTTTCATAATGCCCTCACGCTTCGAGCCCTGCGGACTGAACCAGATGTACAGCCAGCACTACGGCACGCCCGTGGTGGCGCGGGCCACCGGTGGGCTCGCGGACAGTGTCGTCGACCTTGTCCCGGGAACAGGCTGGCGATCGCAGGCGGCTACTGGCTTCCTGTTCCACGAGGCCACGTCGGAGGCCTTGCTGGCCGCGATCGCTCGCGCCGTGGACGCCTACGGGAACCGTCATCTCTGGCGACACCTCCAGCGCAACGGCATGGGCCGCGATTTCTCCTGGAATGGCGCGGCACGACGCTACCAGGACCTGTACCACTCGCTGGTGACGGCGGCAGCCACGCGGGCTTCCTTCGCCGGCCCCCCCTGAGGTTCCCCGGGGCGCGGCGGGGTGGCACAATCCACGGTCGGAGCCGGATCCACCTGCACAGGGGCAGTGCGGAATCCGAGGCGACCCTATACAAGGACTGGAGGACTGCCATGATCGGAGAAAAAATCGAGGTCAACATCGCCGGTGGACTGGATGTGCCACTGCCTCGCATGGTCCACGTCCGCCAGAAGTTCGACCTTCCCCGGGTCACCAGCGTGTCCAGGACCGTGGCCGAGGAATTCCAGCGTCCCGAGGTCCGCGCCAAGATCAAGCCGGGGATGACCATCGCGGTCGGATGCGGCAGCCGCGGCATCAACAACATCGCCGAGTGCGCCAAGCAGGTCGTGGCAGAACTGAAGGCGCTGGGCGCAAAGCCTTTCATCTTCCCGGCCATGGGCAGCCACGGCGGTGCCACTGCCGAGGGACAGCGCGAGGTGCTGGAGGGCTATGGCATCACCGAGGAAGCCATGGGCTGTCCGGTGCGTTCCCAGATGGACGTGGTCGAGGTCGGGCGCCTGGACAGCGGCATGCCGGTCTACATGGACCGCCTCGCCTCCGAGGCCGACGGGGTCGTCGTGGTGTGCCGCGTCAAGCCCCACACCAACTTCCGCGCGCCGATCGAGTCCGGCATCGTGAAGATGCTGACCATCGGCATGGGCAAGATCATCGGCGCCACCGAGCTCCACACGCAGGGCATGGACATGTTCGGCGAGCTGTTGCCGGCGGCGGCCAGACTCATCCTGGCGCGCAGGAACATCCTGCTGGGCGTGGCGATGGTGGAGAACGCCGCGGACGAGACGGCACTCATTGAAGTCGTGCCCTCCGAGCAGATCTTCGAACGCGAGCCGGTGTTGCAGGCACGGGCCAAGTCGCTGATGGCCCGGCTTCAGTTCGACGAGATCGACGTTCTGGTGGTGGAGAAGATCGGCAAGAACATCTCCGGCTCCGGCATGGACCCGAACATCACCGGGCGCAACTGCCGCAACGTCGAGTGGAACATGAAGCCCTTCGTCAAGAAGATTGCCGTGCTCGGCCTCACACCCGAGACCCATGGCAACGCCACCGGCGTCGGTGCGGCGGACGTCATCACGATGCGCCTCTACCGCGAGATCGACATCGGCAAGACCTACGCCAACATCATCACGTCGACCTACCTGGATGGTGGAGGGATCCCGCTCATCATGAACACCGACGCAGATGCCATCCGGCTGGCGGTCAAGACGGTGGTCCGTGTGCGACCCGAGGACACGAAGATCGTGCGCATCCCCACGACTCTGGAGATCATGGACATCCACGTGTCGGAACCGATGCTGCCCTTCATCAAGGCCAACCCGTCCATGTTCGAGGTGGTGGGAGAGCCCGAGCCGTTCCGGTTCGATGGCAAGGGCACGCTCTATCCGATGCTCGGTCGCCACCACGAACACGCGACGGCCTGAGACGGTCACCGACAGCCTGCACAGCCGGATCCGGCTGTGTAGGCTGCAGCCCATCTGTTCTGGCAACCGTAGCGCCCCGCTCCCCAGATGTTCATCCACCTCGACCCGGTTGGCGGCATCGCCGGCGACATGGTCATCGCTGCGATCACCGATGTCTTCCCGCATCTTCGCGAAGGAGTGCTGGCGGCGATCCGTGCCGCCGGCGTGCCGGCAAGCATCGACTGCCGGTTCGAGCCGGCGCAGGACCACGGACTGACCGGCAGCCGATTCCTGGTGGAGATCCCGGCGCCTTCGGGGAGTGCGGCCGGGCACGACGCCGGTGCTGTACCCGGCAGCCCCTACCGCCCGCACACCGCCGCTGCCGCCAGTCCTCTCGCGGGCGCTGGCATGCCGCACGCCGCCGGCGATCACGCGCACCGGCACTTCGCGGACATCCGGGCCAGCCTCGAAGCCTCGGCCCTGAGCCCCGAAGTGCGCCATCACGCCATCGGCATCTTCACCGTTCTGGCCGAGGCGGAGGCCCGCATCCATGGCCACCCGCTCGAGCAGGTCAGTTTCCACGAACTGGGGGAATGGGACTCGGTGGCCGACATCGTCGGTGCAGCCTATCTCATCACCGCTCTGGGCGCGCGCGAGTGGTCGATCGGTACCCTGCCGCTCGGATCGGGCTTCGTACAGACCGCCCACGGACGACTGCCGGTGCCCGTACCCGCGACCTCGGCCATCCTTCAGGGCTTCGCGTTCGCAGATGATGGCGTGCCGGGAGAAAGGATCACGCCCACGGGCGCGGCGATCGTGCGCCACCTGGCCTGCCGGCAACAGCGCCACGCGGCAGGTACGCGCATTCTCAAAGGCAGCGGCCATGGTTTCGGCACACGGCGCATGCCCGGGCTGGCGAACATGCTGCGCGTGCTCGCCTTCGAGTCGGCCGAGGAGGGCGATGCCCCGGAGTCGTCGACAGCGGCCTTGATCAGCTTTGAAGTCGATGACCAGACGCCTGAGGATCTGGCCGTCGGCCTGGACAAGCTGCGCAATGTACCCGGCGTGCTGGATGTGATTCAGACGCCGGTGTTCGGCAAGAAAGGGCGTGTCTCCGCCCAGATCCAGGTTCTGGCGGAACCGGACGCGCTGACGAGGGCGGTCGAGGCCTGCTTCATGGAAACCACCACCATCGGGCTGCGACACCAGCTGGTCCAGCGTCAACGGCTGCCGCGCGAGATCAGCGTTGTCCAGGTCGGCAATCACGCCGTGCGCGTCAAGGTGTCCCGGCGTGTGCATGAGGTCACCGTCAAGGCCGAGAACGACGACATCGCCCCCGGGTCCGGATCAGCCGCCCGCACCCGCCTTCGTCACGCCGCAGAAGCTGCGGCACTCGAACCCGACGCCGAGAGAGGCGAGCCATGAATACTTCCATGCCGCCTGCGCAACGACTGCACGCCGTGCTCGCTGCCATGCCACGCCTTGCCTGTGCCGTGAGTGGAGGCGTCGACAGCCTTACGCTCGCCACCTTCGCCCACCGTCACCTGCCAGGGCACGTCGAGATGTTCCATGCCGTCTCCGCGGCGGTTCCGGCGGAAGCGACCCGCCGCACCCGGGATCTGGCGGTGGCTGAGGGGTGGACGCTGACGGTGATCGACGCGGGCGAGTTCGCCAGCGCGCAATACCGCGCGAATCCGGCCAACCGCTGCTATTTCTGCAAGACGAGCCTCTACGGCGCAATCCGGCCCGCGACGCGCTCCCAGATGGTGTCGGGCACCAACACCGACGATCTGGGGGAGTACCGCCCCGGATTGATCGCCGCCCGCGAGCACGAGGTCCGTCACCCGTTCGTCGAGGCGGGCATCGACAAGCAGGGGGTGCGCGCCATCGCGCGCGAGCTTGGCCTCGGCGCGATTGCAGAACTCCCCTCGGCCCCATGCCTTTCGAGCCGCATCGAGACCGGCATCGGCATCGATCCGGTGATGCTGTCCTGTGTCCATGCGGCCGAGAATCTGGTCCGTGACCGTCTGTCCCCCGCCACGGTCCGCTGCCGGGTGCGCGCCACCGGGATCGTCGTGGAACTCGACCAGGCCAGTCTGGCGGACTCGTCCTCGCAACAGGACTCCATCGGCCGCGAGATCGAGGACCTGTTCAAGTCGCGCGGATTCACGCTTGGCGTGAGCTTCTCGGCTTACCGGGTCGGGAGCGCCTTCCTACACCCCATCGAACTGATCCGATCATGACTGCCCACAAAGACATCCGACTGGACTTCGAACGCCGCAACCGCATGGGCCTGGAAGAGGCCATCCTTGCAAGCGGCAAGACCGTGGCTCATCTCGAGGCGATCCTCGACCAGGCGACAGAGCGCCAGACCCGCTTCCTGCTGACCCGGCTCAGCGCGGAGCAGCACGCGCAACTGCCGGCACATCATCGTGACAGGCTTGGATACGACCCCCTGTCGCGTACCGCCTACTTCGGCGAGCCCGAACCGCTGGCGCTGCGGACCCGTGTGGCCGTGGTGGCAGCGGGGACGTCCGATGTGGCTGTGGTGCGTGAAGCCTCGCGCACCCTGAACTGGTACGGCGAGCCGGTGCTGGAGGTCACCGATGTCGGCGTTGCCGGCATCTGGCGCCTCATGGAGCGCATCGAGGAGATCCGTCATCTGCCGGTGCTGATCGTCGTCGCCGGGATGGATGTCGCCCTTCCGACCGTGGTCGGTGGACTGACGCCAGGCGTGGTGATAGGCGTCCCCACCTCGGTGGGCTACGGTGTCGCCTCCGGCGGGCAATCGGCGCTCAATTCCATGCTGTCCAGTTGCGCCGCGGGTCTGGTGGTGACCAACATCGACAACGGATTCGGCGCCGCCTGCGCTGCACTGCGCGTTCTCGGCACCGGCGTCGAACGGCAACCGTCGGCGCCCTGACGGCAGGACCGCACGCAGGCCTAGCTCCAGCGCCAGGGCATGCTCTCCGAAGTCAGGGCGGGGCCGTACACCATCCGCGGTATCTCGCTCGGCGGCCTATACACCGCCATGATGGTCCCCGAACTCGATCTCGCGCTGGATGCCGGCATGCCGGCCCGCTCCTTCGCCGGCGCGCGAACCCTGCTGCTGACGCACGGGCACGTGGATCATGCGGGTGCCTTGTCCTCGATGCTGGGGATCCGCGCGCTGCAGGGCGCCCGGATCCCTCTCCGGGTGATCATGCCGGCGGAAATCACCAGGCATGTCCAGGCGGCGCTGGAGGCCATGAGCGTGCTGCAGCACTGGCCGCTTGCGATCGAGGTGGTCGGGCTGCGCGCCGGAGAGGAATGCGCCCTGGAGAACGGCCTGGTGGTGCGGGCGGTACAGGCCTTCCACGTCGTGCCCTGTCTCGGCTATCAGGTCTTGCGACGGGTAAGGCGGCTCGGCCAGGCGTTCCGCCACCTGCCGGGAGAGGAGATCCGGCGCCGCAGCGGGGCGGGTGAGGATTTGTTCGAACGCCACGAGCATCTGGAATTCGCCTACGCCACCGACACGCTGGTGTCGGTGCTCGAGCACACGCCGTCCCTCTACGACAGCCGCGTGCTGCTGCTCGAGTGCACCTTCCTGGATGGTCGCAAGTCCCTGGAGGCCGTGCACGCCGGGTGCCACATCCACCTCGACGAACTCGTCGAGCGTGCGCACCACTTCCGCAACCAGCATCTGGTGCTCATGCACGTCTCCCAGATGTACCGACCGGGCGAAATCGCTGCCATTCTCGATGCCAGGCTGCCGCAGAGCCTGAGGCACCGGGTCCAGGTGCTGGCCCCGGCCTCCGGGCACTGGCCCGGCTGAAGCCGCAACGGACCGACGCGCCCTTCCTCAGCCGTGGTGACCGCCCAGGTAGGCGGCCCGCACCTCGTCGTTGCCAAGGAGATCACTGGCCGAGCCCTCCATGGTCAGGTTTCCGGTCTCCAGCACGTAGCCGCGATCCGCGACGGACAATGCCATGTTCGCGTTCTGCTCCACCAGCAGGATGGTGGTGCCGCGGCTGCGGATCTGCCGGATGGTAGCGAAAAGATTCTGCACGATCAGCGGCGCGAGTCCCAGGGACGGCTCATCCAGCAGCAGCAGTTTCGGCCGCGCCATCAGACCCCGCGCAACCGCGAGCATCTGTTGCTGGCCACCGGACAGCGTCCAGCCCAACGCATGCTCGAACGGCCGGATCTCCGGAAATATGCCGAACATTTCGTCGGCCTCCTGCTCCAGCAGGGCTCGGCGGACACCCTTGCGGTTGGACGCCCCCAGGAGAATGTTCTCTCTCACCGTCAGACCCGGGAACACGCGCCGCCCCTCGGGCACGTGGCTGATCCCCATGCGGGCAATGGCCTCGGGGGAACTGCGCTGCAGCGGGCGTCCCTCGAACACGACCTCGCCCTGGGTCGGCAGCACAAGCCCAGAGATGGTCTTGAGCGTGGTGCTCTTGCCCGCGCCATTCGCGCCAAGCAGCGTCACCAGTTCGCCAGGCTCGACGCGAAGGCTGATGCCCTTGAGGGCGTGGACATTGCCGTAGTGGCTGTGGACCCCGCGCAGTTCGAGTAGCGCCATGTCAGTTCACCGGACCCGAGGTGCCCAGGTAGGCCGCTATAACATCGGGATCACGCAGCACCTGCTGCGGCGAGCCCTCGGCGATCCTGCGGCCGAAATTCAGGACCGTGATACGGTCGGACACCTTCTCCACCAGGCCCATGTCGTGGTCGATGAGAAAGATTGTGAGACCATGGCCGCGCAGCCTTCGCAGCAGGGCGACGAGTTCCATCTTCTCCGTCTGATTCAGGCCGGCGGCTGGTTCGTCGAGCAGCAGCAACCTCGGATGCCCGGCGAGCACGCGGGCGATCTCCACCAGCCGCTGATGGCCGTAGGGCAGGTTCCGGACGATCACGTGCGCGCGATCGGCCAGGCCGACAAACCCGAGGGCCGACATCGCCCGCGCCCGGAGCGCCTTATCACCCGGCGCGATCGGATTGCCGCGGCGTTGGGCACCGACCATGACGTTCTCCAGCGCAGACATGGTCGCGAACAAGCGGATGTTCTGGAAGGTACGCCCCACCCCCTTGCCGGCGCGCTGGTGGGGGCGCAGCAGGGAGACATCCTCACCCTCGAGCACAACCCGACCGGCGGTTGGCTTGTAGATGCCGCTCACGACATTCAACGAGGTGGTCTTGCCGGAGCCATTCGGCCCGATCAGGGCGTGTACCGTGCCTCGTTCGACCTTCATCTCGATGCCGTCGACGGCCTTCAAACCGCCAAAGTGCTTCGCCAGGCGATCGAGCTCCAGCAGGGTGCCGCCGGTTCCGGATCCAACGTCGAAATCCAGCGGCGCCACGTCCGAGACATCGGTGCTCGCAGGCTTGGCGAACCTCCCCCGGGTGGCCTTGATCAGGCCCCAGATACCCTCTGGCAGGAACACCATGATGAGGATGACGCCCAGGCCATAGACGGCCAGATAGACATCCTTGATGAAGCTCAGGGACTCGGGCAAATGCTTCAACCACTCGGGCATCTGAACAATCAACAGCGTGCCGATGACGCCACCGAAAGGGGACTGCGCGCCGCCGAGGAGGACCGCGGTCAGGAATTCCACCGAGCGCGCGAAGTTGAAATTGTCCGGGCTGATGTAGGCGAACCCGCTCGCGTACAAGCCCCCGCCGATGGCGCCTAGCAAGGCGGACAACGCAAAGGCCGTCACCTTGGTACGCAGCGTGTGCACCCCGACCACCTCGGCAGCCAGTTCGTTCTCGCGCACCGAGCGCATTGCACGCCCGAGACGGGTGTGGGGCAGCCACCACACGGCGAATACCAGCAGATAGAGCGCCACGGCGCAGAACAACAGGTAGGCACGATCGTCGGCGAGTTCGTAACCGAACACCGCGGGCCGCCCGATTCCGGCAATGCCGTCCGGCCCGTGCGTCACCTCGATCCAGTTCACGAGGATGAGGTCGAAGATCTGCTGGAAACTGATGGTGATCATGGCGAGGTAGTGACCACCCAGCCGTATGGTGGTCAACCCGAGGGCAAGGCCGGCGACGGTGGCAACACCCACACCCAGTGCCAGCGAAAGCCAGAACCCCAGCCCGCCCGTCACCGTTCCCAGGGCGACGCCGTAGGCGCCCATGCCGAAGAAAGCCGCCTGCGCCAGATTGATCTGCCCGGTGTAGCCGAGGACGACCACCATGCCAAGGACAGCAATCGCGTAAGTGACCGCCTGCATGAACATCTGCACGACGTACTGGCTCACCTCGAACATGTAGGGTAGCGTCGCCGCTGCGACTGCCAGGGCTGCCAGAATGACGAGGGACGGTGCGTGGAGGCGTTGCATGGGGTCAGCGGATCGCCGGATGGCAATGACGGGCCCTGCGGGCAGGGTGGAAACGCTCGGGCGTCTTCATGCCTTCTCCGAGACCTTCTCGCCGAAGATGCCGGAAGGCCGGAACAGCAGGAACACGAATAACGCCAGGAATGCGTAGGCGTCCTTGTAGGGCACCGAGATGTGGTAGGCCGCGAGGCTCTCTATCACGCCGAGCAGCAGCCCACCGACGATCGCACCGGTCACATCACCGAAGCCGCCGATGATGGTGGCGGCGAAAGCCTTCAGGGCGATGATCGAACCCATCCCGATCGAGACGAAGAGAATGGGCCCCACCAGCACCCCGGCGATGCCGCCGAGGACAGCGCTGTAGATGAAGGTGATGGAAATCATGAGCGCAACGGGAATGCCCAGGAGCCGCGCCATGTCCTTGTCCTGGGACGTGGCCTGCAGCTTCTTGCCCAGGAGGGTGTGCTCGAAGAACAGGAAGGTGAACAGCACCAGGGCGACCGTGACCGCGAGAATCACCAGGTACTGCGAGTCTAGAAAGACCCCGCCGATGGTGACGCCGTCGGCGCTCAACACTTTGTCCAGAGGCCGTGGTTGCGGGCCGAACACGGCCAGCACCGTGTTTTGAAGGAAGATGGAAGCCCCGAGAGTGCTGATCAGCACCGGCAGGAAAGGCCGGTTGCGCAGCGGATAGTAGACCCCGAGGTTGAAAAGGATGCCGAACACCGCCATCGTCAGCAGGGCCGCCACGAATGAGAGCCAGTAGGGCCAGGACAGTGCCGTGAAGAACAGCACCATCGCATAGGCCCCGAGCATCGCGAAGTCACCCTGGGCGAAGTTGACCACGTTGGTCGCCCGAATGATGAGGACGAACCCCAGGGCCACGAGCGCGTAGATGCTGCCAAGGGCTAGGCCCTGAAACAGCACCTGAAGATTGTCGAAAAGAATCTGCACCTGGAGCCGCCTGCGTCAGTGACACGCCCGGGAGATCAGCCCTGGACCGTGGACGCGCCCAGCCGTCCTTCGAGGCCCCTCCGACACAGGGTCTCCGCCACCGGGCCGGCAATCCGACCCGGTGGCGTGCCCTCCTCCCCCTCTTAGACCACCCGACGGATTCCCGGACCACCGGGCACTCCGCCTACTCCTTGAAATCGATGTGCTTGATGAAGACGACGCGGCCGCCGTCGTTGCGCACCACGTTGTAACCGCGCAGCCCGTCTCCCGCCTGGTCGAAATTGTAGGTGCCCTCGACACCCTTCCAGCCCTTGATTCCTACGATGGCGGTACGGATGGCTTCGGGCTGCGAGCCCTTGGCGTTGCCGATCGCCAGGGCAAGCAGCTTCATCGCATCGTAGGCCCAGCTCGAGTAGACGTCCGGGTCGAGCTTGTAACGCTCCCGGTACTTCGCCGTGTAGCTCCTGGCTTCCGGGCTCGAGTCGGGTGTGAAGTCGGCGATTCCGTACACGCCGTGAAGCGCCGGACCGGCCAGCTTCATGGCGGTGTCGGTCACCACGGAGGCCGAACCGACCCACTCCGCCGAAACGCCAAGCTGGCGCAATTGCTTCGCGAAGATCCCGACGTCGGGCGAGTTGGTCATGTAGGTGGCGATGATGTCCGCACCGGCCTTCTTGATGGCCAGCACGACTGGTGTGAAGTCCTGGGAGTTGTTGGTGTAGCCCTGCACCAGTACCGGGGTCACACCAAGCCCCTTGAGCGCGGCGGTCAGGGCATTCATGCCTCCCGACCCGAACGCATCCGTGGAGTGGACAATGGCCCACTTGGACTTTTTCAACGAGTTCACGCCGAATTCGGCGATGACGCGGGAGGAGAACGCGTCATTGGGACGACCTCGGAACAGCCAGCGGTTGTTGACCTTGGTCAGGCTCGGGTCCGTGCCTCCGATCATGGTCGGAATGCCGGCCTTGGCGATGGTCGGGGAGGCCGCCTGCGTCTGGGTGCTCCGGATCGGGCCGATGATGGCCACGATGCCTTTCTCGGCGAACAGCTTCGAGAAAGCCAGCGCGGTGCCCGGATTGGTGCTCTGATTGTCCTCGAGCTTCAACTCGAGTTTGCGGCCGAGCACGCCACCGGCGGCGTTGATCTCGTCGAGGGCAAGGCGCGCGCCGTTGACGGTATAGCTCCCCGCCTCTGCATTCGGGCCGGTGGTTTCGTTCACGAGACCGATCTTGATGGTCTCCTGCGAAAGGACCGGCATCGAAACACCCAGCGCGGCGATCATTGCGAGCGCCCGCTTCCACCAGTGCGGCATCACTCCTCCCGACTTTCCGACCCGCCTGTCCCGGTTGTGTCACGGATCATTCCGTGCCCCGGGCTCGGCGGGTGTCCCTCCCTCACCGGGGAAGCGCAGCGTATCCTAGAAGGGCCCCAAGAAGCGTGTCAACGAGAGTTTTCGCCGCCGTGCAACATTCCTCACCAACCGAACGCTTCAGCGATCGCGTATCCGACTACGTTCGCGCACGGCCGGGATATCCGGCCATCCTGCCGCAGTTGCTTGCGGAACGCTGCAGGCTCCCGACGCCCGGTGTCATCGCCGACGCCGGGTCGGGCACCGGTATCATGACGCGCTTGATGCTCGATCGCGGTCACCGTGTGTTCGCGGTCGAGCCCAATCGGGAGATGCGCGAGGCGGCCGAGGCCAGCCTTGGAAACCGCGCAGGATTCACAAGTGTGGCCGCGACCGCCGAGTCAACGGGACTGGCGACCGCGAGCGTCGACATGGTCACCGCCGCGCAGGCGTTCCACTGGTTCGATCGGGGGCGGGTGCGCACCGAGTTCGCTCGCATCCTGCGACCCGGAGGCCACGCCGTCCTGGTGTGGAACGACCGTCGCCTTGCGTCCACCGCCTTCCTGCGCGGTTACGAGGCCCTTCTGGTGGATCACTGCCCGGAGTATCTGAAGGTGGTCCATCGAAACATCACCGTCGACGTGCTGACGGGCTTCTTCGGGCCCGCAGGTTTCGAGACCGTGATCCTCGACAACGCCCAGGCGCTCGACTGGTCGCTGCTGGTCGCCCGCCATGACTCTCAGTCCTACGTCCCCAAGAGCGGGCACGCCCGGGCACGCCTCATGGCGCAGTTGCGCGCTCTGTTCGAGAGTACCGCTGACGCAAATGGCCACGTCGTATTCGAGTACGACACGCGGGTCCACTTCGGCCCGCTGACGTGATCCCGCCAGGGCACGAACCGTCTGCGATGACCCGCTGTCTCACGACTGTGCACAGCATCCGTTCCGGACGCATGTGCCCATGCCGACGAGATTCCGTTTCCACCCGAGGACATGCACGGGCGAGCGGGAGGATCACCGGCCGACACCCGATGGAGGATTCCATGAAGATGTTCCGCTCTACCGCTCTGGCAGCACTCTGTTTCGCCCTCTGTGGCGGCACCGCTTTCGCCAACCACCATTCCGACGACGACGATCACCGCGAACACATGGCGGAAAAGTTCAAGGCGGCCGACAAGAACGGCAATGGTAGCCTTGATCCTGAGGAGGCGAAGGCCCTGCCCCACGTAGCGAAGAATTTCGACCGTCTGGACACCGACAAGGACGGATCCGTGTCGCAGGCCGAACTGACCGCCGGCATGAAGGGCATGCACGGCAAGGGTCGGAAGATGCACCGCAAAGGCATGGCCGCCTTCCAGAAGGCAGACACCGACAAGGACGGTACGCTCGATCGCACCGAAGCTGCGGCCATGCCGCGCGTCGCCAGGAACTTCGAGGCCATCGACACCGACAAGAGCGGGACGGTCAGTCTCGAGGAGATACATGCCTACATGAAGACGAGCCGCCCTCGCGACGAGGACTGAGCCTGGCCGCACACCTCTGCAGCGCGGGAATGGGCGGAACGGTCAGTCCCTTCGTGGACCCGCGGGTCTCTGACATGCCAGGCCGGCAAAAACTCCGGGACAGCCGGGTCGCGTTCCGCCCTGACCGCGGCGGAGCTATGCTGCAACACCGCAGCATCCGCTTCGCCGCCGCAGGGAGTTGACCATCGTCAATCGAGACCAGGGCGCCCCGTCCGCCTCAGCAACGACGCCACCGCTCACCGATCTGGCCTACAGCGCGCTCGAGGAGATGATCGTCCGCCTTGAGCTGGCGCCCGGCATGGTCGTCACCGAAACCCCTTCTGTCCGACCGCGTCGGCATCGGACGCACGCCGATCCGGGAGGCTCTGCAGCGGCTCGCGCGCGAGAAGCTCATCCGTATCCTGCCGCGGAAGGGTATCGTCGTGGCCGAGATCGACCCGGAAGCGCAGTTGCGCCTGCTCGAACTGCGGCGCGAGGTCGAGCGTCTGGTGGCGCGCAGTGCCGCGCAGCGATCGAATGACGTGCAACGGGCCAGGTTCAGGGAGCTCGCGCTGGGCTTCGAAAAGGCTGCCGCCGGCAATGACGATGTCGTCTTCATGCGCACCGACAAAGCCTTCAACGACCTCTGCCTGGAGGCGGCACGCAATGAATTCGCCGCGTCCGCCCTGGCCAACCTCCAATCGCTCGCACGCCGTTTCTGGTACCACCATCACCGCCAGACCGCTGACATGCCGGAGGCGGCGCGCCTGCATGCCGCGGTGGCACGGGCCATCGCCGACGGTGATCCGACCGCCGCGGGTGAAGCTCTGGATGCTCTTCTGGACAACATCGAGCGCTTCACCCGCGCCGCGGCTGCCGATGTCGATGTCGATGTCGATGGCACTGCCCCCCCTGCGCCTGTCGCGTGAGCTCTGCGTGCACCGCTGGCCGCTGCGTGGCAGTCATCACATCATTCGATCCTGATGGCGGGGCGGCGTGAGGTGAAGGCCCCCGACGGTGGCGGGCTGGTGTACTCCACCGGGTCAGGCCGCGCCTGTCCGGGATGTCGCCGGCCCGTGGCCGAGTGCGTCTGCAATCGCTCGCGGCATGTCCCTCCACCGGGTCAGGTACGCGTGTTCCGCGAAACCAAAGGCCGCGGTGGGCGCTGCGTCACCGTCATCCGGGGGCTGCCGCTCGGTGAGGAGGATTTGACGGCACTGGCAAAGCGGTTGCGCGCAGCCTGCGGTTCGGGCGGCACGGTAAAGGACGGCGTGATCGAGGTGCAGGGAGACCACTGCGACAAGGTCATGGCATGCCTCACTGAAGCGGGTCTGGCGCCCAAGCGGGCTGGCGGCTGAGGCACGCGTACCCTCCGGAAGGTCAGCCTCGCGCATGCGAGGCATGGGGGGAATCCGGCGTCTGCCGCAGAGCCAACGGCTTGCGGGCCTGATATATCAGATGTACAGTGCTCGCGAGTCCAGTCCGACCGACGAGGTGTCCCATGATGTCCGAACGCCAGCGGCAGTTCCGCGCCGAATATCAGGCCCAGATAAGCCCCGCCTACAACGGCCTCCTCCATGTGGGCGTGATGTACATCGTCGGTCTCGCCGTGATCGCCTGGAGCCTCTCGCGCATGGAGGCCCCCTCCTGGGAATGGCTGCTGGTCGTCCCGGTGTTCGTGTTCTCGAATCTGTTCGAGTGGTGGATCCACAAGTACGTGATGCATCGCCTGATCGATGTCTGGGCACTGCGCGCGATTTACGATCGGCACACACGCCAGCATCACCAGTACTTCACCAACAACGAAATGACGGTGGACTCCACGCGCGAATTCCGCATCATCTTCTTTCCCTGGCGCGCGCTGTTCACCTTCATGGCACTG
>JBEICA010000252.1:0-5268 GCA_040373665.1 Burkholderiales bacterium | reverse complement strand
GCCGCCCAGTACCTGCGCGACGCCCGCATCACCCCGATCTACGAGGGCACGACGGGCATCCAGGCGAACGATCTCGTGGGGCGCAAGCTGGCCTTCGAGAAGGGCATGACCGCCAAGGCCGTGATCGCGCGCATGAAGGCCTTCGATGCCGAACTCGCCGTTCATTCCGAGCATCCCGGCCTGTCGCTGATGCGGCGCAACCTCGCCGAGGGGATCGGCCATCTGGAGGCGGCCACCGACTGGCTGCTGGAGACCTATCCGGCGAACGCCCGCGCGGCGCTGGCCGGTGCGGTGCCCTACCTCAAGCTGTGGGGGGTGGTGGCCGGCGGCTGGCAGATGTGCCGGGCCGCACTGGTGTCCAAGCGTCAGCTCGACGCCGGCGCCGCCGACCACGATTTCTACCGCGCCAAGATGGCCACGGCGCGCTACCACTCCGAGCACGTCATGCCGCTGGCCCACGCCTTCGCCCGTGAGGTGACCGGCGGTGCGACCAGCGTGCTGGCCCTGGACGCCGCACTGTTCTGATGTTTTTCCCCCCGCCGGCGCGTTGACGCGCCGGCGGCGCGGGACGCATGATCTCCCGTAGGTCGCAGTGCCTCCCGTGAGGGCGGCGCGCGGATTCCCTGCCAGGAGATCTCATGGCCTTCCTGTGGATTCTGGTCGCGGCGCTCGCCGCGGTGGTGTTGGTCGGCCCGCTGCGGCGTGCGCTGGTGACGGCACCGGCCTTGCGCGTTTTCTGCAAGGTGCTGCCGCCGATGTCGGACACCGAACGCGAGGCGCTCGAGGCTGGCACGGTGTGGTGGGAGGGGGCGCTGTTCGGCGGCCGGCCAGACTGGCGGCGGTTGTTGTCCCTGCCCCGGCCAGCCCTGTCCGCGGAGGAGCAGGCCTTTCTCGACGGTCCGGTGACCGAGCTGTGCGCCATGCTCGACGACTGGCAGGTGTCGCACGAACTCGAGGACCTGCCGCCGGAAGTCTGGCGCTTCATCCGCGAGCGCGGTTTTCTCGGTCTCATCATTCCGAAGCGCTACGGCGGACTGGGATTCTCCGCCCTGGCGCACAGCGAGGTGGTGGCGCGGCTGGCCACGCGCAGCGCCACGGCCACGGTGTCGGTCATGGTGCCGAACTCCCTTGGGCCTGCGGAACTACTCCTGCACTACGGCACCGAGGGACAGAAGGACCACTACCTGCCGCGGCTGGCCCGTGGCGACGAGATGCCCTGTTTCGCGCTCACCGGGCCGGAGGCCGGCTCGGATGCCGCCTCGCTGCCCGACGTCGGTGTGGTCTGCCGCGGCCTGCACGAGGGGCGTGAGGTCACCGGCATCCGCCTCACCTGGGAGAAGCGCTACATCACGCTGGCGCCGGTGGCGACGCTGCTCGGCCTGGCCTTCCGCCTGCGTGACCCCGAAGGCCTGCTCGGCGGTGCGGTGGAGCGTGGCATCACCCTGGCACTGATCCCGGCCCGCCACCCGGGCGTGGTCATCGGGCGCCGCCACATCCCGCTCAATGGCTCCTTCATGAACGGGCCGACCTCGGGCAGCGGGGTGTTCATCCCCGTGGACTGGATCATCGGCGGGCCGGCGCGGGCAGGGCAGGGCTGGCGCATGCTTATGGAGTGCCTGGCGGCGGGACGGGCGATCTCGCTGCCTTCGTCCTGTGCCGGCATGATGAAGCTGGCCGCCCGGACCAGCGGCGCCTACGCGCGCATCCGCCGGCAGTTCCGCACGCCGCTGGTGCGCATGGAGGGCGTGGACGAGGCGCTGGCGCGCATCGCCGCCCACACCTACACCATCGACTCGGCCCGGGCCTTCACCACCGTGGCGATCGACCAGGGCGAGAAGCCGGCGGTGGTGTCGGCCATCATGAAGTACCACGCCACCGAGCGTGGCCGGTCGGTGGTCAACGATGCCATGGACGTGCACGGCGGCAAGGGCATCTGCCTCGGCCCCGGCAACTACCTCGGGCGGGCCTATCAGCAGGTGCCGGTCGCGATCACGGTCGAGGGGGCGAACATTCTCACGCGCAGCCTGATCATCTTCGGCCAGGGGGCGCTGCGCTGCCATCCCTTCCTGCAGCGGGAGATGGCCGCCGCCCGGGCGCCTGCCGGGGCGGCGGCCACGCGCGACTTCGACGCGGCGCTGTCGGGGCACGCCCGCTTCCTGGCCGGCAACTTCCTGCGCGCGGCGTTCCACGGACTGACCGGCGCACGGTGGGCCGCTGCAGCCGGCGTTCCGGCGACGCGGCGCCACGTGCGTGAGCTGTCCCGCCTGTCGGCGGCCTTCGCCCTCACCGCCGATGTCGCGCTGCTGACCCTGGGCGGGGCTCTGAAGCGGCGCGAGAAGCTGTCGGCCCGCCTGGGTGATGCGTTGAGTCAGCTGTATCTGGCCTCGGCGGTGCTCAAGCGATACCACGACGATGGCGCGCCGGAGGCGGATCTCCCCGTTGTGCGCTGGGCGCTGGAGGACGCCTGCCATCGCGCCGAGCAGGCGCTGGTCGGGGTGGCGCGCAACCTGCCCAACCGCTGGGCCGCGGCCCTGATCCGGCTCGCCGCGGTGCCCGTCGGGGAGCGCTGTCGTGCGCCTTCCGACCGGCTCGGCACCGAGGTGGCACGCGCGCTCTCCGCCCCCGGCGAGGTGCGTGACCGGCTGACCCGCGGCGTGTTCTCGCCACCGCTCGAGACCGATCCGGTGGGGCGGCTGGACCTCGCGCTGTCCCGGGTGGAACGGGCCGAGGCGCTGCGCGCCGTCCTGGCGACGGCTGCGCGCGACGGCGCCGTCGCCGGCGACAGCGAGACGCAGCGCCAGGCGGCAGCCCAGGCGCGCGGACTGCTGTCCGCGGACGATGCGCGCTTTCTGGACGACTACCGCCGCCTGGAGCGCGCCTGCATCATGGTGGATGACTTCCCGCGGGAACTCGGCCGCGTCCAGCCCCGTGAATCGCACGCCCCCGCCGAGGTCACGCTGCTGCCCACGGCGCGGCGCGCCGGTATGCTCTGAATCCCCAACGACGCTGCCGATCCCGCCATGAGCCCCACCGAAACCGAACCCTCCCTCCCGCTGCCCCCGGGGCGCGAAGCCGTGCTGCGCGTCGTGCCCATGCCCTCCGACGTGAACTCCACCGGTGACAT
Source organism: Burkholderiales bacterium (assembly GCA_040373665.1). Classification (GTDB taxonomy): domain Bacteria; phylum Pseudomonadota; class Gammaproteobacteria; order Burkholderiales. The sequence continues at coordinate 2,144 of JBEICA010000252.1, read as the reverse complement.
CTTCGGCGGCTGGATCATGGCCCAGGTGGACATCGCCGGCAGCATCCCGGCGTTCCGGCTGGCGCGCGGGCGCGTGGCCACCATCGCGGTCAACTCCTTCCTGTTCAAGCAGCCGGTGCTGGTGGGCGACGTGGTGAGCTTCTACGCCGAGGTTGCCCGCGTGGGGCGGACTTCCATCACGGTCAACGTCGAGGTGTTCGCCGAGCGCGGCGTGGCCCAGACGGTGGTCAAGGTCACCGAGGCGACGCTCACCTACGTCGCCGTGGACGAGAATCGCCGGCCGCGGCCGGTGGTGACGAAAGAGGTTCCATAACGAGAACACCCTTGGGAGGCAGACCGATGAAAAAAAGACGACTTCAGCGATACGGCCGACGGGTCGTGCCGGCACTGCTGGCAGCATGGTGCGCACAGGCAGGAGCGGCGGGGTTCTTCCTGCCGTATCAGGGAGCGTCGTCCATCGGCAACGCGCTGGCCGGTTCAGCTGCGCTCGGCGAGGATGCGACCACGGTTTACTTCAATCCGGCGGGCATGTCCCGGCTGCAGACGCGGCAGGTGTCGATCGCAGGGCACTACGTGGACCCGACGTTCAAGTACTCGGATACCGGCTCGACGGGGCCGGCCGCGTTTACCGGGGGTAACGGCGGGGACTTCGCGCCGAACACCTTCCTCCCGACGCTGTTCGCGGTGCTGCCGGCGGGCGCCTGGCGCTTCGGGCTCGGGATCAGCGCGCCGTTCGGCAGCAAGACCGACTACGAGGCGGGCTGGCGGGGGCGGTTCCAGGCGGACTTCACCGACTTGAAGGTCATCAACGTCAATCCGTCCGTGTCCTACCAGTTCGCGGATTGGGTCTCCGTCGGCGCCGGCCTGAACTACGTCAGGGCCGAGGCGGAGATCGAGCGCTCGGCGCTTCTGCCCGGACCTTCCGAGGGACGGGTCCGCCTCACCGGTGAGGACAGCACGTTCGCCTACAACGTCGGCGTGCTCGTCAGCCCCACGCCTGCCACGCGTCTTGGAATCAGCTACCGGTCGCGGGTCGACCTCGACCTCGCGGGCCGCCAGCGGGTGACGCTCGCGAGCGGCGCGGAGTTCGCTGCGCAGACCTTCGATATCCGCGCCGATCTGGCCCTGCCGGCCATGACCGCGCTCAGCATCGTGCATGACGTGAATGACCGTTGGGCACTGCTCGGCGACGTCACGTTCTATCAGTGGGGTGTGATCCAGCAACTGGTGCCACGCAACGCGTCCACGGGCGCGGCGAGCGCGCCCCTCGACCTCAGGTTCCGCGACACCACGCGCATCTCCGCGGCGGTCAACCATCGGCTCAGCGAGGCCTGGCTGCTGCGCGGCGGGCTCGCGTGGGATCAGGCGCCCGTCGCCAGTGCCGAGGACCGCACGGCGAATCAGCCCGACTCCGACCGAACCTGGATCTCGCTCGGCGCACGGTGGGACCTCAGCGCGATGCACCGGCTTGACTTTGCCTACGCCTACGTGATGCTCGCGGCCGCGTCGATCAACCACACGGTGAGCAGCGCGGGCACCCTGCGTGGCAACTACGACAACGCCGCGCACATCTTCGCGGCCCAGTACACCTTGTCGTGGTGATGTTGCCCGCAGGAGCGCGCCCATGACGCCCGCCGAACCCACCTTGTTCGTCCGCACGGCCGCCGTGCTCGGCGCGGGTGTGATGGGCGCGCAGATCGCCGCCCATCTGGCCAACGCCGGGATCGCGTGCCTGCTGTTCGAGCTCGCAGCGCCCGGCGGGCCGCCTGGGGCAGCGTCGACGCGCGCCATCGAGGGGCTGGCGAAGATGGATCCGGCGCCGCTGGCCCTGCCGGCGCTCGCCGGGGCCATCACGCCGCTGGATTACGACCACCATCTCGAGCGCCTGGGCGAATGCGACCTGGTGATCGAGGCCATCGCGGAACGCCTGGACTGGAAGCAGGCCTTGTACGCCCGCATCGCTCCGGCCCTGTCACCGCACGCCGTGCTGGCGACCAACACCTCCGGCCTGTCGGTCGAGGCGCTGGCGGCCGGGCTGGCGCCGGCGCTGCGGCGGCGCTTCTGCGGCGTGCACTTCTTCACTCCGCCGCGCTACCGGCATCTGGTGGAACTGGTGCCGTTGGCCGACACCGATCCGGCGGTGC